>JBEIFV010000275.1:0-5949 GCA_040382235.1 Burkholderiales bacterium
CAGTTCACCGTGCTTGAGCAACTTCATCATCTTCGGGCCCTGTGCGCCCAGGTGGGCTTCTTCCGGCACGCGGCATTCGATCACCTGGGTCGGCGCTTTCACCCGGCGCAGCGTGGCGGCGAAATCGAAGTCGAAATTCATCGAATACACCTGCGCGATGGCGCGCCGGCATTGAATCATTTCGACCATGCGCGCTTCCTGGCCGCGCAGCGCGGCATCGGTAATGCGGCGCCCGGTCATGATCGCCGGGTTCCACCAGACCCCGGACAAGGCATTGAAATCGGAGGCCCAGTTGCGCAGCAGGTGCGAGCCATCGCTGTTTTCGGCGTAGTTGTCCATGTGGCGGCGCACGATGTTCATGATGGCCGCGTTGCGCTGCTTGCGCGACACCACCAGGCTGTGGGTCATGCCAATCAGGATCACGCGGTCGATGCGCTCGGGATAGGCGGCCGCCATCGCGGCTGCGATCTTGTTGCCGGTGTGAAAACCCAGCACATGGGTGCGTTCGATACCGTGTTCATCGAGCACGTGAATCATGCTGCGGGCGAGGTCCTCGATCTTGCCCTTGGGCGGCGGCGCATCCGACATGCCGAAGCCCAGGGTATCTGGCGCCAGGCAACTGAATTTGCCGCCCATAAGCTTCATCAGGGGCGCGAAGCTCCAGGCCGATCGCGGTGTCTCATGCAGCAAGAGCAGCGGTGCGCCGCGGCCATGGCTGTAAGTGTGGATCTGCCCTTCCGGGGTGTTGGCATAGCCGCGTTTCATGCCAGCGCTCCTTGTCGTGGTGAGTGGTTGGCCGGGCCAGGCCGAATCCGCAAGCCGGCCGCCCGCTCAATCGGTGGCGCCGGTTGGTGCCTGACCCTCAGGGTGCGGTGAGGTTGGGCAACCAGGTGATCATCCCCGGGAAGGCCACATACAGCCCTAGCGAAAGAAAATCGAGCACGATGAATGGCGTCACCCCGGCGAAGACCTGTCCCAGCGTGACCGGTATGGGCGACGAACTCTTGACCACAAAGACGTTGAGTCCCACCGGCGGGGTGAGCACGCCGATCTCGGCCAACTTGACTGCGATCACGCCCAGCCAGATTGGATCGAAGCCGGCTTCCTTCAACACAGGGAACATGATCGGCAAGGTCATCACCATGATGGCGATTGGTTCCAGGAAGCAGCCCAGGACGAGAAACAGCAGCACGAAGCCGAACAGGTAGGAATACTTGCCCAGGCCCAGGCCGATCATCGCGGTGGAAATCGTGGTCACCAACCCCGAATAGGTGAGAAAGCGCGCAAACAGGATGCCGCCCACCACCACGATGAAGATCACCGATGTGGTCACCGCGGCCTCTTTCAAAACTTCGAGCAGCGGTTTCATGCCCAGGCGCCGCTTCGAGAGCGCGATAAGGAATGCGCCGAATGCCCCTACCGCGCCGGCATAGGTGGCCGGGAAGTAGCCGCCATAGATGCCGCCTACCACCAGCACGAACAGAACCACGATGCCGGAGACGCCCTGCAGCGACTGCAATCTTTCGGCCCAGCTGAATTTGAGGTTGGCCAGGGGCGCCATGTCGGGGCGCACCCGTGCCAGGATGTAGATGCCGCCGCAATAGATCAGTGCCGTGAGGATTCCCGGCACCACGCCGGCGATCAGGAGCTTGCCGATCGACTGCTCGGTGATCACCGCGTAGACCACCATCAGGATGCTCGGCGGAATCAGCGCAGCCAGGGTGCCGGCAGCGGCGATGCAGCCGGCATTCAAGCGGATGTCGTAGCCGAAGCGCGCCATTTCCGGCATCGCCATTTTTGTGAATACGGCGGCGTTGACAATGGTCGAGCCCGAAGCCGCGCCGAAGGCTGCCGAAGACATCACAGTGGCCATGGCCAGGCCGCCACGCAGGCCGCCAATCCACACATAGGCCATTCTGAAGAGGTCGGTGGTGATGCCTGCGACCGTGGCAAAAGAGCCCATCAGAATGAACAGCGGTATGACGGCCAAGGAAAACGAGTTGATGGTGCCAAAGGGCACGGCGGCGATCTGCGCGAAAGCGGCATCGGGCCCGACCGACAGATAAATACCGATAAAACCGGCCAGACCCAGGGCCACACCGATATGCACACCGAGCGCCATCCAGACCAGCAACAGGGAGACCACGATGATGCCGGTGGTTTCGGGGGAAAGCAGGGTCATCTGAGGTCCTGGCCCGATTACTGGAAGTTTTGCGGTGCGGCCACCGACTGCGACTCTTCGCCGCGAATCATGCGGCTAACGTCGATCAACACATCAGTGACCAACTGCAGCAGCAGCAACCCGGTGCCGGCCACCAGCAGAGCGCGTGCGGGAAACAGCGGGAGGCGAATGGTGCCCATGGTGGCCTCGTTGATCTGCAGGCTGTAGATCGCCTCCTGCACCCCCTGCCACGTCATCAGGCCGAAATACGCGAAGGCCACCACATGGGTAACGATGTCCATCAATGCCCGGATCCGCGGACCGCGATCGGTATAGAAAATCTCCACCCGAATGTGGCCACGCTTGCGCTGGGTATAGGCAAGCGCGCCGAACACGATCAGCACCATGGTGCTTTCGGTGATCTCGAGTGTGCCGGGAACCGGCCAGCCGAAAAATTTGGTGCCGACCACGTCGGCGAATCCCAGCAGCATCGAGACAATCATGCCAAGCGCTCCCAAAAGGAGCAGGCCCAAGGCCGGCTTCTCGATCCACGCGCTGAATTGCTTCATGCTTTGCAGAGCCCAAAAAAAGGAAGAAAACTACCTGGGCATCCGGCCAGCCCGGGTTGCAGGTCTTAATGAAGCGCGGCCCGATGCGTACCTGAAACGGCGGTCTTCATTTCATGCCGCAGGGGGATGGGCTTCTGAACAACCGCAAGGAAAAGCGCTGAATCAAGCCCATGGTACCGGCCCGTTCAGCGCTTTCCGTGGCGCGATTACAGACCGAGCAGCTGGCGCCAGCGCGCTGCCACTTTCTTGGGCGTGTCCGCATCATTGGTGGCCGCCGCGGTGGCCTTTTCCCAGTCGGCGAGGAAGTCAGGGGCGGTGGCGCGCCATTTCTTCAACTCATCCGCCGGGATCGGGATGATGTTGCCGCCTTGCGCCTTGATGTTGACCAGTGCCTTGGCCTCGAAGTCGAGAATCCAGTTCATGTATTCGCGCTGGGTGGAGCGCGCCTCTTCCTGGAAGATCTTCTGGATGTCCGGCGGCAGGCGCGCCCAGGTGCGCTTGCTGATGGTGATGTTGTGGCCGGAGATCGCCAGCACCGGGCCACAATGATTCTTGGCGACTTCGTTCAACTTGAGCGTCTGGATGTTGCCGGCGTTGATGAACGAGTAATCGATGTTGCCGCTCTTGATGGCTTCATACACGCCCACCGGTGGCACGGTGACAGGGACCGCACCGATGGCGGTGAACGCCTTCGGGATATCGGCGCCGAAGCTGCGCGTCTTCTTGCCGCGCAGGGTCGCAACCGTGGCGCATTCCTTGGACGTGCCGCTCAAAAAGTATTCGCCCAACGGTTGCTGGAACAGCCACACCACACCGATGCGGTCCATTTCCTGCTGGTAGGCCGGGAATTCCGCTACCACTGTCTCAAGCAGGTCGATCACCTGCTTGGTGGAGGTGAACACCATGGGAGTCTGGAAGGCGCGCCAATAGCGCAGCTGGTCCGGGTTGTAGCCCGGCGCGGTGGCGGTCATGTCGATGGTGCCGCGCGCGGTGAGCATCAGGAGCTCGGTGTCCTTGCCCAGGCCGCCGGCGAAGGTGATGTCGATCTTCACCTGCCCGTTGGTGCGCTTTTCGATCTTGGCGGCGAAATCCTTTTCCAGCTGCAGGAAAGGGCTGTCGGGCAGGTAGTGACCCCAACGCAACTGGAACTTGGGCTGGGCCATGGCCGTGCCGACCAGGGCTAAGCCCAGAACGCCCGCGATCGCGGACCGCAAAAAGGAAAACCGGCTTGTACGCATCAAAAGCTCCTGAGCATTAATGTGGGATAAAGACGATCGATTGTTTGTGCATTCAGCTTTTTTGTCAAGGCAATCACGCGGTGCGCACCCGCGCAGCGCTGGTGTGGGGTGACGCAAGAAGAAAAGCCTTGCTGTGTTACATTTTGTCTTTTTGTAACACATGGCGCAAAATCATGACAGGGCTATTTCTGAACGTCCGCTTGACCGAAGCCGAGTCGCAGTTGATCGACCGCCTGCAAGCACAAACCGCGCTCACCAAAAGCGAACTGGTCAAGCGCGCACTGCATGCGCTGGCACGCGATACGGCGGCCAAGCAGGAGGGCGGACTGTTCGAACTTGGAAAGGCACGTTTCGGGCGTCATGGCGACGCAACGCGACAGGCTGCCGATATCAAGCGCGTGGTGCGGGCTCGCCTGCATGCGAAGCATTCTGATTGATAGCGGGCCGCTGGCGGCCCTGTTCAATCACCGCGACCGTCATCATCGCCACGCCTTGGAATTCTTCCAGTCGATTGGGGGTGCGACCCAGTGCCACACCACGTGGGAAGTGATTTCCGAGGTGGCGTATTTTCTCGACTTCAGCGCCGACGCGCAGGGCGACTTTCTTGAATGGCTGCACCAGGGACATACCGCCGGTTTGATATCAATCGCCGCTTTTGGCACCGATGACCTGCCCGCCGTGGCCAGGATGATGCGCAAATATCCGGATCGCCCGATGGATCTGGCCGACGCGTCGCTGGTGTGGCTGGCAAGTCGCATTGGCGTGACCGATATCGCCACCATCGATCGCGCTGATTTCGCGGTTTATCGCACCATTGGCCGCAAGGCTTTTCGCAATGTTTTCAGCGACCCGGATGCTTAAACGCGTTGAAACAAGGCTGCATGCGGCAGGAAGATCCCCTCGTCTGCGATCGCTGGCCTATCAACTCCAGGCAAGGCCGCGCCTTTGAGACACCGCTGGTGCAGGATGAACCCATGAGAGAACGTGGCGAATCGGCGCACGAGACGAAACGCTGGATTGCGGCGTTTGCCGCTGTGGACGGGCAGCCGCCGGGCACGCAGCAGCGATGGTATCGTGCGAGCCTTGAACTGATCGCAGGCTTTGGTGTCATGCCGCGCGTCGGCTGAAACGGCTGATCCATGTATCGCCTTGCCCTCTTGTTCTTACATTCCAGGAAACCCCGCCATGCCCGCTGAACCGAGCCACACCGCCCGCGCCGAACTTGGCCCCGGCGGCACACTTCGCGTCGCCCTGAATCTGGCGAACTTCCTGCTGGTCAAGCGGGCTGTCGCTGGCGGCGAGCCTGGCGGGGTGGCGGCGGATCTGGCACACGAGCTGGGCCGTCGGCTGGGCGTACCGGTGAGCTTCGTGCCTTACGAAACTCCGGGCGAGATTGCCGCGGCGGCCGCAAGCGGCGTGTGGAACGTCGCATTCATCGGGGTCGAACCGGCGCGCGCGAATGTCATCGACTTCAGCGCCGCCTATGTCGAGATCGAGTCAACCTATCTGGTGCCGCCCGGCTCACCACTGAACAGCATCGCGGACGTCGATCGTCCCGGCGTGCGCATTTCGGCGATGCACAAGAGTGCCTACGAGTTGTACCTGGCGCGCACGCTCAAGCATGCGCAACTGGTGCATGCGCCGACGATCGAAGAATCGTTCGTGCAGTTTGTCGATCAAAAGCTCGATGCGCTATCCGGCCTGAAGCCGCGCCTGGTCCTGGATGCCGAGCGTTTGCCGGGGTCGCGCATTCTTCCGGGCCGCTTCACTGCGGTTCAGCAGGGCATAGGCACGCCGGTGGGCGGGCGCGCCGGCGCGGAGTACCTGCGCGCGTTTGTCGAGGACATCAAGAAAGAGGGCCTGGTGGCCGCGGCGATCGAGCGCAATGGCGTGCGCGGGGTGACGGTGGCTCCGGCGGCGTAATCGACGCAAGGCTGTCGGCAGTCAAGACCGGCCGACCGGCCCGGCGAATCGAAGCTGA
>JBEIFV010000276.1:0-5934 GCA_040382235.1 Burkholderiales bacterium
AGCCAGGCCTTGTATTGGCTTGGGCCGTATTGGAAACAGCCGGGGTCACGAGCCATTCGAACGCGCCGCAAACCCATCTCCCTATGCTGCAGACTCCTCGCGCAACCAGCGCGCTGCGTCCAAGGCGAAATAGGTAAGGACACCGTTCGCGCCGGCACGCTTGAAGGCCAGCAAAGACTCCATTACCGCAAGTCGTTCGTCGAGCCAACCTAGATTGCCAGCTGCCTTGAGCATGGCGTACTCGCCACTGACCTGATAGACAAATGTCGGCGCCCTGAATTCGTCTTTTACCCGACGCAGGATGTCCAGATAGGGCATACCCGGCTTGATCATGATCATGTCGGCGCCCTCCGCGAGATCAAGCCCTGCCTCCCACAGCGCTTCGTCGCTGTTTCCGGGGTTCATTTGGTAGGATTTCTTGTTTGACCTGCCGAGATTCGTGGCCGAACCCACGGCGTCTCGAAACGGGCCGTAAAAAGCCGAGGCGTATTTCGCCGAATACGCCATTATCTGAGTCAATTCATGTCTGCCCGCGTCAAGTGCGTTGCGAATCGCGCCGATCCGCCCATCCATCATGTCCGACGGGGCCACAATATCAACCCCGGCCGACGCCTGCACTACAGCCTGACGACACAAGATGTCAACGGTCACCTCGTTGAGAATATAGCCTTGCTCGTCAATTACGCCGTCCTGGCCGTGGCTGGTGTACGGATCGAGCGCGACGTCACACAACACACCAAGCTCGGGGAAGCGTTGCTTTAGCGCGGCGACCACGCGTGGAACCAGTCCATCCGGATTCTCCGCCTCCCGCCCATCAAGGGTCTTCTTCGATTGCTCAATGACAGGAAACAGTGCCAAACATGGAACGCCTAGCTCGAGAGTTTCTTCGGCAACCACTAACAACTGGTCCAGCGTGCGGCGGCAAACCCCGGGCATCGAAGGGACTTGCTGGACAACGTTTGAACCTACATCACGGTCATCCAGCACAAACACCGGATAGATCAGGTCATCGCTCGTCAAAGCATGTTCCTGCACCATGCGCCGGGCGAAATCGGTCCGACGGTTGCGCCGCATGCGTCGCTGCGGGTAGTTGCTCAAAATGTTCACGCGCTAGTCCAATCAGTCAAGGAAAAGGTTGGCAAGTATCGTCCGAATGGCCAGAGAATAAACTCTCGCGCTTTATCTGTGCGTATTCTGAGGCAACGTCGTTCAACGTCCGCTTGCGTATCTTCCGGTCGAAACAAGTCCAGCCCAAAGCTATCGAGCATGCATAGACAAACTCTCGCTCGCAGCCGAGTTCGACTCCACAACCTTAGCACGCGCGGCCGATGTTTCGATTGCCAGCCACCGGGCAATCACGGCTTCCACTTCGGTAGTGCCGGTCTTCTTGAGGCTCGAGAACAGGCTGGCGCTGAATCCGGAGCCCCATTTTGAAATTTCGCCGCGCACGGACGTCAAGGTTTGCGCTTGCTCGCTGCGCCCGAGTTTGTCAGCCTTGGTGAGGAGCGCGTGAATTGGCCGCCCGCGCGGCGCGAACCATTCAAGCATCTGGCGGTCGAGTTCGGTGAAAGGGCGGCGTGCGTCCATGATTAGAATCAAACCCGCCAGCGGTTCGCGCGTCTCAAGGTAGGCCCCGAGAAAAATGCGCCAACGTTGCTGCTCAGTCTTCTGCACCTTGGCGTAGCCATAGCCAGGCAGGTCGACCAGGTACTTCTCATTACCCAGGCCGAAGTAATTGATCTGCTGTGTGCGTCCCGGCGTCTTGCTGGTGAATGCCAGTCGCCGTTGGTTAGCGAGCGTATTTATGGCGCTGGACTTGCCAGCATTGGAGCGCCCTGCAAAAGCCACCTCACCCAACGACGGAAACGAAAGGTCCTTCATTGAGGCGGCAGTGGTGAAAAACGTGGCGCGATGCAGAAAAGACATGGGGACCAGAGGGTGTGTGCCCGAAAGTTTTTGAAGACAGAACCGCAAGCAGTAACGGGGTGAAAAGCTCGCATCGAGGCGAGGATATTAGGAGGCGGCGAGGCTTGCACGAGTACAGATAGCATCGACGATTATCAAGTTACGCTAGAATAACGGGTTTGATGAACAGTTGCTTAGCAATCGCGAAAAGATCATGAAATCCTTAGTTTTGATAGCCGCAGCGCTGATGATCGTAGTTTCCAGTGTGGCTACGGCAGCTGACTCCAAACCGGTGCCAAAGGCGGACACCGCTCTGGGATCGAAAATCGCCACTCAGGTCTGTGCTGCCTGCCACAACCCCGATGGGAACAGCACGGCCTCCGCCAATCCGAAACTTGCGGGGCAGCATCCGGAATATCTTGCCAAGCAACTAGCGGATTTCAAGGCCAACAAGACGCGCAAGAATGCGGTGATGATGGGTTTCGCCAGCGCATTGTCAGTTGCTGACATGCGCAATGTTTCTGCCTACTATGCGGAACAAGCCTCCAAGGAAGGTGCTGCACGCAACGCGGTTGCTGCCAAGCTCGGGGAGAAAATCTACCGCGGTGGTATCCCCGAAAAAGGTGTTGCCGCTTGTGCCGGTTGCCACGGCCCAGCCGGCATGGGCATACCTGCACAGTATCCACGGCTGGCAGGCCAATGGGCTGAGTACACGAAGTTGCAGCTCAATACCTTCCGCATAGGCGAGCGCGCGAATGATCCGGCCGGCATGATGCGCGGCGTCGCCAGTCGTATGTCCGACAAGGAGATCGAGGCGGTTGCGGACTACGTTGCGGGGCTCAAGTACGCCAATTGATATCGCCGCGAAATTCCGGATATTCTGACAAGAGGCGGCCTTCGGGCCGTTTTTTGTTTGTAGTGCGGCTTCTATTGACTTGACGATTGACTACGCGAATTTGTTTACGACATGTCGCACGTTGCTGCGGTCGCGAAGGCGACACGCTTTAGTCGGCCCGGCCGTCGCAATTGATTGACGCGGTTATAGCGTGTCTCCGGCTTGGACCGATGGGTAGCTTGGTCTTGCTGTCGCTGTGCCCGTGAAAAGGTCGACATTTGCATGACGTGCGTTGAGGAGATGCGATGTCTACGTTTGATGTTGCGGTGATTGGGGGAGGTGCGGCCGGCATGATGTGTGCTGCCATGGCCGGCCAACGCGGCCACCGCGTGCTGCTTTTGGAGCATACAAATTCGCCTGGCGAAAAAATCCGGATCTCCGGGGGCGGTCGTTGCAATTTCACCAATCTTTACACGCAGCCCGACAATTTCCTATCGAGCAACCCGCACTTTTGCCGCTCCGCTCTGGCAGGTTATACGCCTCAGCACTTCATAGACTTGATGCGCAGGCATGGGGTCGCGTTTCACGAAAAGCATCGTGGCCAGCTCTTCTGTGACGACTCGGCGGCACAGATCGTCGACATGTTGCGCGCCGAATGCGAACTTGGGCAGGTTATCTGGCGACTCGGTTGCTCGGTCGCGGCGGTCCATTTTGCAAATGGCGCAACACGCTTGATACTTCGCAAGGGCTGGTCACCGCAGGCGCGCTTGTAGTCGCCACTGGCGGACTCTCGATCCCCAAGATTGGCGCTTCTGACCTGGGCTATCGGCTCGCGCGGCAGTTCGGGCTGCGTGTCATTGAGCCGCGGCCGGGTCTGGTGCCACTGGTTTTCGACCACCAAGCCTGGCAAGCTTTCGCGAAACTGGCCGGCATCTCAGTTCACGCGAAGCTTGGTAGCCAGGGAGCCTACGGCAACGCTGCCTTCAACGAGGATTTGCTGTTTACACATCGTGGCCTGTCCGGGCCGGCGGCGCTGCAAATATCGAGTTACTGGCAGCCCGGCCAGTCACTGTCGATCAATCTGGCGCCCGCGATCGACTGGACTGCGATCATCAGGGGCAAGGGTGCTCTGCGAGTGACGTCAACCAGCCTCCTTGCCGGCACGTTGCCAAAACGTCTGGCCGAGCATTGGGTGCAATCCGCGATGTCCGGTGCGGCGTTGACGCGGGCGGTGGCGGACCTGTCCGACAAGGCGCTGCGTGCACTTGCTTCGAGCGTCTCAGAATGGCGAGCTACGCCTACCGGGACCGAGGGTTTCCGCAAGGCCGAGGTCACCGTTGGCGGGGTGGACACGAATGCGCTGTCGTCGCGCACCATGGAAGCGCGCGCTGTGCGTGGCTTGTACTTCATCGGTGAAGTGGTGGACGTCACCGGCTGGCTTGGGGGCTACAACTTTCAGTGGGCCTGGGCTTCGGCCGCCGCCTGTGCGAGGGCGTTGTGAAGACCATTGAGGCCGACACCACGAAACGGTGATTCTGACGTTGCGCCAATCGCGGTTCTGTGCGTCTTGCCGCTCGAAATATCGCCTCAAGTCCCCCGCGCGGGAATACGTTCCAGCGCGAACAGATCATCCGCATTCTCGCGCAAACGTACCAGATCGCATTTGTCACCATCGACCAAGACTTCGGCCGCGCGCGGTCGGGCATTGTAGTTCGAGGACATTACCATTCCGTAGGCACCCGCCGACATTACGGCCAAGAGATCTCCTTCGGCGATAGCGAGGTGGCGCTCCTTGCCGAGAAAGTCGCCGGACTCGCACACCGGGCCGACCACGTCGTAGGTGGAGGCATGCCGGGCGGTCGAGCGGACCTCGAGAATTTCGTGATGTGCGGAATACAGCGAAGGCCGCAACAAATCGTTCATTGCCGCATCGACAATGGCAAAATTTTTGGCTGCGGCCGCCTTGAGAAACTCAACGCGGGTGACTAGCACGCCGGCGTTGCCAACAAGGTTGCGACCCGGCTCGAACAGCAGCTTGAGCCGGCGACTGCCGACGCGGCGCAGTATCTCGCGCATATACGCGCCGGGATCCGGCGGGATTTCGTTGCTGTATCGAATGCCCAATCCGCCACCGAGGTCGAGATGCCTGATGGTGATCCCATCAACGGCCAGAGCGTCGATCAGGGCGAGCATTTTTTCCAGGGCTTCAAACAGGGGGGCCGGATCAGTCAGCTGCGAACCAATGTGACAGTCAACGCCTGTGATTTCGACACTGGCCAAGCCGGCTGCGCGCCGGTATAAATCAACGGCCGCATGCAGCTCGACGCCGAACTTGTTTTCCTTCAGGCCGGTCGAAATGTACGGATGGGTTCGGGCATCGACATCAGGATTGACCCGAATGGAAATTGGCGCGATACGTCCAAGCGCACTTGCCAATTTGTTTACGCGATCAAGTTCCGAAGCCGACTCGATGTTGAAGCAAAAAATTCCGTGCGACAGAGCTAGCGCAATGTCCTCCTCTGTCTTGCCAACACCCGAGAAGATGACCTTGGAAGGCGCGCCGCCAGCCGCGATCACTCGCCTGAGTTCGCCGCCGGACACAATATCGAATCCCGCGCCCAGGCGCGCAAAGATGTCGAGTACCGCCAAATTCGAGTTCGCTTTCATGGCGTAGCAGACCAAGGCGTCACGGCCTGCGAGTTCGCTGGTGAATTCGGACCAGGCAGTGGTGAGCGCGGCGCGGGAGTAGACGTAGGTCGGCGTGCCGAATTGGGCAGCGATGCTGGCCAAGGGGACGCCTTCTGCATGCAGCTCGCCGTTGCTATATTCGAAGAAGCGAAAAGGCATCATTGATCGCGCTCCTCGCTTGCCGGCGATTGCTTGTTTACTGGCCGCTGGGTGGGAGGCTGATCATTGCGCGTATCGCGGTTCTGTCGATCGAACGCCGGGTCTCCGGGCTTGCCCGGCAGGTACAACGGCCCACGGTGGCCGCAAGCCCCCAAAAGACAGAAAAGCATCACAATACCGAGTGCGCGCACGTTGCGTTTTTTGTTTGCCGGAGAGCTTTGAATTATGACCGAAACCGAGTTTGTTACGCGAAGCGTCGGCGTTATCGACCACATCGAGGAATCGTTGGAGGTGGCAGGCATTGATGTTGATCTCGAGCGCAAGGGCGACGGCCTGCTTGAAATCGA
>JBEIFV010000277.1:0-5906 GCA_040382235.1 Burkholderiales bacterium
ACCTGTGTCAAAATTCAATGAAAACCCTGTGTCAATATTGGTCTGAAATCAACAATTCATGTCCACATCGGCGCAAATGAATTCGAAAGAGGCCCCTTTAGTGCGTTGCCACCCCTTGCGCATCCCGCCGTTCCAGATGAACCTGTACTGGCACCGGCGCTACCACCGCGATTCGGCCAACCAGTGGCTGCGCAACGGCTTCGCGAAGCTGTTCCGCGAATGAAACGCCAGCCTTCCCGGCCGGCGTCGCTACCGTGTTTCAGGCGGCGGCTCGCGCCCGGGCGCGCCGCCGCGCCACCGCGCCGATTATCGCCAGCCCCGCTAGCAGCATCGCCCACTGCTCGGGCTCCGGCACCGGCGCGGCGGCGAACGTCGCGCCCGCAGTCGGGGAAAACACGAAGTTCTGGATCGTGTAGCTGTCGGCGCGGGCGCTGAAGCTGGTGCCGGCGAAGGTTTCCGGCGCCAGGTTCACCAGGTTGCCCTGCGCGTCCTGCCCCTGCAGGAAGTTGTTGATCAGGAAGCCGCCGCTGGCCTTGAAGGCGTTGGGGTCGGTGGCGCCGAGGAAGCGGAACTGCACGTCCAGCCCGGTAAGGCTCACGGTGGTGCCGTTCTTGAAGATCAGGTGGTCGGTGTTGTAGCCGCCCTGGCCGTTGCTTTCGATCTCCATCACCAACCGGCCGCCGAGGCCGTTGACGAACGAGCCGTCCACCACCAGCGTGCCGGGGGAGTTGCCCGGGTTGACGATGCCGTAGTTGATGATGTTGCCGGTGATGGTGCCGTTGCCGCCCAAGTAGCCGTTGGCGCCGATCTCGATGGTGTTGGCGGTGAGCGTGCTGCCGTTGACCACCACGGTGCCGGTGCCGCCGTCGCCGGTTTGTGTGCGGCCGATGCCGACATAACCGGCGCTGACCGACGAGCCGCCGGTGACGATCATCACGCCGTTGGCGCCGGCGCTGCGCCCCACGTACAGAGAACCTTGCCCCAGGTCGATGGTACTGCCAGTGACGCGGGCCAAGCCCGTGCCGGTGCGGCCCACGGTCATGCCGCTGACACCGGCGGGACCGTTGACAGTGAGCGAGGAGCCGCTGGTCATATTGAGCGTGCCGTCGCCGCCGCTGCGCACCGCCCCGCCGCCGATCGAGACGCCGGTGCCGTTGGTGCCGCCGGGATTGCTGATGGTGACGCGGGCATTGTTCTGCAGCGTGACCACGCCGGTGGAATCGCTGCCGTCGCCGATCACCATCGCCGCGCCGGACTGGCTGCTGCCGGTGAACTGGCCGGAAAGATTGACGGTGGCGTTGTCGACTTTGGCCACGCCGACGCCGCCCGAGCGGCCTACGGTGAAGATGGTCGAAGACAGCAGCGCGTTGTCGGAAAGGGTCAACTGGCCGGTCGAGGACGGCCCGAAGCCCACGATGGCGATGGCATCGGTGCCGCCGACCCGCACTTCCGAACCGGCTCCGGAGATGCGCGCCACGCCGTTTCCGCCGGCAACGGTGTCGCTCCGGCCGCCGACGATGAACTGGGTCGCGCGCGAGGCCGCCACGGTGGAAAACGAGCCGCCATTCAATAACAACTTGCCGCCGCCCGAAACGTTGAGCGTGCCGCTGCCGTCGTAGCCCACCGAGACGAAGGGGTTGAACGATTCGGTCGGGCCACCGGTGCCGTGCGCGGATCCCGAAGTGAGGGACACCACCGAGTTGGCACCCGAAATGTTGACGGTGCCGGAAGCGCCGCCCTGGAAGCCCAGGTTGACGAACGGCCCGCGCAGGGTGCCGGTGCCGGCGACGTCGATGCGACCGCCGTTGCTCACGTTCACCGTGCCGGTGCCGTTGCGGCCGATCAGCATGCCGGGTGCGCTGTTGGCGTCCGATGTTCCGGCAACGCCGTTGCCGTAGAGGTTCAGGCGTGAACCGGCGCCGTCGATGTTGAGGGTTCCGCGCGAACCGTCGCGGCCCACGTTCACGAACAGTGGCCCTTCGACCACGGCGCCTGCCAGCACGTCCATGTTCGCCGTTCCCAGACTCGTGCCCACCTGCAGCATCGAATTGCCGCCGACCATTTCCACCCGCGAGCCCGCCCCGGTCACGGTGAAGTCGGTGCGGCCGTAGCCGTTGGTAAGGTTAATGTTGTTGTACATGTCGGCCGCGCCTTCCATGCGCAGCTTGCCGCCTTCGGAGATGTTCACCGTGGCCCAGGAGTTGGGGCCGTTGCCGGTGGTAAACAGGGCCGATTGGCCGTCCAGCGTGCGGGCCTCGGCTAGCCAGGTGGAGCCCGCGCCGCGGATGATCACGTCGGCAAAGCTGCGCTCGTTGCCGCGCGGGATGCTGCCGCCCGGCGCGGTGGTGAGCGAAACGTTCTGCGTGCGCAGGAGCGCGCCATTGAGCACCTCCACCCGGCCCTGCGTGGTGCCGCCCGGCGTGCCGAAGGTGAAGTTGTCGATCGGCGGGCCGAACACCGCCACGTTGCCGACGAAAAAGCCGCGCAGGAAGCTCGCGCTCGTGCCGGCGCCGGTGAGGGTGAAGACGCCGTTCGATCCCGCGGCATTGCCGATGAACGTGTGGCAGAATTGGTTCTGACCAAGGCAGGCGTTGGCATTGGCGCGGCCATCGATGGTGGCGCCGCCCGACAGTACGAAAGAGCCGGTGCCCCAGTTACCGACCTCAAAGCGATTCAACACGCCGGGGGAAAAGCCGGTGAGATCGAGGCGGGAGCCGATGCCGCTCATGGTCACGCTGCCGGTGCCGGTCTGGCTGTTGGCAACGCTGATCAAGCCCACCCGCAGCACCGAGCCGCCCAGTACGGAGAGAGTGCCGTTGCCTGCGTTGCCCTGGATCGGGTTGCCGATATAAAGGCCGTTGTTGCCAATGTCGGTGTTGCCCGGCCCGATGGTGAACGCGCCAGGATAGGAATTGTTGACGCCCGATACCGCAATCTGAGCGCTCGCTGCCCCGATCATCACCGGCAGGCCGGTAATGCACGCTAGGACGGCAACGAGACCTTTGCAAAACGCACGGACAAAGTACATGAGATTCCTTCTATTGATCCCGTTGAAATTGAAGAGCGAGTGATGCTGTTTTTGAAGTTCGTTCGGTGAGAGGCAAGTTTATCCGACTGTTCACCGACACATTGTTGCGCTTCGGGCGGCGCAATACATCCCCAATTTGACCGATGCTTTGTCCCGCCAGATGCCTGTTCCCATTGCGTTGATCGGTCGAAATACTGCACGCGATCAACATGCAAACAGGAAGTGGCGCCAACTTTGATGGCTAAAACTGGCTTAAGCAAGTCGTGGGCCCGTATGGCGGACGCATGACAGTTTGTATTCGAAATCAACGATTTATGCGGGAATTCCAGTCTCCGTCCGGGCCGATGGCGGAAAGAATTCGGCGCAGTGTAAAATTTATCGACAAGTTCCGTCGTTGCTGGACTCGCAGCCAGAAGTCAGGATGGATTGCGAACGGGCCCTATTGACGGCCATGTTTGTGCCAAGGCGCGAAGCGTGCAGGCTTTAGACCTTCGCCGTGCTTGGACACGCAGGCCCGGCGGTATTGCCGCCAGAGCTAGTTCTGCGGCGGAATCTTTTCGTTGCGGATCACGCGGGTCCAGCGCGCTACGTCGGTGGCCAGGAACTGCTGCGCCTCGCGCGGGTTGGTGATCCACACCATGGAGGTGCGGACGATTTCTTGGACTATCTGAAGGGTTAGTTCATGTACTCGTATGAGGATCGACTGCGCGCTGTCCGGCTCTACATCAAGCTGGGCAAACGAGTGGGTCTCACCATCCGCCAACTTGGCTATCCGACCAAGAACGCCCTTAAGGCCTGGCATCTCGAATATGAGCAACACCGCGACTTGCCTCGGGTCTACGTGCGTGAGCCGAAATACACGCAGGCGAAGAAGAAGCTGGCTGCGGATCACTTCGTTTCCCGCGGACGCTGCCTTGCCGTGACGATCAAGGCGCTGGGCTATCCCTCCAGGCGGCTGCTCGCCAGGTGGATCCAAGAGGCACACCCGGAACTGCGTACGCGGATCGGCAAGGCCCATGAGCCGCTTTCGCCGCAAGCGAAGCGGTCCGCAGCCATGGCGCTGTGTCTGCGCCGTGGGAGCGCCAAGATGGTAGCCGAGAAGCTAGGTGTGAACCGGCCACCGATAATGTGCGCGACCTGTCAGGATCTACTAACTGAAGCCTACAACAAGGGCGAGTTCGAGAGGCGGCCATGAGTTAGAAGCCTTGGTACGGACGAGTGATTCACGCGTGCTGCAGCAATATGGATAATGCGCGTCGCTAAAGCACTTCCAAACACTCCGTTTCGACCACCGCGGCGTAACTTACTTCCCCCCCCGCTGCTGCGCCGCCGCCGCATCCAGCATCGCATGCAACATCTCAAGCTTAGGCACCTGCGGCTTCGGATAACAAGCCCGGCTATGCGTAAGCTTCAACGCCAGCATCGCCTCCACCAGCTTGTAGGTCATCGGCCCCGGATTGATCAGCGGTACCGGCAGGCGCTCGGCCAGCCATAGGGCGGCTTGGTGCATGGTGGTGGAGCCGAGTATCACCACGTCGGCGCCGTCTTCTTCCACGCACTTCATGCAGACCTCCAGCATCTTCGGGAAGACCTTGTCTTCCTTGCCATCCATCAGGGTGTCGAAGCTGGGTTCCACGTCGAATGAGCGTATCGAGGCGCACTGGCTGGCCAGGCCCCATTCGGGGATGGCTTTTTTGTAGCGCACGATCGCCGGTTTCCATTGCGCCAGCACCGAGAATTTCGAGCCGAGCGTCAGGGCGAAGAGCATCGAGGCGCGGCCGGGGGAGATTACCGGTATGTCCAGCACCGAGCGCAGGGCCGCCATGCCGGAATCGCTCATGGTGTCGATGCAGACCGCGTCGAAGCCTTCTTCCTGGGCGCTGGCGCCGGCTTCGAAGATTGCCAGGTCCATCAGGGTCCAGTCGTGCGGGCTCATGAATGAGGTGGGGCCGGCCTTTACCGGGCGGTAGTGGAATTCGCTGTCGGGCTCGAGCTTCACCGCCTTCAACTGGTCGCGGCGGCGGGCTACGCCTTCGGCATCTAGGGCGAAGGGCACGATCACGAGGATTTTCGACATGGCTTTTTTTCCTTATTGTTGTTGCTGCTGTTGCGCGGCCGACAGCATGGCGTCGATCATCGCGGGTTTGGGTACCAGGGGTTGCGGGAAGGCTTTGCGGCTGTGGGTCAGCTTGAGTGCAATGGCCGCTTCGGCCAGCTTGTAGGTGAGCGGACCGGGGTTGATCACCGGCACCGGCAGACGTGCGGCCAAATAGGCGTGGGCCTGGTGCATGGTGGTGGAGCCGAGCAGGATGACGTCAGCGCCGTCTTCCTCGATGCAGCGTAGCGCCGCTATGTGCAGCAGCGGAAACACTTCTTCTTCCTTGCCGCTCATCAGGCTCTGGTTGTTGGGTGTGATGCCGATCGAGCGGACCGAGGCGCAGCGGTATTGCAGGCCCAGTTCGGCGATGGTCTTGCGATACAGGTGGCGCCAGCGGTCCCACATGATGAGGATGGAGAAGCGCTCGCCCATGGTTTGCGCCATCAGCATCGAGGCGCGGCCGGGGCCGATCACCGGGATCGAGAGCAGCGAGCGCAGTGGCGCCACACCGGAATCGCTCATGGTGTCGATGCACACCGCGTCATAGCCCTCGGCCTCGGCGTTGCGGCCGGCATCGACGATCGAAATGTCCGCCAGCACCGAATCATGCTCGCTGGTGTAGTTGGCCGGCGCGGCGCGCACCGGGCGGAAATCGAAGCTTACGTCCGGGGAGAGCTTCACCACCGCAAGCTGCGCCATGCGCTGCAGGCGGTTTTCCTCGCTCATCGGGAACGGCACGATCACCAGCACTTTCGCCATCTGGCTTGCCCTCGTTTGGTG
>JBEIFV010000278.1:0-5868 GCA_040382235.1 Burkholderiales bacterium
CCACCCCGATCAACTCTGCGATCTTCCGGTTGTCCAGACCATCGGCCGCCAACAACACGATGCCAGCGCGTCGCGCCAATCGCACTTCGGTTGTATTCGAATGCGCAAGCCTCATCAGTTCTTTTCGCTGCGCGTCGTCCAGTTCAATCGCACTTGCTACCCGCATCGCCATCTCCAAAATCAACCTGATGCTTCTTTGACTCGGCGAGGTAACGTTGGTTCCCGTAATTGTGAAGCACTACACTAGGTTCTTGACTCAGGTCAGGTGTTCCACGTACATGTTGCTGGCGTTGCTGAACGTTGTTTTCGCACTGCCGGCAGCCGCACAAAAAGTGAGTGTGATCGCAACCCATGTGTTGCCGGTCCCGTCCGTGACTATCGATTCAACGCACCACTGGCGTCTCTACATCTATACCTTCCAGGGCAGTCGCTGGGTTGTGCCGCAAATTGGCAATGCGGTCGGTGAGGCCGGACAACTGCTCGCTCAATGCGGCATCGCGCTGGCAGGCGCCGAACTGCATGAACTGCAGGCGCCCCGGCGCTTCCACTTCTATTCCACCCGCGTCTCGCGCGAACTGCTGCGTGACTTGCCGACCACCAAACCCGCGGTGTTTTTCGTCGAAGACAATCTCAACCAGCCTTCGTTCGACGCCGAAGCAATCGGCCGCGCCAATGCCGGCGGCCGGCCCGAGCTGACCGATACAGTCTGGATCGCACATGGGACGGCGGATCTGGCGATCGCCCTGGCGCATGAACTGGTACACGTTCTAAGCAACAGCGGCGCCCACAGCGATGCATCCGACAACCTGATGCGCGCCGAAACCGCGCCCGGCAACATCGTGTTGAACCGGGAACAGTGCAGTAGCCTGCGCTCGCGTGGCGAAGCCAACGGTCTTTTGACGCCGCGCGTGCTAAAACCCTAGGAAAGTCGGGCTTTGCCCGGAAACCACACACTTATGGACTATTCACCCGAACTCGGCGGCTTGATCTACCAGGTGGCCAGCATGGCGCGCCGCAACGGCGGGATCTCGTTCGCCGGCGGCTATCCCGATCCTGAACTGTTCGATACCGAGGGCTTGGCCGCGGCGTTTAACCAGGTGTTCGATGAGAGTTTTCGCGTGGCGCTGCAGTACGGCGAGCGCGAGGGGCACCCACTCTTGCGCTCCCGCCTCGCCGCTTTCAGTTCCGGCCCGGGCCGCGCAATCGCGCCCGAGGAAGTGATCATCGCCAACGGTGGCCAGCAAGGCATTGAGACTACTGTGCGGGTGCTGACGCAACCCGGGGACACCGTCTTCATGGACAGCCCCGTGTTTCCCACAGCCTTGCAGGCCTTTCATCTGGCCGGTCTCAAGGGCGTGAGCGTGGCCAAGGACGCCGACGGCCTGATTCCGGAGTCACTCGAAGAACTGCTGCGCACGCATCGGCCGAAGCTGATCTATCTGGTGCCTTCGTTTTCCAACCCGGATGGCAGCGTGCTGGCGCTTGCGCGCCGGCGCCGCGTGCTCGAACTGGCGGTCGAACATGGCTTTCACGTGCTGGAGGATTCGCCCTACAGCCACCTCTGGTTCGATGAGCCACCGCCGCCGACCATGCTGGAACTGTCTGGCAGTGTGCCGGGCGCCAGCGAATGGCTGGTGCACGTATCGAGCCTGTCGAAACTGGTGGCCCCGGGCTTGCGGGTGGGCTGGATGATCCCGCCTGCAAACCTGCGCCAGCGCTTCGTCTGGACCAAGCTTGCCACCGACATTCACTCCGCGCTGCCAACCCAGCATGCGATCGAGAATTACTGGGCTGCCGGGCGCTTCGAGGCGCACCTGCCGCTGATCCGCGCCACCTATCGCGTGCGCGCCATGGCCATGCACCAGGCCTTGGTCGAGCATCTGTCCGACCGGCTCGAATTCGTGCGGCCGCGCGGCGGCATGTTCATGTGGTGCCGCATGCGCGTCGCCATCGATGCGCGCGACCTGCTGGAAGCTGCAGCCAAGGAAGGGGTGTATTTCGTGCCGGGCGTGGCGTTTTATCCCGGCCAGCCGGACCTGGCCACCTTCCGCCTGTCGTTTGCCACCATGCCGCTCGAACGCATCCGTGAGGGCGTCGAGCGACTGGCACGCGTGGTGCCGGGCTGATCCCGGCAAATTGATTCAGCGCAAACCGGCTTCACCAAGCCGGCCTATGATGGCATCCGGATCATTTCCCCGCCGCCGCAATGAATACCGCCTACATCTCGCATCCCAGCTTCCTGTTGCACGATATGGGTCCGGGCCATCCGGAATGCCCCGAGCGACTCTCGGCCATCCATGACCACCTGCTGATGCGCGGCCTCTTGGACCTGATGCCACCCTACGATGCGCCGATGGCCACGCGCGAACAGGTGCTGCGGGTGCACGACGCGCTGTATGTCGCCGAACTCGAAGCCGCATCCCCTGCCAGCGGCTACGTGCATGTCGACCCCGATACCGCGATGAATCCGCACACGCTCAAGGCCGCCTGGCATGCCGCCGGGGCGGCGGTGCAGGGCGCCGAACTGGTGGCGCGCGGCATCGCTCGCAGCGCGTTTTGCTGCGTGCGCCCGCCGGGCCACCATGCCGAGCGGCACCAGGCGATGGGCTTCTGCTTTTTCAACAACGTCGCCGTGGGCGCCGCCCATGCGCTGGCTGAACTCGGCATCGACCGCGTAGCCCTCATCGATTTCGACGTGCATCACGGCAACGGCAGCGAGAATATCTTCGCCGGCGACGAGCGCGTGCTGATGGTCTCGACCTTCCAGCATCCGCTCTATCCCTACAGCGGCGAAATCGCGCAGGGACCCAACATGATCAATGTGCCGCTGCCGCCGCGCTCGAGCGGCGATGCCTTGCGTGCCGCGGTGACCGAGCGCTGGCTGCCGGCATTGAACAAGTTTCAACCGGAAATGATCTTCATCTCGGCCGGCTTCGATGCCCATCGCGAGGACGACATGGCCAACCTGGGCTGGGTCGAGGCCGACTACGCCTGGGTCACGCGCGAAATCCTGGGCATCGCCGAGCGCCATGCCGGAGGCCGCGTGGTCTCCATGCTGGAAGGCGGCTACCACCTGCCGGCGTTGGCCCGCTCGGTCGCAGCGCACGTCAGGGTGTTGATCGGCGCCGATTAGGCGGCGCCCCGTTGCGCCTTCCGGCAGCCCGCGCGAGGGCGCCACGCCGGGCGGCAGGTTTCCAACGCTAGCTTGGCTTTATGCCTACTTGGGCGCCTCCGGCTTGGGCGTCGGCACCAGGTTGTCGCCCTTCTCCAGACTGTCGCCCTTTTCGGCCTCCGCCTTGGGTTCCGCCTGCGGCAGGTTGTCACCGGCCTCGAGCGAATCGACCTTCTCTTCAGCAGGCTTGCCATCGGCCGCCTTGCGGTCCGCTTCGTTCTCGATCACCCGATCGGCGCGCGCCTGCGCGGACAAGGTTTGCGGCAGCCACATGGCGATCGCCGGGAACATCAGCACCAGCGTCACCGCAAGACACTGTATGACCATGAAATCGGCCATGCCGCGATAAATCGTCGACAGGTTCCACTCGCGCACCACCTGTTTCAAGTAGTAGGCCGACATCGCCACCGGAGGCGACAGGTAGGCCGTCTGCATGGTGATGGCCACCAGGATGCCGAACCACACCATGTCGTAGTTGAGGGCGGCCACCACCGGCTGGAAGATCGGCAGGAATACCAGGATGATCGCCGGCCACTCGAAGGGCCAGCCCAGCAAGAAAATCAGCACGATGATGATGACCAGCATCACCCACGCCGGGAACGGCAGCGACACCAGCAACTGCGTGACCCATTGCGCCGAGCCCAGGCGCGAGAACACCGAGCCGAAGATGTTGGATGCCACCGCCAGGAACAGCACCATGCTGGAAGTCGTCATGGTGCTGATGCAGGCATTCTTCAGTCCGCTGATGGTGAACTTGCCATACGCGACTGCCAGCAAGAGCGCGCCGATGCAGCCAATGGCGGCAGCTTCCGATGGCGTCGCCAGGCCGCCCAGGATCGAACCCAGGGTGCAGAAGATCAGCATGCCCAGGGGCACCATGCCGAGGAAGGCTTCCTTCAACACGATGCCCCAGTCGTTGACCCGCTCGTCCATCGGCACCGGTGGCCCGAGCCTGGGGTTGATGAAGCTGCGCACCATGGTGTAGGTGATGTACATGCCGGCCAACAGGAACCCCGGGCCGAACGCCGCGGCGTAGAGGTCGGCCACCGAGACGCCCAGCACCGGGCCCATGACGATCAGCATCACCGAAGGCGGAATCAGGATGCCCAGGGTGCCGCCGGCGGTGATCGCGCCGGCCGCCATGCGGGCGTCGTAGCCCGCCTTGATCATGATCGGCGCGGCCATGATGCCGAGCACCGTGACCGCGGCGCCGACGATTCCCGTGGCCATGGCGAAAATGGTCGAGGTCAGGATCACGCCCAGGTAGAGCGAGCCGCGCACCGGTGCCAGCAGGTCGCGGAAAGCCTTGAACAAGCGCTCCATGAGGCCGGCCTGCTCGGTGATATAGCCCATGAAGATGAACAGCGGCACCGCCGCCAGCGTCTCCTCCTTCATCATGCCGATGGTCTGGAAATAGGCCAGGTCGAACACGATATGCCCAAGTCCCACATAGCCGAACACCATGGCCAGGAACATCAGCGTGAAGGAAATCGGAAAGCCGATGAAGATCACGCCGATCATCACCAGCAGCATCACCATGCCCCAGGCTTCGTTGAAGCTCATTGGACTATCCTTCTGTCACTCAAGTGACATCCTCCCCGAGGGAGGCGCATTTTGCTCAATTCGGCGCTCCCTTCGGACGGCCGGACGGGAGCGCTCATATATCGGCCCCTTCTTTCTTCTCATAGGGCACGCCATTGCGCCAGGCATAGATGCTCTTGATGGTCTCCGCGATGCCCTGCAGCATCAGCATCAGGGCGGTGATCGGCACCACAAACTTGAACGGCCACAGGAGCGGCCGCCAGGCGGTCTGCTCCGAGGTTTCATTGACGCTGAAAGATTGATAAGCCTCACCCCAGCCCACAAAGAACAGCATGAACATGCCGGGGAAGAAGAACAACAGGTAGGCGAGGGTGTCGATCACCCCCTTCTTGCGCTCGGAAAAGCCCTGCCACAGCATGTCGGTGCGAATATGCGCGCCGCGCTTGAGCGTGAAGGCCGCTCCCAGCATGAAGAGGGTGCCGTAGCACATGTAGGTGATGTCATAGGCCCATTTGGTGGGCGCATTGAAAAGATAGCGCGCGAATACCTCGTAGCCGACCGCCAGTGCCATCGGCACCACGATCCAGGCCACGACATTGCCGGTGAATTCGGTGAAGGCGTCGATAGCGACGATGACCCGCGCCAGGCCGGGTGAGAGTCCGGGTGCTGCTGCCATGTGGATTTCCCGCGATTGCGAATCGTGCTTTACAAAAAATCAGGCGGGGCACGGCGGCCCCGCCTGACTGTTACGTCAACTGCAGCGACAGCTACATGCTGCTGCCATCACTTCTTGGGAGCACCCTTGGCGCCGCCCTTGGTCGGTACGCCGGCTTCGGAACCCCAGTAATGATTGGCCGCGAAAGAATAGGGCGGGAACATGTAGCGCTTGGCCGGCACCACTTTCGACGCGTACTCGCGCTGCGAATCGATCACCTTCTTGAACACCGGGTTCTTCTCCGACTCTTCCTTGACCAGCTCATCCCAGGCCTTCAAGGTGGCGGTGAGGATGTCGGCAGGCGTGCGGCGGATCTGCACACCATGCTTGGTGACCAGCTCGTCGATCGCTTCGGCATTCTGCTTTTGCCAACGCGCACCCCAGCTGATGAAGGTGTCCTTGGTGGCCGACTTGATCCACTCCTGCTGCTGCGGGGTCA
>JBEIFV010000279.1:0-5754 GCA_040382235.1 Burkholderiales bacterium
AAGGAAGACCTGTTCAAGGCGGTGGTGCGTGTCGGCCTGGTTTCGCCTTTGACCGAGGCCCGCGACATGATCGACAGCTACAAGGGCACATCGGCCGAGTTGTTGCGCGCCTTCGTTCGGGGCTGGTGGGAACGCATCGGCGCGACGGCCCTCTCGGGTATTCCGAAGCTGATGCTGGCGGAAGCGGCCAATTTTCCCGTTATCGGACGCTTTTACATTGAAGAAGTGATCCTGCCCGGGCAGGCCACAATGTCGCGCATCATTGAACGCGGTATTCTCAAGGGCGAGTTCAGAGCGGTCGACCCGGCCCAGGTCGCGCACCTGCTGGCGGCGCCGTTCCTGCTCATCAGCGCCTGGCGTCATGGTTTCGCTCATGCGGCATGCGACCTCTTGCCGACCCTCCTGGATGCGCCGGCCCTTCTCGAAACGCATATTGATATTCTCACGCGCGGACTGGCGGCTGACACGCCGCAAGAAGGCGCAGACAAGTCAAACCGGAAAGCAACATGAAAGCTCGCACCATCGCCCTATCCCTTGTGTTGTTGGCTGCCGTCGGCGCGGGCGGCGTGGTGATCGGCAAACGCCTGCAGCCAAAGCCGGATGCAAACTCCGCGCGCGACGCGGCCAAGCCGGCATCGGCTGCCAAAGCCAGCGGCCCGGTGGCGCCCGTGGCCCCCACGGTGATGGAGATCGCGCCAACCGATCTGGGTACATCCGAGACGCGCGAAGTGCGCCGCGAGCTGCCGCTGACAGGTCAGCTGCGGCCGATCCGGCAGGCTTTCGTACGCGCCAAGGTTGCAGGCGAAGTGCTGGAAATGCAGGTCAAGGAAGGCGAATCGGTCAAGAGCGGCCAGGTACTGGTGCGCATCAATCCGGCCGAGTACCAGGCGCGGCTCGACGAACGCACGGCCGCTCTGGCGGGCAGCCGGGCGACCTGGGAAAACAATGAACGTACGCGCAAGAACAATGAGGAACTGCTGCGCAAGAATTTCATCTCGCAACAGGCCTACGACAATACCCTGGCGAACTCCTCGGTGGCGCTGGAACAGGTCAAGGCCGCCGAGGCGAACGTGGCGCTGGCCAAGAAGTCGCTCGACGACACCATCCTGCGGGCGCCCTGGGCCGGCATGATCGCCGAACGCTCGGCCCAGTTGGGCGATCGCGCGGCGATCGACATGAAGCTGCTGAGCCTGGTTGACCTGTCGCGCCTGGAGCTCGAAGCGGCGGTGCCGGCGAGTGAAATTCCGAGTGTGGCCGTCGGGCAGGAAGTGGCGTTTCGCGTCGAAGGATTCAGCGAGAGCGTCTTCAAGGGCAAGGTCGCGCGTATCGCGCCGCAATCGGCGGCGGGCTCGCGCTCGATCCTGGTCTACATCGACATGCCGAACGCCGATGGCGCGCTCAAGGGCGGCATGTTCGCCAAGGGCAACCTGACGCTTTCGCGCAGCGATTCGGTGGTGGCCGTGCCGATCGCGGCGCTGCGCGAGGAACGCGGCGATACCGTGGTCTACGCGATCAAGGATGGCCGCCTGGCACGCTTGCCGATCAAGACCGGCGCCCGCAACGAAGATGAAGCTTGGGCGGAAGTCACGCAGGGCCTTGAAGCGGGTGTGCGGGTGATCAAGACCAACCTGGGCGCACTGGTTCCAGGTATTGCAGTGCGCGTCACCAACGCCAGCGGTGCAGCCGAGCCGGCCAGGACCGAAGCCGCACCAGCCAGCGTGAAAAAGTAGGCCGCGCGCCATGTTTTTCACCCGCATCAGCATCAACAACCCGGTACTGGCGACCATGATGATGGCCGCGCTCATGGTGCTGGGCATTTTTTCGTACCAGCGCCTGCGCGTCGACCAGTTTCCCGAGATCAGTTTTCCGGTGGTGGTGGTCACCACCGAATACCCGGGCGCGGCGCCCGAATCGGTCGAAAGCGATATCACTCGACCGATCGAGGAGGCCGTCAACACCGTCTCGGGGATCAACAATCTGTCGTCGCGCTCCTACGAAGGCCAGTCGGTAGTGATTGTCGAATTCGACCTTTCCATCGACCCGGCCAAGGCGGCGCAGGACGTGCGCGAAAAGATCGCGCTGGTCAAGGTCGGCTTTCGCAAGGAGGTCAAGGAACCGCGCATTTCGCGCTTCGACCCCTCCGACCGTCCGATTGTCTCCCTGAGCGTTTCGTCCGACTCGCGCCAGGCGCGCGACCTCACCACACTCGCCGACCAGCTGATCAAGAAGCGCATCGAGAACGTGCGCGGCGTGGGTTCGGTCACCCTGGTGGGCAGCGTAAAGCGCGAAGTGCAGGTATTCCTCAAGCCCGCCGAACTGGAGTCGCTGGGGATCGGCGTGGACCAGGTGACGAGCGCGATCCGCAACGAGAACCAGGAACTGCCGGCCGGCGCCATCCGCTCGCAGGAGCGCGAGCAGGTGGTGGCCATCAAGGGCCGGCTCAAGTCGGTCGACGATTTCAATCGCATCATCGTGGCGCGCCGCGGCGCGGTCGGTGGCCAGCCGGTGTACCTGCGCGAAGTTGCGCGCGTGGTCGACGGCCAGGAAGAACAGGAAAGCGTGGCCCTGTACGACGGCCGCCGTGTGATCGCGCTCGACATTCTCAAGGCGCAAGGCCAGAACACCATCGAGGTCGGCGATGCGGTCAAGCAGGCGATCACCGCCATGCAACGCGAGTTGCCGCCGGATGTAAGGATCAGCCTGATCAAGGACGCCTCGATTCCGATCAAGACCGGGGTCGACAACGTGCGCCGCACCATGCTCGAAGGCGCGGTGCTGACGATCCTGATCGTGTTCCTGTTCCTCAATTCATGGCGGTCCACGGTAATCACCGGGCTCACCTTGCCGATCGCGATCGTAGCCACCTTCTTTTTCATGGACCTGGCCAATGTCACCATCAACATGATCAGCCTGATGGCGCTGTCGCTTTCGGTGGGCCTCCTGATCGATGACGCCATCGTGGTGCGCGAGAACATCGTGCGTCACACCGCCATGGGCAAGGACCACCGCACCGCGGCGATGGAAGGCACGCGCGAAATCGGCCTCGCAGTGTTCGCCACGACCATGTCGATTGTCGCGGTGTTCCTGCCGGTCGGTTTCATGGGCGGCATCATCGGGCGGTTTTTCTACTCGCTGGGCATCACCGTGGTCGCCGCGGTGCTGGTCTCGATGTTCGTATCATTCACGCTCGATCCGATGCTCTCCTCGATCTGGCCCGACCCGCCGAAGCATGGCCCGCCCAAGGGCCCGGTCGGCAAGCTGCTGGCCGCTTTCGACCGCCTGATACAGGCGATATCGCGCCTTTACCAGCGCATGCTGGCCTGGTCGCTCCGGCATCGGCTGGCCACCCTTGCGGCTGCTGCGGCAATATTCCTCGGCAGCTTCGCCCTGGTGCCCTTGCTGGGATCGGAATTCGTGCCGCAGGCGGATTTCTCGGAAACGTCGGTCAATTTCCAGACCGCGGTCGGTTCATCGATCGAACTGACCGAGGCCAAGGCGCGCCAGGTCGATGCCGCCCTGCGCGAGCTGCCCGAGGTTTTGTATACCTACACCACCATCAATACCGGCACCACGCTGGGCAAGAACTATGGGAGCGTGTACGTCAAGTTGAAACCGCGCAAGGAACGCACCCGTTCCCAGCACGTGATGACCCAGCCTCTGCGCGAGCGTCTGGCGCGCATTGCCGGCATCACAGTCACCCATGTCGGCGTCTCCAACGCGGTGGGCGGCACCAAGGTGCTGATCTTGAGCCTGCAGGGACAGGACCTGGCCGAACTCGATCGCTATTCACAACTGGCGCAGGAACGGCTCCGAAGGATACCCGGCCTGGTCGATCTGGACTCCTCGCAAAAACCCGACAAGCCCACCATCGGTGTCGAAGTGCGGCGCGAATTGGCATCCGACCTGGGCGTGGGCGTGGCGCAAATCGGCACCGCGCTGCGACCACTTCTGGCCGGTGAGGCGGTCAGCACCTGGAAAGCGCCGGATGGCGAGAACTACGACGTCAAGGTGCGGCTGGCGCCATCGGACCGACAGACCGCATCCGACCTCGATCGCATCATGATCCAGAGTTCGCAAGTAGGCACGGACGGCATGCCGCGCATGGTGGCGCTGCGCCAGATCGCGGATTTCCGCGCCACCGGCGGTTCCAGCCAGATCAACCGCAAGAACCTCACGCGCGAAGTGCAACTCGACGCCAATGTGTACGGGCGTTCCTCGGGCGACGTCGGTCGCGAGATACAGGCCGCACTCGACGGCATCGAATGGAAGCCCGGCTACCGTTATGTGATGGGCGGCTCGACCAAGGACATGAAGGAATCGTTCGGCTTCGCGCTCACCGCCCTGCTGCTGGCGATCATCTTCATCTACATGATTCTGGCCTCGCAGTTCGCCAGTTTCCTGCAGCCGATCGCCATCATGTCATCGCTGCCGCTGACACTCATCGGCGTGTTTCTGGCGCTCCTGTTTTTCAGGAGTACGCTCAACCTGTTTTCGATCATCGGCATCATCATGCTGATGGGCTTGGTGACCAAGAACGCGATTCTGCTGATCGACTTCGTCAACCAGGCACGCAGTCACGGCATGGAGCGCGGCGCGGCCATCCTGGAGGCGGCGCATGTGCGCCTGCGCCCGATCCTGATGACCACTCTGGCGATGATCTTCGGCATGCTGCCGCTGGCGCTGGGCCTGTCCGAAGGCTCCGAGCAGCGCGCCCCGATGGGCCAGGCGGTGATTGGCGGAGTCATCACGTCCTCGCTCCTGACCCTGGTGGTGGTGCCGGTGGTATACACCTTCCTGGACGATCTGGCGACCTGGCTGCGTACACGCAGAGAAATGGCGGTAGCCGCAGCTCATGCGCCCGCTGGCGAGCCGCTGCCGTGAAGCTTCACCTGCCGACGCCACGGTCTCCGGCTTGCCCGGCCGCGAGCGGCGGCTGGTGTCGCCAGCGCCGGACCGCCGCCTGACTGCTAAACTTTGCCCCCTCAAGCCCGCACTTTTCCTGAAACGCCGAGAATTTCGATGAACATGCAGTTCGACATTGCCACCGCCCGCTTCAACATGATCGAGCAGCAGATCCGCCCTTGGGACGTGCTCGACCAGGATGTGCTCGATCTGCTGGACGTGGTCAAGCGCGAGGCCTTCGTGCCGCCGGCGCATCGCCTGCTGGCCTTCACTGACCTGGAAATCCCGCTCAAGGACGTCGGCGGGGCGGGCGCAGCGGGTGCACATATGTGGGCCCCCAAGCTCGAAGCGCGGGTGTTGCAGGAACTCGGGCCCAAGGCCCACGATAGCGCCCTGGAAATCGGCGCCGGCTCGGGCTACTTCGCGGCGCTGCTGGCGCACCGCTGCCGCTCGGTCACCACAGTGGAAATCGTCGCGGGACTAGTTGCGTTTGCGACCAAAAACCTGCGCACAGCCGGCATCGCCAACGCACGTGTGGTCGAAGGCGACGGCGCCCAGGGTTTCGGGCAGGACATGTACGACATCATTGTCCTGGGCGGCTCCACACCCGTATTGCCGCCAGCCCTGGTGCAGCAGTTGAAACCGGGCGGGCGCCTGTTTGCCGTGGTAGGCGATGCGCCGGTGATGGCCGCGCGCCTGTTGACCAAGGGTGCCGATGGCGCACTGGCCTCAGTGACGCTGTTCGAGACCAATCTCGCGCCGCTTGCGAACGCGACGCAACCGCAGCGCTTCAAGTTTTGAGACAAGACCACTTACCCAACCGTTGCGCATTTGCAACACTCGATTGAACTA
>JBEIFV010000280.1:0-5740 GCA_040382235.1 Burkholderiales bacterium
ACCAGCCGGTGGGGCTGATCACCAAGTCTTCACTGGTGGAGCGCGATATCGATCTGCTGGCGCCAATGGCCGCGCGCGGCCTGGTCAAGGTGTACATCTCGGTGGCGAGCCTGGACGCCGAAACCGCGCGCCTGCTGGAGCCGCGCGCGGCGGCGCCGTATCGCCGTATCGAGACCATGCGCGCCCTTGTGGCCGCCGGCATTCCGGTGGGCGTGATGACAGCGCCGGTGATTCCGGTGGTCAACGATAGCGGCCTGGAGGTCGCGCTGGAAGCGGCGCGCGACGCCGGCGCCACTGAGGCGGCTTACGTGATGCTGCGCCTGGCGCATGAGTTGAAGGAAATATTTCGTGATTGGCTCGAGCGCCACATGCCGCTATCGGCGGCGCATGTGATGAGCATCGTGCAGCAGATGCGCGGCGGGCACGACAACGATTCGCGCTTCGGTGTGCGCATGAAGGGCGAGGGCATCTTCGCCGAGCTCTTCGCGCAGCGTTTCGAGAAGGCCTGCGCGCGCCTGGGCCTCAACGACCGGCGCTACAACTACCAGCTCGATTGTTCGCGCTTCAAGGTGCCGGGCGGGGTGCGGCCGCAGGCGAAAAAGCTCAAGGCACGCGACGACGGTCCGCAGATCGCCTTGTTTTGAGCGCGGCTGTGCGCACGTCGCAGCGCTTTGGCGCGACTGTTGGCGATGTGGCAGGGTCTTTGCGCCGTTGTGGCCGATGTTGCAGGGCTTTGGCGTGCCAGTGGTCTATCGCGGCGGCGCAAGTGTGACGCTGCGCGATTGCGCAAGGGGGCGCGCAATGAACGAACGGGACTGTAAGCGTTTCGGCGCCTGTCATGCCCGCGCAGGCGGGCATCCAGCGCGTTGCCACCCATGGTCGCCCGTCTGCAAGGGGGCGCCGACTGCGAATGCGCGCCGCGTTCGCTTAAGCGTATCCGCCGTCGCCCTCAAAGGCTCTTGTGGGCGCCGTCGCAAAACGGCTTGCCGGCAGTGTTTTTGCAGCCGCACAGCCACACCTTCCTGGCTTCCTCGATGGTGAATTTCATCGGCGTGAATTCGCCGCCCTTGTGCGAACCGTCGCAAAACGGCTGCTTGGCGGATTTTCCGCAAGAACACCACCAGTAGTCGCCGGCGGCAAGCTCAAGGGCGTAGGGGGCTTTCTGGGCGATTTCCGGTGTGGCCATGGTGGTGCTCCTGTGGGGTCGAGGTTCAATGCCGAACTGGGAAGGCGTGAAGCGGTGAAGCTGGTTTCGGTGCAAGCTTGACGCGCGTCAAACAGCGCATCGGTGGGAGGCGCAAGCCCGAATCTGTTGCCAAACCGCGCCCGGTGCTCGCACTGGTGTCCGGCCTGCTGATTGGCCGGTGTTGGTGGATGAAACTGCGCCAGGCTCCGATTCGATGGCATTCTGGATTGCGCCCGGTGGATTTTATGGGTTGGTGGATTGCGCTTGACTCCAGCCTTCATCATAGCGCGCGCAAGGCGCCCGGTGCCGCAACTGCGCCGCAATGACAGCGGATTGCCGCGATCACGCCAGATTGCTGTCATCATGTGCGTGCATATTCGAGCCATGACCATGCCCCTGTTCGCTTCTCACCGCGGCATCCGCACCGTGTGCGCGTTGCTGTCCGCCTTGCTTCTTGGCGCTTGCGCGCTCAAGGCATCTGCGCCTGCGCCGGTACCGGCACCTGCAGCGCCGCCGGCCGCCGCTGCAAAACCGAAACCGAAGATCGCGCTTGCGCTCGGCGGCGGCGCGGCGCGCGGCTTCGCGCACATCGGCGTGATCAAGATTCTGGAACAGAACGGCATCGTGCCCGACATCATCGTCGGCACCAGCGCCGGTAGCCTGGTCGGGGCGCTCTACGCCGGCGGCTTCGACGGCTTCGCCCTGCAGCGCCTGGCGCTGACCATGGATGAGGGCGTACTGGCCGATTGGTCGATCTCCGGCATTACCAAAGGCGTGCTCAAGGGCGAATTGCTGGAGGCCTATGTCAACGATCGCCTGCAGGGGCGCGCAATCGAAAAGCTCGGCAGGCCGCTGGGCGTGGTGGCCACCGATCTGGCCACCGGCGAGGCGGTGGTGTTTCGCGCCGGCAATACCGGCATCGCGGTGCACGCCTCGTCGGCGGTGCCTGGCGCGTTCCGTCCGGTGCGCATCGCCGGCCGCGAGTATGTGGATGGCGGCCTCACCCATCCGGTGCCGGTGCGCGCCGCCCGCGCCATGGGGGCGGAGTTCGTGATCGCGGTCGATGTGTCGCAAAACCCGCGCAACAGCCGGACCGACGATATCGCCGGCATCCTCTTGCAAACCTTCGCCATCATGGGCCGCTCGATTGCGCGCGTCGAATTGAGCGGGGCCGATATCGTGATCCGGCCCACCGCCACTTCCAGTGGCATCGATTTCGCGGCACGCCATGAGGTGATTCTCGAAGGCGAGCGCGCCGCGCTGGCGGCGCTGCCGCAGTTGCGCGAGCGGCTGGGGCGCTAGCGCTGCGCGCCAAGGAAGCCGGTGATATCTTCCAGCACCGGCGCGAATCCGCGCAGCGGCGCCGCCAGCACACCCACCAGGCGCGCATGGTCGAGCCCCGGATACATGATTTCGCGCGCACTGCCGCCAGCCGCGCGCAGCGCGCTGGCCAGGCGCGCGCTGTTGCCCGGGCTCACCACGCTGTCCTCGCTTGCGGTCAGCAACAGCGCCGGTGGCAAGCGGCGGCCGTCGCGCCTGACCTGGTGGATCGGCTGGGTCGCGTCCGGCGTATCCGGGTAGCCGAATAGCGCACGTGTGGCCACGCCGGTCAAGGGCCGAAAGTCATAGGGCCCCGCCAAACCGACAAAACCGCGCACGCTCCCGGGTGCTACGCCGGCACGCGCCAGATACTCCGGCGCATAAGCGAGCATCGCGGCGTTATAGGCGCCGGCCGAGTGCCCGGCCAGGTAAATGCGCCGCGGGTCGCCGCCCAGACGCGCCGCGTTGCGCGTGACCCAGGCCACGGCGCGCGCGCAGTCGTCGAGAAAATCCCCATCTCGCACTTCCGGGTGCAGGCGGTAGTCGGGAATCACCGTGATGTAGCCGCGGCTGGCGAAGGCTTCACCGGCGAACAGGTAGTCGGCGCGCGCACCTGTGGTCCAGCCGCCGCCGTAGAAGAACACCACGATCGGTGCGCCCGGCCCGGGGGCGGCCTGTGCTGGTGGCGGGCTGACCGGCACGTACACGTCGAGTCGCTGCCGTTCGAGGTCGCCGTAAGCGATGTCGCGTTCGGCGCGGAAGGTGTCGTCCGGCACCAGGCTGTTGATCAGCTTCAGTGGTGCGCAGGCACCCACGGCAAGCAATGCGGCCAGTGCAAGGCCACCGGCGAGCAGGACGCGCAGCGAACGGGATCTCGGCCAGTGCAGGGGCATGGGGATTTATACGCGCCTGACCATGGTTGCGGATGCGCCAGGCGTTGGCATCCGCGTTCCTGGACGCCTTGACTAGTCGAGCGCGGGCGGCGCGTCGCGCAGATACACCGGCAGGTCGGTGGTGGGCGGGCGCGCCGGCACCTGGAAAAACATGTCGCCGGCAAAGCCGCGATGGTAGGAGGTATGGATGATCATGTGCAGGATGATCTCGCTGCGCGTCATGGCGCCCGCGCCGCCGCCGACGAAGGTGAAATTGACGGTCTCATCCAGCGATGCGGCCGTCAGGCTGTCGCTCCAGGTGATGAACCATGCGTCGAATTCCTGCTGTGCGCGCCATAGCTCGGCCAGTGGCGGATGATCGGCGGTGTTGCGCGCGCTGTAGCCGTGTTCGCGCCCTTCCACATGGGCGCGGAAGATCGAATCGATCACGTAGTTGTGGTTGAGGGTGTGGACGATGTTCTTGAAAAGGGTTGCGCGAGGCTTCTCTGCCTCGCCCGGCGGCAGCGCGAACACCGAATCGTAGAACAACCGGTTGGCCCAGGTGTTGTAGCGGGTCAGCATGCGTGCGGTTTTAAGGTTGCTCATGGGGCGTGTCCTCGGATGGGCGATGCGCCCGATGTGGGTAGGCTTGGCTGGGTCAAACGCCGGATTCGGTCGCGTCGCGCTTTGACGGTGGCGGCCGCACTCGCCTGAGGAAATACTGAACTAGTCAGTAGGTCGAAACGTTCGCCTTTACAAAACATTGATTCGATACGGGTCTTCGTACGAGAATCCGCAGCTCCGGGATTTGTTCAGCGTTTTCCTAAGCGCTGCCGGCCAGTTCGCGGCGCACGATCGCCGCGCCTTCGACCATGGCGCGCAGCTTGCCGTCGGCCACCGCGCGCGGCAGGTATTTCATGCCGCAGTCGGGCGCCACGATGATGTTCTCGGCCGGCGCATGGGGCAGGGCGCGGCGAATCCGTGCGGCGACTGTCTGCGGGCTTTCGATCGCCATGTCGGCCAGGTCGATCACGCCGAGGATGATTTTCTTGTTGTCCAGCGTCTTGAGCACGGCGGTATCGAGGTTCGACTGTGCGGTTTCCAGCGACACCTGCTTGCAGGAGCAGGCGTGCAGTTCGGGCAGGAACGAGTAGCCCGAGGGGCGCGCGTGGATCACCGCGGCATAGCCGAAACAGATGTGCACGGCGGTGGTGCCGGTCACGCCTTCGAGTGCGCGGTTGAGCGCGGCCAAGCCATATTCGCGCGCCTTCTCCGGGCGCGCCTGCATGTAGGGTTCGTCGATCTGCACCACGTCCGCGCCGGCGGCAAACAGGGCCTTGATCTCGGCATTCACGGCCACCGCGTAGTCCATTGCGCATTCGGCGTCGGAGACATAGAAGTCGTTCTGCGCCTGCTGGCTCATGGTGAAGGGGCCGGGCACGGTGATTTTGGCCTGCGCCCCGGGTTTTTTCAGGCCGGCCTTGAGGAACTCGAGGTCAGCCACCTCCACGTCGCGCAGCCGGCGGATCTTGCCCACCACCCTGGGCACCGGGTTGGGGTGACCGCTGCGGTCCAGCGCCGTGCCCGGGTTGTCGATGTCCACCCCTTCGAGCGCGGTGGCGAAGCGGTTGGAGTAACTCTCGCGGCGGATCTCGCCGTCGGTGATGATGTCCAGACCGGCGTCTTCCTGGGCCTTGATGGCCAAGAGGGTGGCGTCGTTCATCGCCTCTTCGAGATAAGGTTCGGCGATGCGCCACAGTTCCTTGGCACGGGTGCGCGGCGGAAAGCGTCCGGCCAGCTTGGCGCGATCAATCAGCCATTCGGGCTGCGGGTAGCTGCCGACCAAGGTGGTGGGGAAAAGCATGCGGTCTCCGGTGTCCGTTTGAAGCTGTTTCAGATGCCGATGCGCTTGGCGCCATTCCAGCGCTGCGCCCAGTAACGCTCGTTCAGGTTTTCAGTACGCACCACGCCGCCTGCGGCCGGTGCGTGGATGAACTTGCTGTCGCCGATGAAAACACCTACATGGGAATAGGGGCGACGCATTGTGTTGAAGAACACCAGGTCGCCTGGTTCCAGGGTGTCGCGGGCGATCTCGTCACCGTGTCTCCAGATCTCCCAGGCGCTGCGCGGCAGGCGCAGGTTCATGACTTCGCGGTACAGGTAGCCGACAAATCCGGAACAGTCGAAACCGATGTCCGGCGAATTGCCGCCGCGGTGATAGCGGGTACCCAATAGCGCCATTGCGCGGAACAGGATTTCGCCGGCGCGACTGGTGAAGGAGGGCAGCGCTTCACTACTGGCGGGTGTCGCATCCTGCGCCTGCGCGGTCGCCGCCAGAAAAAGGACGCAGCCGCCGCCGATC
>JBEIFV010000281.1:0-5712 GCA_040382235.1 Burkholderiales bacterium
ACGACAGTTGTCGCCGATTTCCTTGCGTGCATTGCCGCCAAGTTCCATCGCGAGCTTGAATTCGTATTTGCGAAAGAAATCGTCGAATACCTCCGTGCCTATGGTTCCGGTCGCGACCAGGCCGTCGGTTTTCGCGTCATGTTCGAGCATGATCGCCGCCAACGGGCGCGGTGCCGGCCCGGCGAGAACGCGTGCGCCGTTGGCGGGGTCGTATTGCGAATGCTCGGAACAGCAATGAATCACGTCCGCGTGCCGGTTGGCGCCGGATTTGCCGGAGCGAAAGCTGATGAAGCTGATGTCCTTGGTCGGGTAAGTGAACTGGTGCGAGCAGATCGCCGAATAAGCAACCAACGAGCGATTGGCTCCGACCCCGCCAGGCCAGGCGTAATCCTGGCCAGTGGTTTTGATCTGCGCCGGCGGCACCGCCTTGCCCAGATTGAGCAGAAAGCACGGCGTGGCCTGGAACGGATAGAAAAATACGTAGTTGCGCTGGATCGCAAGCGAGGCCGCGCGCAGTGGCGCGCCGGTAGCGTCGTGGAGCCGCGCCCGCCCATAAGTCCTGATAACCGTGGGCGCGGCTGCGAGCGCTTCGGCGGCCAGTGAAAAACCGGCACCGGCGGTGCAGACACGGACAAAATCACGACGATTCATGGGGTTCTGGCCGTAAGAGCGATTCGAATGCGCAAGCATACCGGCGGTCGTGGATAAGTCAAACAGTGAGTGGCCGACTCGATCGGGCGCGCACGCTTGCTCATGTCGCGTGACGCGCCTGTCTGTCATCTACCCGTCAGTGGGAACTGCGCCGACCTCCCAAAAACAGCGACACCACCGCGCCGACCGCCAGCAATCCTACCCCCACCATTGCACCGGTTTTGACGTATGCGAGGCTCGAATACAAAAGCCAGGCGCAGGCCGCGCAGAACACCGCCGGCAGCACCGGATACAGTGGCACCTTGAACGGGCGCTCGATATCCGGTGATTTGGCGCGCAGTACAAATAGCGACAAGCCGGACAAGAGGAAGAAAAACCAGAACACCGGCGCGGTGTAATCGACCATGGTCTCGAAGCCCTTGCGCGTGGCTGCACCCAGCAGGATCAGTGCCAGTGCGATCACGGTTTGTATCAGCAGTGCATGGCGCGGGGTGCTGCCCTGGGCGCTCCAGGCACCGAGAAACTTCAGTGCGGGCCAGTCGCGGCCGGCGGCATAGGTCGAGCGCGCGCCGACGATCAGGGTGGAGTTGATCGAGGTAAGGCAGGCGATGGCGACAATCACGCTCATCAATCGCGCGCCCCAGTCGCCAAAGGTTGCCTTGAGCACATCGGCCGCCACCGCGCCCGACTTGGCCATGCCAGCCAAGCCCAGCGCGTTCAGATAGGCCAGGTTGACCACCAGGTACAGCACGGTGACCACCAGGATGCTGATGATCAGCGCGCGCGCAATGCCGCGCTTGTCGCTCGACAATTCCGCGGACAAGTAGGCCGCCTCGTTCCAACCACCGAAGGTGAGCAACACCATGACCATGGCAAAACCGAAGGCAGCTTCGCCTGTGCCCGCGGCGGCCAGCGGCAAGGCCGGCAGCGATGGCGCCAGAAAACCGGCGGCCGCCACCAGTACCAGGCCGCTCACTTCAAGCGTGGTGAGCCAGTTCTGGGTAACGCTGGACGCATGGGTGCTGACCCAGTGAATGGCTGACAGCACCAGCACCACCAGGCAGGCGTAGATCGCGGTCGAGTGCGGGCCGATCGGCAGCAGCTGTGCGCAGTAGTCGCCAAACACAAAGGCCAGAAGCGCGATCGACCCGGTGGTGATCACCGTGGCGCGCGCCCAGGCAAACAGGAACGACAGGCGCCTGCCGTAGGCCAGGTTGAGGAAGTGGTAGTCGCCGCCCGCGCTGGGGAAGGTGGAAGCCAGTTCCGCATAGGTCAGCGCGCCGATCATGGTGATGGCGCCACCCAGCAGCCAGGCACAGATCAGCATTGCTTCGCTGCTGACCGCGCCTGCCACCAGCGACGGCGCCTTGAAAATGCCGGCGCCTACCACCACGCCGACGGTCAACATGATGGCGTCCTTGACCGAGAGGACGCGCGCCGGAGTGCCGGCGCCGGGATCGCTCTTCATCGATCAGTCGCCGGTGCGTCGGGCGCTGAAGCGGACCGGGTTGGCACCTTCGGTACGCATCTCTCCACTGATGGTCTCGCCACTGACGGTGCCGGCGAATTCGCGCAGCCGGCCGCTGTCGTCGACAAATCCGAAGCGCACGCGGTCACCGTTCAAGACCGCGTCGCGCAGCCCCAGCGTGGTCTGTCCGGGGCCGGCCGAACCGGAAATGCGCTGGTATTCCTGCTTGATCGCAAGCGTATAGCCGCCGGCCGGCTGGCTGCCCGCCACGTCGACTGCCCATTTGCCGCCCAGCCTGGCGGGTACCACCCACATGTACGCCATGCGACCGGAAAAATCCGCCGTATCGTCGGGCGACCAGTCGCCCATGTTGAACTGGTGCGACACTACCCGCGTGCCCGGCTTCATGCGCAGGATGATCGGGCGCAAGTCGAGATTGATGTTCGGCAACAGGTACATGGTGAGCACGGTGGCGTTCGAGAAATCGGTCTTGTAGATGTCCGCTTCCTGGAACGTGGCGCGCGCCGCCATCCCGGCTTTCTCGGCCTCACGACGGGAGAGCGCAACCATGTCCGGATTGAATTCCAGTCCGAAACTGCGGGCGCCGAAGTCACGCGCGGCGGTGATCGCGATGCGGCCATCGCCGGAACCCAGATCGATCACCGTATCGTTTGCGGTCGCCTGCGCCATGCGCAGCATGCGTTCGATCAGGATCGGCGGCGTCGGTACCCAGATCACGTCCTTGCCGGCTTGGCCCACCACCGGTTCGAAGGTGGTCGCCGGTTTGGTCTGGGCGTGGGTAGCGCTGGCAAAAAGGGAAAAAGCGAATGCGATGGCTGTGGTGCGAATCCAGGCCTGGGTGGCCGCGTGCGGGTGAATCATTACTATCCTCCGGGTTTTATGGAATTTTCCAGAAATGCAGTTGCACGCCATGCGCCTCGACCGTGCGCTCGGGTGGCACACCACGAATGATAAAGCGATGCGACACAATGCGTGTGCCCGGTTTCAGGTCGCGCCTGAGCTTGGGCCACAGGCGGGTGTTGAGGTCTTCGCCAAGATAGAGCATGACCACCGTTGCTTCGCGCAAGTCGAGTTCGAACAGGTCACCGCGCTCGATGCGCACCCGGTCCGCCACCCCGGCCTGGCGCGCGGCGACCTTGGCACGGTCGACCAGGTCGTAGTCGATTTCCACACCCACGCCGCGTGCGCCGCGATCGCGCGCGGCACTGATGACGATGCGGCCGTCGCCGCACCCCAAATCGAATACCACGTCCTTCGGGCCCACGCCGGCCAGGTCAAGCATGGCCTTGACTACAGCGTCGGGTGTGGTGATAAAGGGCGCTTCCATCGCGCCGGCCGGCCGACCTTCGCTGTCAACCAGATTGGTTTGCGCTTGCGCGGTGCCGCCAGCGGCTAAGAGCCATGCAAGCGCGAGAGCCAGATGGCGGATGAAAACGGTGAGACGGCCGGTCATTGAAAGCTTTCGATTGTCGCCAGGGCAAGAACATGCCCTGTAGCGCCACAAGGCGAAGCATACGACAAAAGAAAACGCGGCCCGAAGGCCGCGTTGACATATCCGCCTGACCAAACTCATCGACTACCTCAACAAGACGAAAGGCCGACGCATTGAGTCAGGCAATGCGCTGTTGCCGCGATCAGCGCCGCTCCGCGCCTTCAATCGCCAAACCAAGAGCGATGACGACGGCACAGGCCGCGAGAATGCTTTGCAGAATAGAAATGAGTTCCATGACAGATCCACGAGAATTGTTGTTGGCACGGAAGATATAGAGTTATCCATTTAAAATAAACCACACAGTAATAAACAAATTATTCGGATAATCGGAATAATAGGAATGGACAAGCTTCACGCGATGCAGGTGTTTTCACGGGTCGGCGAGCTGGGCAGCTTTACGCGCGCGGCCGACAAGCTCGGTGTTTCGCCGGCCAGCGTCACCAGCGCGGTGCGCAACCTGGAGAGCTACCTGGGCGTGCGCTTGCTGACGCGCACCACACGCAAGGTGAGCCTGACCGATGACGGCCGCGCCTATCTGGAAAGATGCACCCGGCTATTGGCCGAGATCGACGAGACCGAGGCCGCCCTGACCAGGACCCGTACCGAACCGCAGGGGCGGCTGCGCGTCGAAATGCCGACCGGTCTGGGGCATTTGTACGTGACGCCGGCGTTACCCGCCTTTTGCGCGCGCTACCCCAAGGTGAGCCTGGTGCTGACCATGGGCGACCGCTTCGCCGACCTGACCGAGGAAGATGTCGACATCATCCTGCGCGTGGGAGTCCTCGCCGATTCGCCCATGGTCGCGCGCAATCTGTACGAAGCGCGCTTCATCACCTGCGCCGCGCCGGCCTATCTTGCCAGGCACGGCATACCCGCCACCCCGCAGGCGTTGGCTGCCCACAATTGCCTGGGCTACTTTTCCGCCAGCCTGGGGCGTTCGGCGCGCTGGTCGTTCAGCCGCAACGGTGAGGAGGTCATCCATGCGCCCGGCGGCAGCCTGCATTTGAACAATCCGGAAGCGCTGATCGACCTTGCGATCGATGGCGCGGGCATCGTCAGCATGCTGGAGACCGGTGTTGCACCCGCCATCCGCGAAGGCAAGCTCACACCGATCCTGCTGGACTGGCAGGCGCCGACGCTGCCGGTGTCGGTGCTGTACTGGCCGAGTCGCCACCTGTCTGCGCGGGTGCGCGTGTTCGTTGATTTTCTGGGTGAACTGTTCGCGCGCCAGGTGCCGCACCTGCGGCCGGTGCGCACCGCCTACGGGCGCGGCGGATAAGCCAGCGTTTCGCGGTGAAAGCCGAAAACGCCGCGTGCCCGATCGGCAAAGAAGTGCTTCAAGGTTTCGATCACGGTGCGAAACGACAGATCGTCCCAGGGAATCTCGTTCTCGGCATATAGCCGGGTTTCGAGGCTTTCGTCACCGGAAGAAAAATCCAGGTCGGTCAGTTGGGCAATGAAGTACAGGTGAACCTGATGCACATAGGGCACGTCGATCAGTGCAAAGGCCTGCAGGTCATGCACACGGGCACCGGCCTCTTCGATGGTCTCGCGCGCGGCACCCTCGGCGGTCGATTCGCCGTTCTCCATGAAGCCTGCCGGCAGGGTCCAGAAGCCGTAGCGCGGCTCGATTGCGCGGCGGCACAAGAGGACCTTGTCTTGCCATACGGGGATGCAGCCGACTACCAGTTTCGGGTTTTCGTAATGGATCGCGCCGCACAAGGAGCAAGTCGCGCGCTCACGGCCATCGCCTGGCGGTGGGCGCCGCAAGATTGACCCGCCGCAGTGAGTACAAAAGCGGATCTGATGCCGGTGGGCAGAAAGTGGGTGGATTCTTGATTGACTCATCTGTGAGCCATGCCGGGTCAGGCATGTTCAGGTTTTGTCGTGCCTGCGTTTCCATTTGCCGCGCCGGCTCGCAATTTGTGCCACAAGTGGGGAACCAGCAGGCGCAGCGGCATGCGTCCCCAGTGATATCGAATCAGAAGAATCGTGGCCGCCAGGCCCTGGGCAAGGCCCGGTTTGGCGTCCGGCTCGCCAGGTGTCAGAATTTGGTCCATCAACGGCAAAAGCCAAGTCC
>JBEIFV010000282.1:0-5685 GCA_040382235.1 Burkholderiales bacterium
GCACCCGGATATCCTTCAAGCACATCAGGCGCAACACGCTGTAGGTCGATCCGGCGAGCAGCAACACGAAGGGGCGGGGGGCGGTGGCCCTCCAGCCGAGGGGTGTTGCCACGATGCGCGCGATGGCTTCCGGCCGGGTCTGGCCGATGCGCTTGGGCACCAGTTCGCCCAGCACGATGGTGACGTAGGTGATCAGCATGACCACCAGGCCGGTGGCGAAATAGCCGGCGACCGCTGCGGGCACGCCGAACTTTTCCAGCCAGTGGGCGAAGGGCACGGCGAACACCGCCTCGCCCACGATGCCGTTCAACACGCCGATCGAGGTGATGCCGATCTGGATGGTGGAAAGAAAGCGTGTGGGGTCGGCCCCCAGTTGTGCGGCCGCCACGGCGCCGCGGTCGCCCTCATCGATCAGTTTTTGCAGGCGTGCCTTGCGGGAAGTCACCAGCGCGATTTCCGACATCGCAAGCACGCCATTGAGAATGATGAGGGCGAAAAGTATCGCTATTTCCATAAGCGGGTGCTGTGCGGCACCGACGCGAAATGCAGGGAGGCGAATGGTACATCGGAATGGGGTGGTGGTTGGAGGCGCTGGCGCGCCTGCGTACGCGAATCACGGCCGGTCGCCGCGGTGGGCCGCGGGCGCTGTATGATCAAGGCCCGGGGGATCCCGAATGCGGCAGTACCCGCGATTCCGCACCGCAATTCACGTCTGGCCCGACCCTCGCGCTCAACCAGTCTTTCAATTGTCATTCCCGCGAATGCGCATAAGCGCCAACTTAAATGCTGCAGCGCTTGTCTCCCTCCCCTTCAAGGGGAGGGTTGGGGTGGGGATGGGGTAGTTTCCGATAATGCAAGGTCCCCATCCCCCTCCTAACCTCCCCCTTGAAGGAGGAGGAATGTGCAAGATTGGCGCTTCTGCGCAAATGTGGGAACCCCGAACAAACACCCAAACCAGGAATAACCAACATGCATGACCTGCTGATCCGCGGCGGCACCATCATCGACGGCACCGGCGCCGAGAGCTACACCGGCGACATCGCCATCAAGGACGGCCGCATTGCCGAGACCGGAAAAATCACCGGCAGCGCTACACGTACCGTCGACGCCAGCGGCCTGCTGGTGGCGCCCGGCTGGGTCGACATCCACACCCACTACGACGGCCAGGCCAGCTGGGACCCGCTGATGACGCCTTCCTCATGGCACGGCGTGACCACTGCGGTGATGGGCAATTGCGGCGTGGGCTTTGCACCCGCGCACCCGCACCAGCGCCAGTGGATGCTGGAACTGATGGAAGGGGTGGAAGACATTCCCGGCGCCGTGCTCGAAGAAGGCGTGAAGTGGGAGTGGGAAAGCTTCCCGCAGTATCTCGACGCGGTGGACAAGACCCCGCGCATCATGGATCTGGGCGCGCAGATTCCGCATGCCGCGGTGCGCGTGTTTGTGATGGGCGAGCGCGGTGCCAGGCGCGAGGAAGCCACCGCGGACGACATCGCCAAAATGGCCGCCGTGGTGAAGGAATCGATCGTGGCCGGGGCTCTTGGCTTTACCACCTCGCGCACTTTCGTGCACCGCACTTCGCGCGGCGAGCAAACGCCCACTTTCGGGGTGGCGTCCAATGAACTGACCAGCATTTCCAGAGCCGTGGGTGAAACCGGCAAAGGGGTGCTGCAGATGATCTCCGACTTCGACGACATCGATGCCGAATTCAACATCCTGCGCGACTGCGCGAAGGCGAGCGGCCGTCCCTTGAGCTTCACCCTGCTGCAGCGCGACCATACGCCCGACAAATGGCGCGCCGTGATGCAGCGCGTGGCCGGCGCGCGCGAACAGGGCCTGGACATCAAGGCGCAAGTGGCCTGCCGGCCGATCGGCATGGTGCATGGGCTTGAATGCTCGATGAACCCGTTTTTTCTGACACCCGGCTACGCCACCGTCGCCCACCTGCCGCTCGCCGAACGGGTGCTTCGCCTGGCCGACCCGGCGCTGCGCGCGCGCCTGATCCGGGAGGCCGCCACCCCGCCGGAAAACTGGCGCCTGGCAAGCATCACGCGCGATTTCCACAAGCTCTACCCGCTGGGCCGCGACCATGCCAACTACGAGCCGCGGTTCGAAGACAGCGTGGCCGGCATCGCCCAAGCCACCGGCCGCGCTCCGGAGGAAGTGGCCTACGACCTGATGCTGGAAGACGGCGGCAAGAAGAAGTTCTACTTCCCGCTCTACAACTACACCGACAACAACCTGGATGTCGTGCGCGAAATGCTGAGCAATCCGGCCACGCTATTGGGCCTGGGCGACGCCGGCGCGCACTGCGGCTATATCTGCGACGCCAGCTATCCGACCTACCTGATCACCCACTGGTCGCGCGACCGCGAGCGCGGCCCCAAGCTTGGGCTGGAGTTCCTCGTGCATGCGCAAACCCAGCGCAACGCACGCGGCCTGGGGCTGACCGATCGCGGCGCCTTGCTGCCCGGCATGAAGGCCGACATCAACCTGATCGACTATGCCAGGTTGAACCTCGAAGCCCCGCAAATGACCTACGATCTTCCGGCCGGCGGGCGCCGCCTGGTGCAGCACGCCACCGGTTACGAGGCGACGTTCGTCGCGGGTGAACTGGTGATGGAGCGCGGCAAGGCCACCGGCGCGCTGCCGGGGCGGCTGGTGCGGGCGAGCTGATGTGGGTTCAAACGCGGCATGTCTCCAATGCACGTGAACGTCTGTGAATGGCAAGTGCGCCAAATGCGCGTGGCTGTGCGCAAGCCCGATCAGGGTGAGTTGCAGTTGGCGCGCGGAGCTCGTTGAGCTGGATTTGGCCGCAATGCCTTGGAGAAAGGCGGCGCCAACACCTGCGGGCGAGCACAACCTTGAAGCTGGTGACCGGCACTGCTGATACCACACTACACTTTCGTCATCAGGCGGCGCTGTTCCAACAATCAAGCCGCACCATCCAGAGGAGACAAGCGTGATCACTTTCGATACCGGTGATGCGGGCGCCGCAGGTTGCGCCAGCTCGGCGTCAACTGCGCCGGCCTGGCGCCCGCCTGCAGCGAAGGCGGCGCGCCGTGCCGGGTGGCGACGCTTCGCCGCGGCCAGCGTTGCCGCCGCCATCGCGCTGACCGGCACTGCCGCCTTGGGCCAGGGCACCTATCCGACCAAGCCGATCAAGTTCGTGGTGCCGTTTCCGCCGGGCGGGTCGAGCGACGTGCTGGCGCGCCTGCTCGGGCAGAAGCTGTCGGAGGCGCTGGCGCAAGCGGTCACCGTCGAGAACCGGCCCGGTGCCGGCGGCAATATCGGCGCCGAATACATGACGCGGCAAGCGGCTGACGGCTACAACATCGTGCTCGGTTCCAGTGTGCAGTTGGCGACCAACATTCATTTGTACAAGCGCCTGGGCTATGACCCTATGAACGACTTCACGCCGGTATCGATGGTTGCCGTCGGTGGGTCGATCCTGGTGGTGCATCCGTCGGTGCCGGTGAAGACCGTGACCGAATTGATCGCGCTGGCCAGGCAGCAACCGGGCAAGCTCAACTATGGTTCCGGCGGCGTTGGCACGCCTGCTCACGTGATCGGCGAGAGCTTCAAGACGGTGGTCGGGGTCAACCTGACCCATGTGCCGTACAAGGGCACCGGCTTGGCGGTGGTGGATCTGGTGGCCGGTCAGCTGGACCTGATCTTTTCCGACATGGTGCCGACCACGCCGCAGATCAGGGCCGGCAAGCTGCGGCCGATCGCGGTGACCGGCGACAAGCGCTCGCAACTGTTTCCGGAAGTGCCGACCCTGGCGGAATCCGGCATCAACCTGACGGTCGGCCAGACCTGGTGGGCGATCCTGGGGCCCAAGGGCATGCCGGAGGCGGTGGTCAGGCGCCTCAATGCCGAGACCGAGAAAATCCTCAAGCTGCCGGACCTGATCGAGCGCTATGCCACGCTCGGTATCGCCACCCACTAGTCCACGCCGGAAGGCGTGATGGAGCGCGTCAGGCGCGATTCGCCCGAATTCGGCAAGGTGTTGCGCGCGGCCGGGGTGCAGCCGGAATAGGGTGCCCGCGCAGGTTTGGCGCAGCCTGCAGGCCTGATCCGCGCGAATCAGGCCGCGCCAAACAGCGGGTGTGGAATGCCGAAGCTGGTGGGCCTCAGCAGGTAGCAATCGAATTCCTGCAGGAAATGATTGTTGATGGCGGCGACCTCGCCGGCGCGTGCGGCCTTGACTTCGGGCAGGCTTTCGAACTGCGCCAGCCCGGATTCACGCGCCTCGAAGCTTTCCCAGCGCAGAAAATACGCTGCCGTCGGATACGCTGCGCCGGACATCACTTCAAAGGCCCCCTGTACCTGGGCGCCGCAGCGCGTCAGCGCCGGGAAATCGACCTCGGCCAGCACGCGGTCGGCCTGCGGCAGGTAGCCGTATTGCGTGCGCTGGTAGCGCAACTCGTAGAGTCCGGGCGACTGGCCGGCTTGCCTGTGCCCGAGCGCGGCCAGGGTCGCGAAACACGGCAGCTTGCGCATGAACACGATGCGTTGCTCGACCACCGTGTCGCGCGCGCCGTTGGTGCGAATGCGGATCTTGTCCCACTCCGGGTCGCCATACAGGGCGCCGAAGCAGCGCGCACGATGGTCGAGATCATCCCAGTGCAGCATCCACACATAGAGCGGCATGCGCGCGCCGGCCACGCAGACCCACTGGCCGACCGGCCAGGGGAAATCGTGCTTTTTGAGCATCGCCGGCAATTCGTCGCGCATGCGATTGACGATGTCGCCCATCCGCCCCTGGGCGGCGTGATACATCCTGACTTCAAACAGCATATGCGCTCCGTCCCGATCGTTAGCGATGTGCGGCGCGTCTGCGCGGACCGCGCGCCGCGTTTAGCGCTTGAACTCGATTTCCAGCAACCGCACGACATTGCTGCCGACGCTGCGCACGTTGTGCTCTGTGCCCACCGGATGGGCCTTGAATTCATGGGCCTTGTGCTCGGTATTGAGTTCCGAGCCGTCGCGCCGCGTGTGGAACAGCTTGGCGTCGGTCAGGTAGATCGCGCAATAGTTGAATTCGTGCTTGTGCCAGCCGGTGTTGTCGCCGGGCTCGAATTCGAACAAGGCGACCCGGGTATCGGCGTCGTCGGTCAATACCGTGCGCTTGGCGAGTTTGCCGACCGGCAGGTCGCGGATGTCGGCCAGGGCGTTGCGCTCTTCGTTGAAATACTCACCCATGATGCTGCTCCTTTAGCGTGGTTGGTGGGACGAATGATTGGTGCCTGCGATCAACAAGATTCAGGGCCGGGCCTTCGAACACAGGCGCAAACATATCAGCTTTGCCAGGCCGGCTGGCCGGGCCCCGACTGCCGCAGCTCGGCTGCCAGAGTGCTGCGCACGGCCGCTGCGATCATGCCCGCGGTGACCCTGCACATGTCTTCGAGCGGCTTGGAGTAGGGCACCGGCGCGCGCGGCGAGGCAACGCGGATCGGCGCCGCCTTGAGCAGCGCGAACTGGGTCTGTGAGACTTCGGCCACCAGTTCGGCGCCGAATCCGCCCACCCGTACCGATTCGTGGGCAACCACCAGGCGTCCGGTTTTGGCCACCGAGGCGAACACCATGTCGCGGTCCCAGGGCCACAGGGTGCGCAGGTCGATGACTTCCAGCGAGATGCCGCCCTGCGCCAGTTCCGCAGCGGCCTCGAGGCCGCGCGCC
>JBEIFV010000283.1:0-5682 GCA_040382235.1 Burkholderiales bacterium
GCCGCACTCGCCTATGCGGCCGTGCAGACTGACCACGCCATCCTGATCGCCGCGTGACCCAACTGCCAGTCGACAATCAGTTGCCCGTGGCATTGGCCCGGTTTCTTCGTGTCAACGGGTGGGAAAGCATCCATGTCCAGGCTGTCGGGCTTGAAGCTGCGGACGACAGGTCCATCTGGCAATACGCGCTTGCGCGCAACCTCGTCATTGTCACCAAGGATTAAGATTTTCAGGCGCTTGCGAACCGGCAAGGCCGCATCCCGCCGCAGGTCGTTTGGGTCCGGTAGGGCATGCAGGAAACCGGCATTGCTGGAGGCGTTTTCGCGCATCTTGCCGGCCCTGCGCGAGTCTTTGGCTGCGGGTGATGCCGCAGTCGAGATTCGATAAGAGGTCTTGAGCCGGTCTTTCACCGTCTCATTGACCCTGATCTGCCACCGCTCCCGCCGGCCTTGAGCGCGGCCGGAACGTCGGCGCCCAAAGCGAATGGTGGTGGGCTCCTTGGCAGGCGCTTTCTGCGCGTCACGCTCGCCGCGCCGCCTCCTCAAGGACGCCAGACCATTCAACAGCTCGGCCGGCAGCACTTCGCCTGCCAGCCTGAAAGCCCGTATGTCCGCGACGGGCAATTCCCTGACTTTAGGTCACGGGGCTATGAATGCGCGAAAGTATGCAAAAATGCATCAATAGTATGCTCGCATCATGACATTGGAGGTGCTCAATGGCAGTCACCCGCAAAACAATCACCCTTTCCGACCAGCAAGGCGCGTGGGTCAAGGGGCGCGTCGCCAACGGCGACTACACCAACGACAGTGAATATTTTAGCGACCTGATCCGCCGTGACCAGGAACAAAACGCCAGACTCCATGCCCTGAAGGGCGCAATACAGGAAGGCCTGCAGAGCGGCGATAGCGAGCGGTCGGTCGCGCAGATCATGCAGGATGTCGAGCGCCGATTGGCATCGAATGGCCGCCTATAGCCTTGGTTCAAAAGCCGCGACCGATCTTGAGGAAATCTACGAATTCACGATCGATCGCTTCGGACTTCAGCAGGCGCGGACCTATCTGACAGGTTTGAGCGAACGCTTCGATGCGGTCGCCCAAAATCCCATGCTCGGCCGCGATGCGAGCGAGCTTTCGCCCGGATTGAGACGGTTGGTTTACCAGTCGCACGTGGTTATATCGCCACCGACCTTGGTGTCAGGGTCATACGTGTTCTTCATCAGAGCATGGATGTCGCGCGGCATTTGTGAGGAGCGAAAGCGGCACCCCGGAACATGGCAAGGCCGGACGTGCCCCCAGCGGCCAGACCATCAGGCCCCACGATCCCCTGATTGTCCCCCGGTGTCAGAATATATGTCGCCTCGACAGGATCGGCAATCAGAGGGCGATTCCGAGCAGCGAGATCGCACGGTACCGGTAATCATTCTTTGATAGCTGCTGCGGTTTAGGCGCACCTTTCACCACAAGAAGCCACGCCTTGTGCGTGGCTTTTTTGAGCCTGGACGCGCTCGGCCGGGCTCACGTGCCTGCGCCGCGTGGACAGCGAGCCTAAGCGCTTTTGAAAAGCGCTACCTCGTCACCAACACCGTGTTCGTGATCGGCGCGGCAGTTGCTGTTCGGGAAGCGGTAGCTGGAAGTATTGCCCGACCTCTTCCGCTCTACGAGAAGCCACCCAAGGCGGGCAGCGCCGACTCCGGCACGCGATCCAGCACCTTGAGCAAAGCCTTGGCCGCACCGGTCGGGCTGCGTTTGCCCTGCTCCCAATTGCGGATGGTGTCTAAGGACACTTCGATGCGCTCGGAGAATTCCAACTGCGTCAGGCCGAGGCGTTTGCGTACACGCTTGGCGAACCTGGCTGCGTCCAGTATGGCAGCGCCGTCGTCGACCTTTTGTTGCTGGACGATGTCCTTCTCCGTGGTTGCATCAAGGCGGCGCTTGTCGACCCGACCTTTGGGCAGGTTGGCCGGTCGGCTCAGGTCAATTTTCACGCGTGCAGTTTTCATAGAATCGCACCTCTCGTCGATTGGCCTTGCGGGCCGATATGATGCGAATTGACGTTTCGCGAACGGTATACACGAGCACGAATACTCGCGTCTCGATTTGTCCCGTCAGTCGAAAGCGGTCTTCGCCATAGTTCCAGCGGTGATCCTCCTGCACAATCCTGTCGGGGTCCAGAAAGGCTCGCAGCGCATAGGCGAAGTCGAAGCCGCGCTCTTCGTAGCACGCATCGCTCTTTGCTTCATCCCACTCGACCTCCATGTTTCGATGGTGGTTCATTGAACTACTTTTGTCAATCCATCTCCCCATGCGCTTACCGCCTTGGAACAGACTTGTCTTTGACACTTTCGCGGGCGATCATGGGGTGTCCGGAGCAGCGTGACCGCTGGTTCCGGACCAACGTGACCGCATTTTCGGTGCATCGTGACCGGCCAGTCCGGTTGAACATGAGCGGACATTCCGGAAGCGGCGGTCACGATATCGGAATGGCCGGTCGGAATAGCGGAACGGAGCCGCACCGCAGGGTGATGGTGTTGCGCATGGAACGGACCCGACGGGTACGCGGTGAATGTCAGAATAGTTGTCGCCTCGATAGGAACCGTAATCAGGCGACGATTCTGAGGTAACGAGACCGCGCGGTACCGAGAATCATTCTTCAACATCTGCCAAAACTCGCTTACAGCCGCTTACGTCAATCCATTCAAGTGATTGATTTAAAAAGTATAGTCGGCGAGACGCTCGGGCGATCCACGGTAGCAGGCGGATTACGTCGTTGGACGATGCGCAGCCTTTGTAATCCATAGCAATTTGCGATAACCTACCGCATGCGCCTGATTTCCAATCGAGCTTTGCGCGAATTTGCGCGGACGCATGCGGACGCGCAGGCGCCGCTCCAGGCTTGGCGCCATTTGATCGAGAAAGGCACTTATGCGACTTTCGCGGATTTGCGCGCCACCTTTGCCAGCGTTGACAAAGTTGGCGATCGCTATGTATTCAACATTGGGGGCAACAAGGTGCGGCTGATTGCAGGCATTGCTTTTGCTGCGCAGATCGTCTGGGTCAAGGCGGTGCTGACGCATGCGGACTACGATCGTGGAGCATGGAAATGAAGGCGCTTGATATTGCGGCGCCCTGGATCGCGCTCGACGCGGCCTTGGGCGTGAGTCGGCCGGTGGTCGATGAAGCGCATTGCAGGCGCCTGGAAGCCTTTGCCGAGGAGCTCGCCGAGAGCCTGCCGGATGAGGCGGATCATGCGGGCTGGGGCCTGGTGCGGCTGGTGGCCGAGCGCATTCGGGAGTTCGAGGAGCGCCACCATCCGCAACCGGGGGCAACCCAGGGCCAGGTGTTGCGCGCCCTGATGCGTGAGCACGGGTTGTCCCAGTCGGACCTGCCCGAGATCGGCAGCCAGAGTGTGGTGTCCGAGTTGCTCTCGGCCAAGCGAACGCTCAACCTGCGCCAGGTGAAGGCGCTGGCCCTGCGTTTTCGGGTGCCAATCGAGGTGTTGCTGCCGTAGGTTTCGATTCCGGCTGCGCTGCTTAGCGGCCGGGCTTACGTGGCCGCACCGCCTTGAACTGCTTGTCATACAGATCGGCGTCAGCACTCATCGCGGGAATGTCATGAATGGTGCGTATTGCGGCGAACGTGACCGGCCATCATCGCGGGAATGTCATGAATGGTGCGTATTGCGGCGAACGTGACCGGCCATCCCGATCAAACGTGACCGATGGCGTCGGCGCAACGTGACTGCTGATTTCGGCAACGTGACCGGGCGTTTCGGCGCAACGTGACCGGCACGGCACGCCAGCTGCTGTTCGAGACGCGGACAGTTCGCGCGGCGCGCGCCCGGTGCCTTTTCCATTCGTGCGTACCTTGCCGTTCTAGCGCCTGAGCGCCTTGCTTTGCCCACTGCGCTTGGCTTGAGGAAACTGCCATGACATCCAGATTGCCTGACCGCATCACTATCGAACCCGGCAAATGTGGCGGGCGTCCGTGTATTCGTGGCCTGCGGATCCGGGTCACGGAACTCTTGAGCTTGCTCGGGGCGGGCGCTTCACATCAGGAGATTTTCCTCGATTATTCGATGCTCGAAGACGAAGATATTTTGGCCGCACTCGCCTATGCGGCCGTGCAGACTGACCACGCCATCCTGATCGCCGCGTGACCCAACTGCCAGTCGACAATCAGATGCCCGTGGCATTGGCCCGGTTTCTTCATGGCAACGGGCGGGAAAGCATCCGTGTCCAGAATGTCGGGCTGGAAGCCGCGGACGACAGGTCCATCTGGCAATACGCGCTTGCGCGCAACCTGACCATTGTCACCAATAATGAGGATTTTCAGGCGCATCGCCGGTACCAAGCCACGTGCACCGGCCTGGATGCAGGCGGTGGGGCTGGAGTGGCTGCATCGGGTTGCCAGCGAGCCTGGCCGGATGTGGAAGCGCTATTCTCGCGACCAATACGCTGTTCGTCATCGGCGCGGCGCGGCAGTTGTTGTTTGATAGGCGGTAGGTTTCCGGGGCGCCCGTCCGCAAATCCGGGTCACGGGACTCTTGAGCCTGCCCGGTACCAACCACAAGACTGAGCGCCAACATGATCTATGCAGCAGGTTCATCACGATCACGGGCGAATCGCTTGAGTTCGTTCTTGTCAACTTCATAGACATCGTCGCGCCGCCCGATCTTCAGCACAAGCACGCGCACCCGGCCGCGGTCTATTTCCGCGATCATTCGCAAATGTCCCTCGCGGTGTTTCCACAGCCCGGGCAACTTGCCATGCAGGCGCTCGAATCGAACCGCCGGATCAACCAGCGCACATGCTTCTTCAAGGAATACTTTGACCCGCTTTTGCTTACGGTGAATCGAGGGCGTCGAACTGCCGAGCGGCTGTATCGGAAAACTTGAGGCTAAAGGCCATTGCGCCGGAAGACCGCGGCACCGTCAATCACCTTCTCGCGCCCGGCTTTGATATTGGCGAGAACACGTCGCGCATCGCGCGCGTCGGCAAGGTCTTCAAGCGCCTCTCGCAATACTTTGGCAGCCAGAGCGGCAGGTGTCTTGCGTAAGGTCTTGGCTTCGCGCACCAGGACGGTCACGGTCGCCGGGTCAAGCAATATTGTCGCGGTGCCGTCATTGTTGAGCTGCAATGATTGCGTCGTCGAAATGTCGCTGCTTCCCATGTCAAGCACTCCATGAGCTCGAATCCCGATATGCTACCGCCATGCATCCGCGGTTTCGATCTCCCATTATCGAGGTGGAAGTCCAGGCCATGGTGGTGCGGATCGGCGCATCCGGCGGGCGCACGATGTGTGTGGGCCTCATGCTGCCCGTAGCCCAAGAGAAATGGATACTGGCTCACCGCGGCCGGCTGCAGGCGGTCATGCTCGGGGTGCGGGCGGCGTTCGACTTCATCTCCGGCAGCAAGCCGCGCGCGCCGGTCTGGATGCGCTCGGCGGGGCTTACGTGGCTGCACCGAGTGGCCAGCGACCCAAGCGCTTGTGGAAGCGCTATCTGGTTTTCGTCATCGGCGCGGCGCGGCAGTTGCTGTTGCAGTGTCGTTAGCCGGAGTAATTTCCCGGCCCCGATGCGCTGCGAAAATCCACCCAAGGCAGGCAGTGCCGACTCCGGCACGCGATCCAGCACCTTGAGCAAAGCCTTGGCCGCACCGGTCGGGCTGCGTTTGCCCTGCTCCCA
>JBEIFV010000284.1:0-5591 GCA_040382235.1 Burkholderiales bacterium
GCGCCGATCATCTTGGCGATATCCTGGCGCGGCAACTTCCGCTTGACCACCTTGCGGCCGCCAATGTCTTCGGAAAACTCGAGCAAAACCCGGGCCACCCGACCATACACATCGAGCAGCGCCAGGCTTTCGATCTTGCGGTCGGCTTCGCGCAGGCGCTTGACCAGGCCACGCATGATGACCATCGCCATCTCGAAATTGTTCTGCAGCAGGGCGTGAAAGTCTTCCTTGGAGATCCAGACGAATTCGCTTTGCTCGATCGTCACCACTGATGCCGCACGCGGCGCGCCGTCGAGCAAGCCCATTTCGCCGAAAAAGTCCCCCGGTCCCAGCACGCTCAGAATGACTTCCTTGCCTTCTTCGTCGGACATCTGCACCTTGGTACGACCTGCAATCACGATATACAAGCTGTCGGTAGGATCGCCGGCCTTGAGAATCGTGCGGTTCTTCGGTGCGGACTTGCGCGCCATGACGTTGGCCAGCGCCTTTAGTTGCGTCTCTTCGAGCATCGCGAATAGAGGGACGCTGCGCAGAATTCCAACATGGATGCTGGGCTGTGCCATTGATCGCTCCGGTTTTGGTTATGTAACCTGGTCAGAACAAATAGGCCATCGCGCCGTGCATGCGAAATTGCTTGAGCGAGACGGGCGACTGGGTGTTGCCGGTGTTGCTGGGCAGGTTCGCAAAAGACGCATCGAGGCGGAAACTCAGGCTGTTGCCCACCGTGAGCCGGAGCCCTGCCCCGGTTCCTGATGCGCTGACGCGCTGGGTATCGCCCGGCTGCGGCTGATTACGCACAAGGTGGCCGGTATCGTGGAACACAACCGCACGCAGTTTTGCATTTTCACCGATCTTCAGGATCCGAGAAAGCTCCGGCGTGTACACCTCGAAGTTGGCGTAGATGCCGTAATCGTTGGCGAACTGGCGTTCGGCAAATCCGCGCACAGTAGTGGCGCCGCCGATACCGAACTGCTCACCGGCCACCAGCATGTCGCGCGTGGCCTGGCCCGACACGTTGATGCGCGCCTGCCAGTCGTTCGCAAATGCACGATAGTGCGAAAAGCCGTAGCGGATGATGGTGTAGCCCGGGCGGGCACTGGGCACCAGCCCGGTACCCGAACTGCCGCGTGAAAAATCGAACGCACGGCTGCCGCCGAACGAGCCACCGGGAAGGTTGCGGTTGTAGCTGGCAAAGAAACTCGTTTCCGAACTCTGCTCACGGTAGGTCCCGGCATAGGTCACACTGAGCGGCCTCACCGTGATGTCCGGAATGATCTGCTGCCCTCCGCCGAGAGGGGTCACGCTGTTTTCGTAGAAGCGCAGGTCCAAGGCGTAGATGAGGCGATGCTCAAGCTTGCCTAGGGCCGCAAGGTTCTGGGTATAGCGCACGCCGTACACGGTGCCGCGGCCGGAAACATTGAAGATATTCTGCACCACGCCGGAGTTGACGTTTGAGTAGCCGGCGGTGAAATCGAGTGTGTCGCCAAGTGAATATAGAGGTATGCGGTACTGCAAACCGAGAATCGCCACGTCGCGACTGTAGCCACGAAAGCGGTTGCGCTCATCGGGCGAGGTCACCACCTGTGCCGCAAACACGTGGTCACGGCCCAGAACGTTCGCTGTCTGCATGCCAAGACCGATCCGGTATGAACCGGTGTTGCCGGCCCCGGTGTTGTCCAGTGAGGCGTTCCAGCGGGTGATCCGGTCCTCGACGACCCGAATCACCGCATCCACCTCGCCATCGGTGCTGCCGGCGCGCAGCAGAACCGTGGTCGCCTTGCCCGGGTTTTCATTAGCCAGGCGCAGATTGCTGGCGATCGCATTGCTGTTGGGCGGCTGGCCCTCCTTTAGCGCCGGCAGGCTGGCACGAATGTTCGCTTCCGGGTAGGCCTTGTTGCCTTCGACCAGCACACGGCCCACGCGCGGCTCGATCACCTGAAAGCGGATCGTGCCCTGCTCCAACTCCTGTTCCGGCAGCAGAACCTGGACCGATCCGAAACCCGAATCAACGAACGCACGTTCCAGCGCTTCGAGCGCGCGCTGCACATCGCCAAACTCGCGATCCTGTCCCAAAAAGGGCTTTAGAACAGCATCGATACGTTTCCCGGTAACCAAGGTCGCGCCCGTTACATCGAACTTGCGGATGGCAAAGCGCGGCCCGCCGGACGCCGCCGGCGCACTTCCAGGCGCTGCGGCTGGCTGGTTTACCACCGGGGTGGACGGCACTGACTGAACCGGCGCGCCACCCGCGCCCGGTGCCTGTGCCAGTTCACGCGGGTCGCGGCCGCCCGATCCGTCAGCCGCCAGCACACTGGCGGCATGACCCAGCAAAAGGCCGGTCACAAGTACCAGAAATAGCGAGAGCAGTACGCTTCCGGGACGCCTGCACAGCGTCCAATCATCGAAACAGGTTTCGCCCCCGGATTTCACGCGTTTCTGCTCATTCCCGTGCCGGCCGCGACCAGTTGCTGGTGGCGATCCGGCGCGATTGGTGTGGGATAATTCGACATGCGTTTTGCACTTTCAGCGCAATAACCGCGCCAAACGGCATCAACTTCATCCATTTTCTGAAGTATATCTACAAAAATCCACATGGGCGCGTCCAAATGAGCACAAACAAGCACGCCAAAGTCCTGATTCTGGGTTCGGGACCGGCTGGCTACAGCGCCGCGGTCTACGCCGCCCGCGCCAACCTGAAGCCGGTCCTCATCACCGGCATCGAACAAGGCGGTCAACTGATGACCACCACAGACGTCGACAACTGGCCGGCCGATGCCGACGGAGTGCAGGGTCCGGAGCTTATGGAACGCTTTCGCAAGCACGCCGAACGCTTTGGCACCGAGATGGTGTTCGACCATATTCACACTGCGAAACTGGGCGAATCGCCGATTACCCTGATCGGCGACACCGCTACATACACTTGCGACGCGCTCATCATCGCCACTGGTGCCTCGGCCATGTATCTGGGTCTTGATTCCGAGCAGAAGTTCATGGGCCGCGGGGTTTCGGGCTGCGCCACGTGTGACGGGTTTTTCTACAAGAACCAGGATGTTTGCGTGGTCGGCGGAGGCAATACCGCAGTGGAAGAGGCGTTGTATTTGTCCAACATCGCACGCTCGGTCACCGTCATCCACCGTCGCGACCGCTTTCGCGCGGAGGCAATTCTGATAGACAAACTGATGGCCAGGCAGGCAGAAGGCAAAGTCCGCATCGAATGGAATCAGACGCTCGACGAAGTGCTGGGCGACGATGCGGGCGGTGTGACCGGCGTACGCATCAAGCCCACCGCCGAAGGTGCGACGCGCGAACTGGCGGTGACCGGTTGTTTCATTGCAATCGGCCATAAACCGAATACCCAGATATTCGCCGGGCAAGTCGAGATGAACGCGGGCGGCTACATCAAGACGCGCAGCGGCACCGAAGGCATGGCCACCGCCACCAGCCAGGCCGGTGTGTTCGCAGCCGGCGACGTGCAGGATCACGTGTACCGCCAGGCGGTGACCAGCGCCGGCACCGGCTGCATGGCGGCGCTCGACGCGCAGCGTTACCTCGAAATGCAAGGCGGCAGCGCCTGAAACACACGTACGATCGCATCACCACCAACGTCATGGCGCGGAAGGACTACCGACAAGACCTGGCCGGGATTCGGCAGCAGCTCGGGGAAGAACGCCTGCGACTCGCGGAGGCTGCCCGTGAGCAACGTGCCCTTGAAGCTCTTCGCCAGCGCAACAGCCAGTTGTTTCGCAATTCCGTGGGCGACGCGGTACCGATCGCGCCATCGGATCGCGCGGCACGCCCGCGGCCACGAATTTCGCCGCAGCCCTTGCCGAAAGCGGTGCCCGCGCGAGGCGCTGCCGTCGCATCTTTGTCCGATGGTCCCGACAACGTCGGTGGCGCCGCCGACGAGAGCGACAGCTTCGCTCGCGACGGTATTGACCAGCGCACCATGCGCCGACTGCAGCGTGGTGACTGGCCGGCAAGAGGCCGGATCGACCTGCACGGCATGACCCGCGACCAGGCACGCAACGCGACTGACGAGTTTCTGCGCGACGCGGTCGCGCAAGGCTGGCGTTGCGTGCGCCTGATTCACGGCAAGGGGTTGGGGTCGGCCGATCAGGCACCGGTATTGAAAATGCTGGTGCGCCGCTGGCTGCGCCAATCCGCGCCCGTACTCGCCTATACCGATGCCCCCGCGGCTGCGGGCGGCAGCGGTGCGTTGCTGATCTTGCTCAAGCCCCCGGGGTCGCAGCCCACGTCGCACCGTTGAGATACTCAGGAAGCACACCAAAAAATGTTTTTGCCCCGACTATCATTCTTCTCACGGCGTGGGGGTGGCAGACCCGAGCATTCCGGAGCGCCTGCCATGCCATCAAGAATTGCCGGCATTGCCGTCGGCTCTCGCCGACGCCTGGCATGCGCACTGCTGGCAGGGTCGTGCGCCGCCGCCTGCGCGAGCGCATCGCGAGCCCAATCCGAGGCTGGCGACGATCTTGACGTGCCCTACGTGACCACCCCCCAGAACGTCGTCGATGCCATGCTCGAACTGGCTGACGTTGGTCCGGGCGACATCCTGCTGGACCTGGGATCCGGCGATGGGCGCGTTGTCATCACCGCGGCGCAGCGCTTCGGTACACGCGGCACGGGCATCGAGCTTGATCCCCGCCTGATCGTTTTGGCCCGCGCCGGTGCAAATGCTGCCGGCGTCAGCGCGCGTGCCACTTTTCTCGCGCAGGACCTTTTCGACACCGACCTGGCCAGTGCCAGTGTGATTACGCTCTATCTGCTGCCGGCGGTCAACCTGAAGCTGCGCGCGGCGCTGCAAGGACTCAAGCCCGGCACCCGCATCGTCTCGCACGACTGGGATATGGGCGACTGGCAACCCGACAAGTCGGTGGTGGTAGCCGCCCCCGAGAAGAAGGTCGGCCTGACCAAGTCGAGCAAACTGATGTTGTGGATCGTCAAGTAAGAGCTCGGCACAAATGCGCAGCGCGCCCTACATGTTCGCCTTGCCACTACGGTTCTTGTCCATGCGCTTCTTGCGTTCCCGCTCGAACTCTTCATGCTCTTTTTTCTTGTCAAGCCCGAAGGCTGGAACGATGATTTCCCACCAGATGATCACCAGAACAAACGGCAGAGCCACCAACCACCAGGACAGTTTCGCAAAGGGCCCGAGCTCGGCCCAGCGCAGCACCGCCAACAAGATTCCGATTACGAGTATGGGCATTCGCTTTCTCCAGGACCGCGCATCCGGAGACCCGGGCGCACAGATACTAGACATGATTGTAAACCCCAAAACAACACCCGGGCGCACCTGCGCCAGCTTGAGCGCCGATCGCCGGGCGAGCAGCGTCGCCGGCATTCTTGCGCGCCGGTTTGTGACCGCCTTCGCTCTTGCGACAGGTTTGCCAGGTGTATCGGCGCACGCCGACGAAAAGCTTGCACGGGCGCGCAACTGCTACGCCTGCCATCAGGTGGAAACCAAGCTGGTTGGCCCGGCCTGGCGCGACGTCGCAGTCAGGTACGCCCGTGACGCCGAAGCGGAAGCCCGTCTTGCACGCAAGATTCGCGAAGGCGGCGCTGGCGCGTGGGGA
>JBEIFV010000285.1:0-5587 GCA_040382235.1 Burkholderiales bacterium
CGGCAGCTTCGATCACGTAGGGCCGTTCGCGCGCAGTGCCTTCGACCTGGCTGCGGCCTACGACGCATTGCAGTGTATCGATACGCTCGATCCGGCGCAGTCGGCAGCGGCGATCGAGCCGGTGTCGGGCACGCTCGATGGCGGCATCGAAGACTTGCGCATTGCCCTGGCCGGCGATTATTTCGAGGCCAACGCGTCGCCGGCGGCGCTTGCGGCACGTGACGCGGTGGCGCAGGCACTCGGCGCTACTCGCCGTGTGAGCTTGCCCGAAGCGCAGCGCGCCCGCGCCGCCGCCTTTGTCATCACCGCCGTCGAGGGCAGCCAGCTGCACCTGGCGGACCTGCGTTCGCGCCCCAGTGATTTCGACCCCCTGATTCGCGATCGCTTCATCGCCAACGCGCTGGCGCCAGCGGCCTGGTATCTGCAGGCGCAGCGGTTTCGCAGTTGGTTCCATAGAGCGGTGATGCGCGTGTTCGAGCACACCGACATCATCCTGGCCGCGGCTACACCGGTGGCGGCCACACCAATTGGCGCCGAGACTTTCGATCTGAACGGGCAAGCGGTGCCGGCACGGCCATCGATGGGGCTTCTGACCCAGCCCCTGTCGTTCCTCGGCCTGCCGATCGTGACAGTCCCGCTGCACCGCGCCGGGCACCTGCCGATCGGCGTGCAGTTGATCGCGAGGCCGTGGCATGAAGCTGACGCGCTGCGCGTGGCGGCCTGGCTGCAAAGCCAGGGCGTGGTACAAGCGCCGCTCGCCCAACTGTAATGAAAGGAATCTCCATGCCCGAAATCAACATTCCCGAAGTCGTGGCCGAAGTGAGCGCCGCGTTCCAGCGCTACGAAGTGGCGCTCAATGCCAACGATGTGGCGGTTCTTGACGAACTGTTCTGGAACAACCCGCTGACGCTGCGTTACGGCATCGGCGAGAACCTCTACGGTCATGCGCAGATCGCCGCGTTCCGCTCGGGCCGCCCGAGCGCCGGATTGGCACGCCGCATCAAGGGCACCGTCATCACCACCTATGGTCGCGACATGGCGACTGCCAACACCATGTTCGAGCGCGATTCCGCGCCAGGCAAGATCGGGCGCCAGAGCCAGACCTGGATGAAGACGCCGGAGGGCTGGCGCGTGGTCGCCGCCCATGTCAGCCTGATTGCCGCCGGCTGATGCTGCGCATCATCACGCTGCGCCTGGTGGGTGCGATCCCCAACCTTGTCGGCGTGATTGTCGTGACTTTTCTGTTGACGCGCGCGCTGCCGGGCGATCCGGCGGCGTTTTTTGCCGGTGCCGCCGCCAGCCCCGAGGCGGTCGAGCAGATTCGCGAAAAGCTGGGTCTCAACAAGACCCTGATCGAGCAATTCGGCTTCTATCTGCGTGACCTGGCCTATGGTGATTTCGGGCAAAGCCTGTCCACCGGCCAGCCGGTTTTGACCGAACTGGTGCAGCGCCTGCCGGCCTCGCTCGAACTCACCTTTTGCGCACTGCTGTTCGCGGTGGTGATCGCGTTGCCGCTGGGGGTGCTGGCGGCGACCCGGCCGGGTTCGTGGATCGATCACCTGTGTCGCCTGGTGACCACCGCCGGGGTGTTGCTGCCGACCTTTTTCACCGGCCTTTTGCTGGCCTACGTGTTCTACTTCCTGCTGGGGGTGGCGCCGGCCCCGCTCGGGCGCCTCGATCCGGTGTTCTCGCCGCCGCCGTCGATCACCGGCATGTACCTGATCGACAGCCTGCTGGCGGGCGAGGGCGCGGTGTTCCGCGCCAGCTTGGCGCAGATACTGCTGCCCGCCATCACCATGGGCCTGTTCGTGCTGGCGCCGCTGGCGCGCATGACGCGAGCCTCGATGCTCGGGGTGCTCTCCTCGGATTTCATCCGCACCGCGCGCGCCTCCGGCCTCGGTGGGTCGACGGTGCTCTACACCTATGCGTTTCGCAACGCCTTGCTGCCGGTTGTGACTACGCTTGGCATGGTGTTTTCGTTCCTGCTGGGGTCGAACGTGCTGGTCGAGAAGGTGTTCGCCTGGCCCGGCATCGGTTCCTACGCGATCGAGTCGCTCACCGCTTCCGATTACGCGCCGATCCAGGGTTTCGTTTTGACCATGGGCGTGCTGTACGTGCTGCTGAACCTGGCAATCGATGTCGCCTATGGCCTGATCGATCCGCGTGTGGGGTTGACCGCATGAGCGCCGGCTCCGCCCTCCGGCATGTTCGCTATGTGCTGGGTGAAAACCTGGTCACGCTTGCCGCCTTCGCGCTGTTTTCGGCCTTTGTCGCCGTGGCGCTGTTCGGACCCTGGCTCGCACCCTACGATCCGCTGGCCACCGATACCAAGGCGGCACTGCAGGCGCCTTCGCTTTCGCACTGGTTCGGCACCGATGCCTTGGGGCGTGACATCCTGTCGCGCATCATCGTAGCCACCCGCCTGGATTTCGGCATCGCGGTGGCGGCGGTCGCGCTGTCGTTCGCCATCGGCATCGCGCTGGGACTGGCGGCCGGGTTTTTCGGCGGCTGGTGGGACCGCATCATCGTGCGCCTGGCCGATACCATCATGGCGTTTCCCTTGTTCGTGCTGGCCATGGGCATCGTGGCAGCCCTTGGCAACTCGGTGGCCAACATCGTCTATGCGACCGCCATCATCAACCTGCCGTTCTACATCAGGGTGGCGCGAGCCGAGGCCAACGTGTTGCGCAATGCCGGCTTCGTGGAGGCGGCACGCCTGGCCGGCAACAGCGACTGGCGCATCCTTTCGCACCACATTTTTCCCAACATCCTGCCGCCGGCGATGGTGCAGGTATCGCTCAACATGGGCTGGGCGATCCTCAATGCCGCCGGCCTGTCGTTCATCGGCTTGGGGGTGCGCCCGCCGATTCCCGAGTGGGGCATCATGGTGGCCGAAGGCGCGACCTACATCATCTCCGGGGAATGGTGGGTGGCGCTGTTCCCGGGTCTGGTGCTGATGCTGGCGGTGTTCTGCTTCAATCTGCTGGGTGACGGCCTGCGCGACATGATCGACCCGCGGCGGCGCACATGAAGCCGGCGGCCGGCGCGGCGGCGCCTGATGACGGCATTGCGCTGCTGGAGGTGCAAGGCTTCGGCCTGGAGTTTCGCACCCGTTCAGGTGTGGTGCACGCGCTCGACAATCTCAACCTGTCGATCCGCAAGGGTGAAACCGTCGGCCTGGTCGGCGAAAGCGGTTCGGGAAAATCAGTGTTGTCGTTCGCCATGCTGGGCATCTCGGACCGCGCGGCCACGGTCACCGGCGGGCGCGCGCTGTTCGGCGGGCTCGACCTCCTGCGCGCCAGTGAAGCGGAGCTCATGGAGATTCGCGGGCGCGAGATATCGATGATTTTCCAGAATCCGCGCACCGCGCTCAATCCGATCCGCCGCATCGGCGTGCAGATCGAAGATGTGCTCAAGCGCCATGCCGCGGTGCGCACCGCCGATCTCAAGGGGCGCGCCATCGAGGCGCTGCGCCTGGTCAATATTCCCGATCCGGAAAGGCGCTATCACGCGTATCCGTTCGAGCTTTCCGGTGGCATGTGTCAGCGCGTCATGATCGCCCTGGCCTTGAGTTGCAAGCCGGCGCTCCTGATCGCCGACGAACCGACCACCGGGCTGGATGTGACCACCCAGGCCGGCATCATGGATCTGATCGGCGAGCGCGCGCGGGCATCCGGCATGGCGACCCTCTTCATCACCCACGATCTCGGACTGGCGGCGGATTATTGCGACCGCATCATCGTCATGCATGCGGGGCATATCGTGGAGGTGGCGCCGACCCGGCTCTTGTTCGAGGCGCCGCGACATCCGTACACCGCGCAGCTGATCCGCGCCACGCCGGCCGCCGATTCGGTGCTCGCCGCGCTGAGCTCGATTCCCGGCAACCTGCCGGATCTGCGTCGCGATGACCTGCCGGCCTGTCGCTTCAGGGAGCGCTGCGAGCATGCCAGCGGCGCTTGTGATGCACCGCTGCCAGCCATCGACGCCGCGGCCGCGCGCGCGGTGGCCTGCTGGCATCCGCTGGACCCGCCGCGAGTCGCGGCATGAGCAGGGTTCTGCTGGAAACCATTGGCCTGGACAAGCGCTTCGCGGTCGGCAGGCGGGCCGGCCCGCGCAAGGGTACGGCCTTGCTGCATGCTGTCGACGATGTGAACCTGCGCATCCACGCCGGCGAATCGGTGGGGCTGGTGGGCGAATCCGGTTGCGGCAAGTCAACCCTGGTGCGCCTGATCACGCGCCTGATCGATGCAAGCGAAGGCGCGATCGTGTTTCAGGAGCACGACATCGGTGCGGTGCCGGCCGCCTCCTTCGCACGGCGCCCCGAGCGCGCGAAGATACAAATGGTGTTTCAGGATCCGACCGACAGCCTGAACCCGCGCTACAGCGCCGCCGACACCATCGCCGAGCCGCTGCGCCTGCTGCTTGGCATGCAGGGTGATTTGGCATCCGAGATCGGCAGCTTAGCCGGTGCGGTGGGTCTGGCGCCCGAGTTGCTGGCGCGCTTTCCGCATCAACTGTCGGGCGGGCAGAAGGCCAGGGTCGGCATCGCGCGTGCCCTCGCTTCGAAGCCTGATCTCCTGATCCTCGATGAACCGACCTCCGCGCTCGATGTTTCGGTGCAGGCGATCGTGCTGCAGCTCTTGGCACGCCTGCGGCGCGAACGCGGTCTGGCCTACCTGTTCGTCTCGCACGACCTCAATGTGGTGCGCCTGTTGTGCGATCGCGTGGTCGTCATGTACCTGGGACGGGTGATCGAAGCGGGGCCGGCCGACCAGGTGTTTGCCGCGCCGCGTCATCCGTATACGCGGGCGCTGGTGTCGGCGATCCCGCGCGGCCATGGCGGCATCGCGGGCGACGCTGTGGCGCGGATTCGTCTTGCCGGCGAGGTGCGCAGTCCGATCGATCCGGAGCCCGCGGTGTGTCGCTTTTACGGACGTTGCGGCCAGGGATTTGCACGCTGCGCCGCAGAAATGCCCGGGTTGCGTGATATCGGCGAAGGTCGTACGGTCGCATGCCACCTGCCTTGAGTGCATGAGCCCTGCAACGCAACGGGTGCGCGCGGTGCGGCCGCGCAGCGTCACCGCCAGCCGGATCTCTACGGTGACGTCGACCAAGGGTGCCGGGCTGGCAACGCGGGTGCATGAACGCATCAAGGGCGAGATTTTCGATTTCCGCCTGATGCCGGGCGATCGCTTCACCGAAAGCGAAGTGGCGGGGCGCATGCAGGTAAGCCGCACCCCGGTGCGCGAGGCCCTGTATCGGCTTGAATCGGAAGGTTACCTCGAGGTGATGTTCCGCAGCGGATGGCGCGTGCGCCCGTTCGACTTTCAGATGTTCGAGAACTTGTACGATGTGCGTATGGTGCTGGAGGTTGCGGCGCTGCGCCGCCTGTGCGAGATGCCCGAGCAGGCTGCACTTGCCGAACTCAAGTCCGTTTGGCTGGTGAGCCCACAGGAACGCATGAGCGACGGGCACGCAGTGGCGGCAGCGGACGAAGCCTTCCATGCGACCCTGGTGGCAGCCACCGGCAACCGGGAGATGGCGCGCATTCATCACGAGGTGACAGAGCGAATCCGCATCATCCGTC
>JBEIFV010000286.1:0-5566 GCA_040382235.1 Burkholderiales bacterium
CGCGGCCTACCAGTGGCACAACTATGGCCGCGCGGTCATCGGCAATCGCTCGGATATCGAGAATGTGCCGATCGAGCGCCTGCAGGCCTTTTATCGCACCTACTACCAGCCCGACAACGCGGTGCTGGTGATCGCCGGCGATTTCGACCCGGCGACGGCGCTGGCAATTGCCGCCCGCACCTTCGGCGCCATCCCCAAGCCCGCGCGCAACCTGCCACTCACCTACACGACCGACGCGGCACAGGATGGCGAGCGCGAAGTGACGTTGCGGCGCAGCGGCGAGAATCCGCTCATCACAGCCCACTATCATGCGCCGCCCGGCACCCATCCGGACTACGCGGCCTTTGACATTCTGGCGATGATCCTTGGCGACACACCCACTGGTCGCCTGCACAAGGCGCTGGTCGTCACCCGGCTTGCCACCGGGGTCAATGGCAGCGACCGCATGTTGGCGGAGCGCGGCGCGCTGGTGTTCGGCGCATCCGCCCCGAACACCGCCGGCGCGCCCACCCAGGCGCGCGTGCGCTGCGGGCGCGAAACATGCGCGCCCGCGCCCGCCAAGACGGCCTTCGCACAATTGCGTGAAGCATTCCTCGAGACCATAGAGAATCTGGCGGCCAACCCGGTGAGCGCCGACGAGGTAGCGCGCGCCCGGCAACAGATGTTGACCCAGATGGATGTGGTGCTGACCAAGACCCACCAGTTCGCAACGCACCTGACCGAATGGGTGGCGCTCGGCGACTGGCGCATGTTTTTCCGCTATCGCGACTATTTGCACAACGTCACGCCGGAGGCGGTCAATCGGGCGGCACGCACCCACCTGATCGCCTCGAACCGGACCCTCGGCATATTCATGCCGGAAGCGCAGGCACCGCAACGCGCGGAGATTCCGCCACCGCCCAGCCTGGCCGTGGCGCTCAAGGACTACGCGGGCCCCCCGGGCATCGGCGGCGGCGAAATATTCGATGCCACACCCGCCAATATCGAGGCGCGCACCGTTCGCTTCGCCCTCGACAACGGCCTGAAGGTGGCGTTGCTGCCGAAAAAGTCGCGCGGCGGCATGGTCAGCGCCAATCTGGCCTTCCAGTACGGCACCGAAGAAAGCAAGTTCGGCCGCGCCCAGGCATGCGGGTTCGCCGGCGCCATGCTCATGCGCGGCACCCTGAATAAATCCCGCGAGCAGATTCGCAACGAGATCACCCGCCTGCGCGCCAATCTATCGGTCGGGGGCGGTGGCGCCAGTGTCGAAGTACCGGCTGCCAACCTGGCCGAGAGCCTGCGCCTGATCGCGGAAATCCTGCGCCAACCGCGCTTCGATGCCGACGAATTTGAACAACTCAAGCGCGCTTCGCTGGCCGGCATCGAGGGCAATCGTGCCGATCCGGGCGCGCGCGCGAGTCTGGCCCTGGCACGTCATCTCAATCCGCACCGTCCGGGCCACTGGAGTTATGCGGCTACCGTCGACGAGCAACTCGATGCCGTGCGGCGCACCGATCTGGCGGCGGCACGTGACTGCCATCGCGATTTTTTCGGCCTGTCGCAAGCGCAACTCACCGTGGTCGGCGACTTTGATGCCGAGCGCCTGCGACCGCTGCTGCAGGAACTGTTCGGCAGCTGGAAAAGCCCGGCGCCGTATGCCCGGATTCCGGTGCGGGCGCGCAGCGCGCCGCCGATCGACGAAAACATCGTCACACCGGACAAGGCCAATGCCACGCTGCGCGGCGCGATCGTGCTCGATGTGCGCGATGACGATCCCGACTACGCCGCGCTGGTGCTGGCCAACTACCTGTTCGGCGGCTCGATCGATGCGCGCCTGGGCGTTCGAATTCGCGAAAAAGATGGCTTGAGCTACAGCGTAGGCTCGGGACTGTCGGTCGCAGCCATTGACCGCTTCGGCCAATGGAGCGTCTCGGCCATCCATGCGCCGCAAAACCGGGCGCGCGTCGAAAGCGCCGTGCGCGACGAGATACAACGCGCCCGTGAAAGCGGATTCAGCGAGGAAGAAGTGGCGCGCGGCCGCCAGGGTTATCTGCAAAGCCGCAAACTGGCCCGCGCCACCGACGGCGCACTGGCCGGCAAGCTGGCCACCGATCTGTTTTTCGGACGCAGTTTCGAATGGGATGCGCGTTTCGAAGCTCAGGTCGCCGCGCTCACGCGCGACCAAGTCAACGCGGCCTTCATCAAGCATATCGATCCGGCCCGGCTGAACCTGGCGAAGGCCGGCGACTTCAAGTAGGCCCGGCGCGGTGCTGCGCGCGGCTTGTCAGCGCTGGAGCTGCCAGGCGTCATGGACATGTTCAGTTGGCCGCTTGCGGCAATGCCCTGAGCGCGGCCTCGGCATCCCGATAACGCCCCTCGATCTCGCGCACCAGCGGCGCCATGCTTTCGGCCTCGCCCGCCTGCGCCGCGAGCTCGATGCGGTGCGCCACGTCGGCCACACCGATGGCACCCAGATTGCCGCTCGCGCCCTTGAGGCTGTGCGCAACCTGCATCACCCGCTTGAAATCACGCGCTTCGAGGGCGCGCGCAATCTCGACAATGCGCTGGGGCGCCTGGGTGGTGTACATGCGGATGAAATCGGCCAACACCTCGCCCGAATCGTCAAGGCCCAGCAATTCGTCAATCTGCAGCATGTCCAGGGGCGCGACCTGATCCGTCTCGGCCTGCATCGGAGCGCCGGCAAGCGCCGTCTGCGCCGCAGCGTCGGGCGCCGGCGCCGCCGGCCGATCCGCGACTTCCGTGCGCCGCGCCAGAAACTGCTGCGCGCGCCCGAGCACCTCGGCCAAGCCCTGCATCTGCACCGGCTTGGAAATATAGTCGTGCATGCCGGCAGCCAGACAGACTTCACGGTCGCCGGCCATCGCATTGGCGGTCATGGCGATGATGTAAGGCAGCCTGGCCGGCGCAACTTCAGCGATGATGCGCCGCGTCGCTTCCAGGCCGTCAAGCTCCGGCATCTGCACATCCATCAAGACGCAATCGAACTCGCCGGCAATCACGGCTTCAAGCGCGCTCCTGCCGTTGTTCACCAACACCGCCGATTTGCCCAGTCGTTCAAGCATGCGCACGGCGATCTTCTGGTTGATCTCGTTGTCCTCGGCCAGGAGGATCCGCAGTTTCCCGTGATGGGCCTGCATGCCGCCCGGCCGTGCGACCGACTCCGGACCGGTCAAATGGAAAGGCCGTTCGGGCGCCAGCGCATCGAGCAGCGCATTGAACAACTGCGCCTGGCGCGCAGGCTTCATGAGGTAGGCGGTGATCAGGCGTTCCGGCACATCACGCCCGGCGAACGCCTCGGCGCGCGGCGCGGATGACAGAATCAGCACTGGCAGGCGCACCCGCGTGCGTTTGCGGTGCTCGGCCACCGCTTGCGCGAGATCGAGCCCATCCCGCTCCGGCATCAGCATGTCGCTGATCACCGCATCGAACGGGGTATCGGCCACCTGCGCCGCCTCGAGCGCTTCGAGCGCCTCGTTGACCGACGCGGTCTCGACGGTGAACAGGCCCCAACCGGCGCATTGCGCGGCAAGAATTCGGCGGTTGGACGCGTAATCGTCAACGATCAACAGTCGTTTGCCGGCAATGCTGCCGATCTCGCCCATGCGCCGGTTTTGCGTCTGGTCCTGGGCGCGCGCCGGGTAAGCATGGTGAAAGTGAATTCCGATCCCCGGCCCGGTTCGCTCTCGACCTTGATCTCGCCGCCCATCAGGCCAACCAGGCGCTGGCTGATGGCAAGCCCCAGGCCGGTGCCGCCATACTTGCGCGTGGTCGATGCATCGACCTGGGTGAAGGCGGTAAACAGGCGACCCAGTTTCTCGGCCGGAATGCCGATGCCGGTATCGCGCACCACAAAACGCAGCGTGAATGCGCCCTCTGCCGCAGGGTCGCCCGCGGCGACGCAGCAATTGACATAAATGTCGCCGGTCTCGGTGAATTTCACCGCATTGCCGACCAGATTGATCAGCACCTGGCGTACCCGCGTGATGTCGCCGTAGACGCGCCGTGGCACCGTGGGCGCCACGTCGTACAGCAACTCGATGCGCTTGGAGCGCGCGCGCTCGGCTATGAGTTCGAACGCATCTTCGATGACGATGGCTATATCGAAGGGTTCGTCCTCCAGCTCCATGCGGCCCGAATCGATTTTCGAGTAATCGAGAATGTCGTCGATCAGGGTCAGCAGTTGAACCCCCGAGAGGCGGATGGTTTCGACATAATCCTGCTGCTCCGCATCCAGGCGGGTGTCCTGCAGCAGCCCGGCCGAACCGATCACGCCGTTCAAGGGTGTGCGAATCTCGTGGCTCATGGTGGCCAGGAAGGTCGACTTGACCTGGGCCGCCTCCAGCACCCGCAGGTTGGCGTCGCGCAGCGCGAATTCAGCGCCCTTGCGCTCGGTGATGTCGATGATCGCGCCGGTGAAACGCACCGCACGGCCGGTGGCGTCGTAACTGGCCTTGGCGCGTGCATTGACCCAGACGTAGCCGCCGTCGCGTCGGCGCAGCCGGAACTCCAGATCCATCGGCGCGGCATCGTGGATCGACCGCTCACGGGCAGCCGTCACGATATCGCGGTCCTCGGGATGAATCCGCGCGGGATCGCGCGCATACGCGCCCAGATCGTCTTCGTCATCGAAATCCAGGATTTCCCGATAGCGCGCCGAGTAGTACACCAGATCGTCCTGCAGGTTTTCGTCCCACACCCCGGCCTGCACGGATTGGATCACCAATGCCAGCTGTTCGCGTTGCTGCTCGGTCTCGGCCTGCGCCAGCCGGCGTTGCGTGATATCGATGATGGAGCCGGTGAAACGCACCGCACGGCCGGCGCCGTCCAGGCTGGCCAGGCCGCGGCCATTGACCCACAAATAGGATCCATCAGCCTTCTTGAGCCGGTATTCGCAGTCGAAGTAAGGGCGTGATCCGTTGAAATGGGCTTCGCGCGCCGCTTCGACCGCCGCCCGGTCATCCGGATGCACCAGTTCGCTGCGTGCCCCGGGCAGACCTGCCTCGCCAATCTGCGTGTAGCCCAGCATCTCGTAGTAGCGCGGCGAGAAATACGCCGTGCCGCGCGGCCATTCGATATCCCACACGCCCGCCTGTGCCGACTGGTTGACCAGCGCAAGCTGCTCGCGCTGGGTCTCGTTTTGCGCAGTCAGCCGACGGGTTTCGGTCAGGTCGGTGATGGTACCGATGATTCCGGCGACCGTGCCGTCGGCAAGCCGGACCGCAGCCTTGCTGACAATCACGTCGCAGATGGTGCCGTCACTGGTCGTGATGGTCGTCTCCAGCCGCTCGACGTGATCCGGATGCAGCGCCAGTTCGCGTTCCTGCAGCGCGGAATGTTCGGCTTCCTGCGCGCCCATCAACTCGACGGCCGTCTTGCCTATCCAGGCATCGCGCGAACGGCCCGTGAGGCGCTCCCAGGCGCGATTGAACTGCAAAAAACGCCCGTTCATATCCTGACGAAAAATCGGCATCGGATTGAGTTCGATCAGATCTTCGGTCAGCTTCATTTGATCCGAGAGCGCGCGGGTGGTGCGATCGGCGATCGCTTCGGCGCGTTGTCGGGTACC
>JBEIFV010000287.1:0-5554 GCA_040382235.1 Burkholderiales bacterium
GCGCATTTCCACTACGTGCTGGTGGCAGGCTCGCTGTTCGCCATGTTTTCGGGCGTGTACTTCTGGCTGCCGAAGTGGACCGGGTACATGTATGACGAAGGCCTGGGAAAACTGCATTTCTGGAGTTCGATGATTTTTTTCAACATCACCTTCTTCCCCATGCATTTCCTTGGTTTGGCCGGGATGCCACGCCGGATTCCGGATTACGCCACGCAGTTTGCCGATTTCAACGCCGTCGCTTCGGTAGGTGCGTTCGGTTTCGGCCTGTCGCAATTGATCCTGCTCGCGGTAGTGCTCAAGAGCATCAAAGGCGGGGCGAAGGCAGCGGACAATCCGTGGGAAGGCGCCGAGGGGCTGGAGTGGAGCGTGCCCTCGCCTGCGCCGTATCACACCTTCGAGACCGCGCCGAATGTCAAATGAGCTTATTGCGTCACTTGTGACGCGATAAGTCGCCGGATTGGAGCGCGCGCTGCGCTTATTCCGGCGGCAACCATCGAAACTGTGCAACCGCCTGATCCAAACGAAACGTCGCAACGCAATGGGAGAACTGTGATCATCCTTCTTTCCATCGTCGCGGTATTTTTTCTCGGCGTCATCGCCAAACGCGTCATTTTTGGCTGAGTTCTCTTCATGACACCGGTTAGCGCAAGCATTTCCAGCAATCGCGAGTTGCTCAAGAAGCTGCTCGTGGTGGTAGTGTTGATGGGCGGCTTCGGCTACGCGCTGGTGCCTTTCTACAAGGCGATCTGCGAGATCACCGGTATCAACCAGTTGGTCAAGGCCGATGCCAGGCCGCGCAATTCGCAGGTCGATTTGTCACGCAAGGTCACCATCGAGTTCGATGCCAATTCCAACCATCTGCCGTGGCGCTTCCGCCCCCTGGTCAGCAGCATCGAAGCGCATCCCGGGGAACTGGTTCAGGTGATGTATGAGGTCACCAACGCGCGCGACCGGCCCATGAGCGGCCAGGCCATCCCAAGCTATGCCCCCAAGGTGGCCGCCCAGTATTTCAAGAAGCTCGAATGTTTTTGCTTCAAGCAGCAGACTCTTGCGGCTTATGAGTCGAAACAATTCCCGGTGGTGTTCGTGATCGACCCTGAAATGTCGAAGGATGTGACGACACTCACCCTGTCGTACACTTTTTTCGAGATTGCGGGCAAGGGCAACTGATGGGCGCACCCGACAAAACACTCATCAAGCCGGTCAGTGCGTCGCCGCTCCAGGTGGCGCGCGCGGTTCTTTGGTCGTTCATCGGGATTCGCAAGGGTGCGGGATACGAAGATGACGTCGCCCGCATCAAGCCGGCGCAGGCCATCATTGCCGGCATTTTCGGGGCCGCGATTTTTGTCGGCAGCCTGGTGATGTTGGTCAGGTTCCTGACAGCGAAATGATTCTTTTTTTCAAAAGTTGCGTCATGTTTCACTGGCGCGAGGAGAGAGCAGCATGAGCGCACCTGTCGCACACGGCACCACGCCGGCCTATTTCATTCCGGAGCCTTCAAGCTGGCCGATCAAGGGTTCGATCGCCTTGCTTCTGATGATCATTGGAACGGTCACCTGGATCAACGACATGCAACCCGGGCCTTATGCGCTGGCTGTAGGGTTCGCCTTCCTGGTCTACATGCTGTTTGGCTGGTTCGGTGCTGTGATCGGCGAATCCGAGAGCGGAAAGTATTCAGGGCAGGTCGACCTTTCGTTCCGCTGGAGCATGAGCTGGTTCATTTTCTCCGAGGTCATGTTTTTCGCGGCCTTCTTCGGTGCGCTGTTTTATGCAAGGCAACTGTCCGTGCCATGGTTGAGCGACATGGACCACAAGCTTTTGTGGCCTGATTTCAGCGGGCACTGGCCGACTTCCGGCCCGGATTTCGCGGAAAAGTTCACGCCAATGGGGCCGTTCTGGATCCCCACCATCAATACCCTGCTTCTCCTGTCCTCGGGCGTAACGCTGACCATCGCGCACCATGCATTGAAGGACAACAAGCGTGCTGTGCTGAACTGGTCCATGTTTGCGACCATCGCCTTGGGCGCGATCTTTCTAGGCTTTCAGGCATATGAATACATCCACGCCTATTCAGACCTGAACCTCAAGCTCACCAGCGGCATTTACGGGTCGACGTTTTACATGTTGACCGGATTCCACGGCTTTCATGTGACCATCGGCGCGATCATGCTGACCGTGATCCTGTTTCGCTGCATCAAGGGGCACTTCACTTCCGACCACCATTTCGCCTTTGAGGCGGTGGCGTGGTACTGGCACTTTGTCGACGTTGTGTGGCTGGGCCTCTACATCGTCGTTTACTGGCTGTAGGGCAGGCTGGATCATGAGAGCGCCGCACTTGCGAGTGCGGCGTTTTTCATTGGTGCGCAACCGTACGTCGGGCCCCATGCCATGGCCGCGCGAAACCGCCACGCATTCGAGGCAATTTTCTGCCCGCCCAAACCTGGCAAGTGAATGCTCCCGAGCACAAACAACCGATTCAGAACGGGCGTTGGTTGGGCACGAACCATCCCATGTAGTAACCGAACAGCAGGAACAGGAACAAGGCCACTGACAGCGAAATGCGTACAGTCAAAGCCTGCACGCTGCGGCGCGTCTTGCCACCGTCTTTTATGAGAAACACCAGCGCAGATGCCATACTGCCCAGGATGACCAGCAGGATCAGGACAACGATGATTTTCATGAGCAGATGATGTCCGTGAAACCCGAATCACGAATTGCAGAGCTTGGCAAGGCTGTATTGTGCCCGTTCCATCGGGGCACATGATAAGGCTGCGCCAGCGCCCTGCGGTGCAGGTACTGCCTTTGATGACGGCAGCGGGGCTCATCGTGCTGACGGCATGGTTGGGGCACTGGCAAGCGAGCCGCGCCACCGAAAAGGACATGGTTGAAACCCGCCAGGGTTCGCAACGCGATGCAGACGAACTCGAACTGGCAGGTGATGTGGCCGATGCCAACGCGCTTGACGGGCGGCGAATCGTTGCGCGCGGGGAATTTGTTGCCGCTGGCACAGTCTATTGGGATAACCGGTTCGTCGGCAAGGTAGCGGGCATGGCGGTGGTCACGCCCCTGCGCATCGCCGGCAGCCAAAGGGTGTTGCTGGTCGATCGCGGCATCGTTATCCCAGGCGCCGATCGCAGCAAGTTGCCAGCCATTGCCACCCCGGCCGGTCCGGTCGTGGTGCGTGGGCGTGCCTACATCGCACCGCGGCGCACCCTCGAACTTTCTGAAAGCGCTGATGAAGGCAAGTTGTGGCAAAACCTGACGCCGGACAAGTTCACCGCACGCACCGGCATTGCGACGCATGGATTCGTATTGCGCCTGGGCTTAGAGGGCGCGCCGGCAGACGGCCTGAAACGTGCGCCGGACATCGAGCCGGGTGCGAGCGCGGGCATGACGGCGTCAAAGCATCGCGGCTATGCGTTCCAATGGTATTCACTGTCCGCGCTGGTGGCGGTCCTGTTTGTTTTTTTCACCTTCTTCCAATATGACAAGCCATCTCGAAAGCCGTGAGACCGCCTATCGTGATGCCATGATTGGCGGGCGCATCAAGCTGCTCCTGCTGTTCCTGGTATGCGCCGCGCCGGTAATCGCGTCGTACGTGACCTTCTATGTGATCAAACCAGAAGGCCGGGTCAATTACGGCGCACTGATCGAGCCGCCGCGCCCCTTGCCCGACATCACCCTGAATCAGCTTGATGGCACGCCGTTCAAGTTTGGCGCGCTCAAGGGTAAATGGGTGCTTCTGACTTTCGACCGCGCCGCATGCGAGGGGTCTTGCCCCGAGAAGCTCTACATGATGCGCCAGGTGCGCACCATGCAGGGCAAGGAGCGTGATCGTCTGGAGCGCGCCTGGCTGATTACCGATACCGGCCAGTTGCAGACGCAAACCATTCGCGAATACGACGGCATGAAAATGCTGCGTGCGGTCGACTCGCCCCTGGCGCGCGAGTTTCCCGCAGAGGTCGACCGTGCCGATCACATCTACCTGCTCGACCCGCTCGGCAACCTCATCATGCGCTATCCGAAGAACGCCGACCCGAAAAAGATGCACAAGGACCTGGGTCGGCTGCTCAAGTATTCGAGGATTGGATGATAAGTTCCGGCGCGCTGCTGCAGTTGGGGTTCCTGGGGCTTCTGGCCGCCAGCATCCCTTTGCTGTGGGTCTGGATCAAGGGTGACGCCGACAAGTACCGCAAGCTGGTATGGATCACCACCTTCGTCACTTTCGACCTGATCATCTTCGGCGCATTTACCCGCCTGACCGACTCCGGCCTGGGCTGCCCTGACTGGCCAGGCTGCTACGGCCACTCCAATCCGGTCACGGCTGCCGAGATGATTCGTGCGGCCGAAGCCGCGTTGCCGAGCGGGCCGGTGACCATGGTCAAGGCGTGGATTGAAATGCTGCACCGGTACATCGCCATGGGTGTCGGTGTTCTGATTCTCACCCTGATGGGTCTGGCTTGGGCGCGTCAGAAGGAACTGAGCCGGTCGCCGTGGCCCGCTACCGCTTTGTTCGTGCTGGTCTGCGTGCAGGGAGCCTTTGGCGCCTGGACTGTCACCTTGAAGCTGATGCCCGTGATCGTCACCATTCATCTGCTGCTGGGGGTGCTGCTACTGTGCATGCTGGGCGCCCTCGCGGCACAGGCGAATCCGTTGCCGCTTGGCGTTGGCGCTGTGGCAAGCCTGCGTGGTCCGGTGTTGTGCGCGCTTGTGGTGGTGTTTGTCCAGATCGCCCTCGGCGGGTGGGTCAGCACCAACTATGCTGTCCTGGCTTGCCAGGACTTTCCACTGTGCAACGGTGCTTTTGTACCCGAGGGAGATTTTGCGCGCGGTTTCGATCTGACGCGACCTTTGGGTCTCAACGATGACGGCAGCCTGTTGCCAGTACAGGCGCTGGTGGCGATTCACTGGGTGCATCGCGCGTTTGCGCTGGTTGTGGTTGCGGTGCTCGGCTGGCTTGGCTGGGTTTTGCTGACCGTCGCAGGCGATAGCGACTATGTGCGACGTACTGCATGGGGTTTGTTCGCCCTCCTGGGCCTGCAGGTCGCCAGCGGTGTTTCCAATGTGGTGTTTGCCTGGCCCCTGGCGGTTGCCGTCGTGCATAACGGCGGTGCCGCCGCGCTGGCTTTGCTGCTGACGCTGCTACACTCGCGCCTCGTCGCGCAGCAGCGCATCCGGCCGGCCATGTTTGCGACCGGCGCGCGCGCCTGAACCGAAAATGGAAGTCACAGCAGCCCACACCGGTTCCACCACAAGCCAGAGGATCCGTCAGTTCGCGGCGTTGACCAAGCCACGCGTGACCATGCTGGCCGTTTTTTGCGCTGTGATCGGAATGTTCCTGGCGACCCCGGGCATGGTGGAGCCCTTGACATTGCTCGCCGGAACCGCCGGCATATGGGCCCTGGCGGGGGGCGCGTTCGCGGTCAACTGCCTGCTTGAACAGCGCATCGATGCGCGCATGGCGCGCACGCGTGCGCGGCCGATGGCCCGCGGAGAACTGTCCTCGACACAGGCATTGGTGTTCGCCCTATTCCTCGCGTTGGTGGGCAGCGCC
>JBEIFV010000288.1:0-5500 GCA_040382235.1 Burkholderiales bacterium
GGCGCCGAACTCGCGCGCGAAGTCAACGAGGGCATTGCCAAGGTGGTGGCTGATACCCCGGACCGGTTTGTCGGCCTCGGATCGGTCCCGTTGCAAAACGCGGAGCTTGCGATCAAGGAGCTCGATCACTGCGTCAACAATCTCGGCTTTCGCGGCGTCGAGATCTGTACCAACGTCAACGGCAAGAACCTGACCGACCCTGACCTTAAACTCGACCGCTTCTTCGCCCGCGCCGAGGAACTGGGCGTGGTGATCTTCATGCACCCGCTGGGCTGGACCCAGGCTGATCGGCTCACCCACCATTACTTCAACAACGTCATCGGCAATCCGCTTGATTCCACCGTCGCGGTATCGCATCTGATCTTCGACGGCGTGCTGGCGCGTTACCCGAAGCTCAAGTTCGTGGTGGCGCACGGCGGCGGCTATATCGCGCACTACTGGGCGCGCATGGACCATGCCTGGCGCGCGCGGCCCGACTGCCGCACCATCATCAAGCGCAAGCCTTCGTCCTATCTCGAGAAGTTTTACTTCGACACCATCACCTTCGATCCGGAGATGTTGAAACGCCTGATCGACCGCTTCGGCGCCGATCACGTCGTGTTGGGCACAGACTATCCGTACGACATGGGCGAGGAAGACCCGCTGGGTTTGCTGGCGCAGGTCAAGAAGCTGTCGAAGGCGGACCGCGAGCTGGTGGCCGGCGGCAATGCCGCGCGCCTGCTCAAGATCAAGTTCTGAGAAACGGCGCACTGGATGTTATCCGCAGCGCGATCCCCCGAGTAAAGTACCGATTCACACTCATTCGAGAAACCAGACATCATGAAAACCCAAGTCAACGGCACCGACATCAGCTACAGCATCGAAGGCGAAGGCCCGTGGATCACCCTGTCGCACTCGCTCGCCTGCGATTCATCGATGTGGGACCCGCAGATGGAGATGCTCAAGAAAAGCTTCAAGGTATTGCGCTTCGACACGCGCGGCCACGGTCAGTCGGCCGCACCGGAAGGCGATTACTCCCTGGAGCAGTTGGCCGACGACGTGCACGGCCTCTACGCCAGCCTGGGCATCAAGCACTCGCACTGGATGGGTTTGTCGATGGGCGGCATGATCGGCCAGGCCTTCGCCCTGAAGTACCCCGGCGTGTTCCAAAGCATGATCCTGGCCGACACCACCAGCCGCCAACCCGCCAACGGCGCGGCGCTGTGGGGCGAGCGCATCCAGACCGCGCGCACCAAGGGCATGGAGCCGCTGGTGGAAGGGACGCTGGCGCGCTGGTTCACCGATGGCTACCGCGCCACGCAGCCGGAAGCGATGGCGAAAATCGCCGCCGTCATACGTGCCACTCCCCCTGCCGGCTATGCCGGTTGCTGCACCGGCATTTCAAAGATCGACCTCACCGACCGGCTCAAGGAAATCAAGTGCCCGACGCTGGTGCTTGTGGGCGAGCAGGACTTTGGCACCCCGGTGGCTGCCTCGCAGGCGATCCACGCCAATCTGCCCGGTGCGGAGTTGGTGGTGATTCCATCAGCGGCACATATTTCCAACATCGAGCAGCCTGCGATCTTCAATATCGTGGTGCGCGACTTCCTCACGCGCGTCACCGCGATGAAGTAGGCGTGTGCATGACCACAACGCGCCGCAGCCGCCGCTGCGGCGCGAACCTGCGTTGCGCCAAAACTCGCTTCAGTTCGCCTCTTCGATCACTTTTGCGATGCGTTCCGGCGTCATCGGCAAATCGCGCACCCGCACGCCTATCGCATGCTGCAGGGCGTTGGCCAATGCCGCGCCCACCGGTCCGGCAGTGCATTCGCCAGCGCCCAATCCGGGTGCGCCTGGCTGATCAAGCAGCACCACCTGCACCTCCGGCACTTCGTCGAAACCGAGAATCGGGTAGCTCTCCCACGAACGCGAGAGGACACCGTTCTGATCCCACACAACGGCTTCCTTGAGGGTCCAGCTAATCGCCTGCACCACGCCGCCCTCGACCTGATTGGCCAGTCCGTCAGGGTTCACGATCTGGCCGGCATCGACCGCTGCCACCACCCGCAGTACCCGCACCTTCTCGGCAACATCGACCTCCACCACCACGGCGCAATAGGCCGAGCGGTTCTTGTAGCGTGCGTAAGCGATGCCGCGCCCGCGACCACGGCCACCCGGCGCTCCGGCTTGCCACCCGGCAGCCTTGGCCGCCGCCTCGATCACAGCGCGCGCACGCGCGTCGCCGAGATGGCGCAGGCGGAACGCGACCGGGTCCTGGCCGGATGCCAGCGCCAGTTCATCGATGCAGCTCTCGATGGCGAATATGTTGGCATAGGCGCCCAGCCCACGCAGCGCGGAAACGCGCACCGGCGAAGTGGCGATAAAGTGATGATCGACCCGCTGGTGCGACAGGTCGTAAGCGGCAATACCGTTGCGATGGCCGCCGCCGGCCGGCAGGCTGGCATCCTTCGGCGCCGGCACCGGGAACGGCGGCTCCATGTCCCAGGCGGCCAGCAAATTGATGCCGTCTCCCCAGCCCGGGCGCGTGATATGGGTATGGCTGCGAATCCCGGCATGCCATCTGCAAATCCTGCCGTCGGCATCGACCGCGGCGTCGATCGCGACGACACTGGCCGCACCAAACGGTGAACAAGCCATTTCATCCTCACGCGTCCACTGCACCAGCACCGGCCGACCGCACAGCCGTGCCGCCAGCGCGGCATCGAACGCCACGTCATCGGCGCTGTTGTGGCCATAGCAACCTGCGCCGTCGCGGTGGATCACGGTAACGCTTTCCTTTGCCATGCCCAGCGCCAGCGCGGTCTGCGCACGCAGGAGATGCGGCCCCTGCGAATGCGTCCATACGGTGAGGTGACCATTTTCGAGCTGCGCAGCAGCACACCCGGGTCCGATCGAGGCATGCGCGATATATGGTTTGGAATAGCTCGCACGCACTGCGACCGCGCCGTCGCGCGCTGTGCCCTGGTCGTGAATGGTCTCGCTCGCCGCTGGCAAGCCGTTGAGCAGGGCTGCCACCTCGGCCTGCGGCAAACGTGCCGGCCCGGGCTGCCAACGCACCAGCTTTTGCGCCGCCGCGAGCGCATTCACCACCGCATGCTCACGTTCGGCCAACAGGCACAGAAAGCTTCCCGAGCGCACCACGTCGGCCACACCCGGCAAGGCCTTGAGCTTTTCGATGGCCGCATCGACGATGGTCGCACCGGCATTCGGCCCTCGCACCACGCGACCATGCAGCATGCCCGGCAGCACCATGTCGTGGACAAATGCGGCACCAGAAAATTTGGCCGGCAGATCGCGGCGCGGCAGGCTGCTGCCGACCAAGCTTTGCGCACGCGGCCCCTGCTGCGCAACGCGCACGACAGCGACGGCACGATTGACCTCGCCTGCAAGTTGCCAGTAACTCAGACCCGCCCGCTGTCCGGCGACGGCACTGAAAACCCCGCGCGCCAGCCCAAGTGCGTCAACGGTCACCCCAAGGCGCGTTGCCGCCGCAGCTGCGAACAGGGTGCGCGCATGCGCGCAGGCGATGCGCATTGCAGCACCGCCTACTTCAATCGACAGACTGCCGGCGGTGTAGCCCTCGTCCGGCGCCAAGCCTGTATGGCCGGATGTGATGCGCAATTGTTCGGGTGCCAGCCCGAGTTCGTCGGCAGCAATCTGCGCGATTGCAGTGACGATTCCCTGGCCAATCTCGACCTTGCCGGAAAAAACTGTGATGGTCTGGTCCGGGTTGAGCGCGATCCATTGACTGAGCGAGGGATTGGCCTCGAGACTGGTTGGCATGGCAGGCACGGCGCTCATGACTGACCGCCGTTGAGAGCAACGATGGCGCGATCGATCGCACGCAGGATCCGCACATGGGTGCCGCAGCGGCACAGGTTGCGCTCCAGCGCCTTGAGTATCGCCGGTCGGTCAGGGCGCGCATTCTGCTTCAGTAGTGCGGTCACCGACATCAGGACGCCGTTGATGCAATAGCCGCATTGCGCCGCCTGCAGGTCGACAAAGGCCTGCCGGAGAACAGTGCCGATGCGGTCGTCGCCGAGCCCTTCGACAGTGGTCACCTGGTGCCCGGCGGCGGCCCACAAGGGCGTGTCGCAGCTTTGCACCGCGCGCCCGTCGACCAGCACGGTGCAGGCGCCGCAGTGCCCGGAACCGCAACCGAAACGCGTACCCTTGAGACCGAGTTCGTCGCGCAGGCAATACATCAGTGGTATGTCGCCGTCGGCGCCGAGCGCATGGGCAACGCCGTTGACATGAAGCGTGGTTGACATCGCGGTCCTATCCAAGGAATTCGTTGATCAGGCGTGACAGTACATCAGGTTGCTCAAGCATCGGGCAGTGTCCGGAATCTTCGATCTCTTCATAGCGCGCGCCGTGAATCAGCGCCGCCACTTCACGCGCCATCGCCGGTGGCGTGGTCATGTCGAGCGCGCCGCACATCACCAGTGTGCTTTTCCGCACGCCGGGCAGGCTGCTGCGCAAGTCCATATCGGCCAGAGCCAGGCAGGCGCGCGCGAAGCAGCCGGCATCAACCATCGACAAACGCCGCTTGCGCTCTGCCACTACAGTTGGGTGGCGTTCGGCAAATGCCGGCGGCAACATGCGGCCGATCGCGGTGTCAAGCACCGCCGCCACGCCCTTCTGCGACACCGCTTCTGCCATGCCGCGAAACGGTGCGCGGCCGGCCTCGGAAAACATAGCTCCGGTATCGGCCACCAGCAGGGCGCCGAATAGTTGCGGATGTCGGATCGCCATTTCGAGTAACACGAAGGAGCCAAAACCATTGCCGAATACCGCGGTGCTGTCGGGCAGGTCGAGCGCCATCAAACCGTGCGCCAGCTGGTCCGCCACCGCGGCCAAGCCATTGCATACGACTGGCGACGAAGCACCGAAGCCCGGCAGGTTGACACAGGTGACGCGATGCCGGCTCGTGAGGCTCCCCAGCATCGGCTCGAATACCGACATGTCGGTCAACAGCGAATGCACCAGCAGCAGATCGGGCCCGCTACCTGCCTGTTCGTATTCCATCGTGTAACTGCCGACACTCAAGGTTGCCATGGATTGTCGATATGCCTGGTTGAATGATTGCGCCATGCAGCGGAAACAACGCGGCGCTGGAAATCGGGACAAGCGATCATGTGATCGCGGGCTGGGTGATCGCGGGCTGGGCGATTGGCTCGATGCGTCCGGAACCGGCCGAGCGCATGATGGCTTCTATCGCCGCGACATTGGCCAGCATTTCGCGTTGCGTGACCGGATAGGCGACACCACCAGCGATGGCAGTTGCGAATGAATCGAGGTTGGCGCGCACACTGTCGTTCGGCGGCACATAAACGGTCTCGCGTTCGCGCCCGCTTAGGTAGGTGCTGACGTCCCACCCGCGCGGGGTCTCGGGATGTGCGCGATCGCGCACTTCGACCCCCACGCGCGAACCAAAGACCCCAAAACGCCCCACGAACCGGGTCGCCCGCAAGGCGCTGATGAGCGCACAGGCACCGCC
>JBEIFV010000289.1:0-5498 GCA_040382235.1 Burkholderiales bacterium
ATTCATCCTGCCCGGCACGGCGCAGGCGCTTGAGCCATCGGATGATCTGTGCATCGTCGCTGACAAGCACCCGATTCATGGCCGGGCCTTTGGGCGCAGGCACATCTTGCGGCGCGCCCGTCCCGGCAGATGCGCCCGCCTTGATGTTGAGGCTCGCCATCTTGAGCGCGGGCTCGACATTGCGCAGCGTCACCGGCAATATCGGCTGCGAGCGCTCGATGATGCCGAAGCCGGCCGCGAACTTGGCCAGCGGCGAACCCTCGCCGGTGCGGGTGGTCAGCGGAAACGACGCGGCATTGACCGGCGCCCGCCCGCTGTCGTCGGCGAACTTCGCCGGCAGGGTGACGACAAGCTCGGCATTCTCGGCAAACGGCGGATTGAAGGTGACGCGACTGGCCGCTGCATCCTGGTCGTTCTGCGTCCAGGCCGGCTTGCGTTCCCCGGCGGCACTCTTGATGCGGATGCCGTCGGCCAGGCCGCGCGCTACGGCGGCCGAGAACTCAACGCTCATCGGCTGGTAGGGTGAACACGGCGCCTGCGCGTTGTCGCGCGCGCAACTGAAGACAAGCTTGAACTCGGGCCGCACCTTGAACTTGAGCTGTTGGTCCTGCGTGGTCAGCACACGCTGGCCGGCGTCGGCCTGGTTGGTAGCGATGCCGCGCCCCCAGATCAGGCTGATGTTGGCACCCGGCGGCAGGCGCTGCCTGCATTGCAGCAGCAGGAGCCTGTCGTCGGCCGCCTCGCGCCCGCGCTTCAAGGCCTTGAAGAACTCGCTGCGTTTCGGCCCATTGATGAGCGCGACCGGAATCCGTTCGCCCACACCTTCAGCCACGCACCAGGCGTTGGCCAATACGCTGGCTTCCTGCGCCGCGCCGTTCAGGCGCAGTACGAAGGTCTGCTCCTCGTCGATGTTGGACGCGCCCTGGTAAGGCTGGGTCGAGAGCACCGCCGGGCCGCTGGTGGAAAATCCGAACTCGGTCTTGCCGCTGAAGGCACCACCGGCCAAGGCGCGCAGCTCCGGCTTGAGCCTGAAAGCGCAACGCAGTCCCGGCCCCAGATCGCGCCCGAAGTCGAATACCCAGTTGCGCGCGTCCAGCCAGCGTCCCTGCCCGGCTTCGGCACACTCGATGGCAAACGGTGCGCTCGCTTTCGGGTCACCGAACCTGATCACGTCTTCGGAGAAGCGTACCGCCACCTGGCGCACCGCGCGTACCTCGCCTTGCGGGGAAAAGCGCTCGACCGTCGCCGCCTGCACCAAGCCACCCGCCAGGCACGCCAGCCCGCCAGCCAACCACAACCCCGCCCGCACCAGCATGATTCGCGCTCCCCTTTGAATCGATCAAATGCGGCTCAAATGCACAGTCACATATTTGCGCCCGATCATGACATGGGGAAGCTCAATTGTGGCGCCTTGCGGGCGATCGATGATCGCAACACAGCACTGCGGAGCGCACCATCAGCTGTGCCCGGCGACCACCGATACGCCAATCAAGCCGGCCAACATCAACAGTTCGAGAGTCGCCGGCGCGCCATCCACGAAGTCGCGGCTCGCGGCCTGCGGTACCAGCAAACCCGCCGGCACGCGGTCGCCAAACAGCATCAGCGCGCGCGCGCGAGCTTGTCGCCATTGGAAATGGTTCACTTGTCGCTGCTTTGATGATTTACATTCTCATAAAGCCGTAAAATTTTAAATCATCCTGAATTCGGCGCGCGACCGGCCATGTGGCCGCCGTGCGGCCCGGAATCGCGCCACGACACGGCATGTCGCCGTCGACCCGTTGTGCCGCTATGGCGGGGAGGAGTTCTGCATTTTCCTGCCCGGGGTCAACGCACTGCAGGCGCAGGCGATCGCCGAACGCCTGCGCGCGGAGGTCGAAGCCAATGCCGGCGCCGGCGTGCGCTCGACCTCGAACCTGAGCGTGACTTCCAGCTTCGGCCTGGCCGAGCTCACACCCGACCTGAACGACCCGGCCAAGCTGCACGAGCGTGCCGACGAGGTGCCCTACCAGGCCAAGCGTTCGGAGCGCAAGCGGGTGGTGACCTGGGCGCCGGGGGCGGTGGTGGAGAAAAAGCCGGAAGCGGCGCACCGAGGCAAGCGGGGCTAAGCAGGCCAAATGCGCGCGCCCTTGCGTAATGCCCTGCCGATATTGAACATTGCGAGTGCCAGACCAGCCGAGCCTTAATGCTTGTCAGCGCGGCACGCAAGGCGGTAGTGATCCTGCGCTGCAACGCCACCCGCGACTATCTGGATTTCGCCGCCCTGTCGGACCGCCTGGGCACCGCAGGCACGCTCGATGCGCTGCGATCGTTCGACGCGCTCTACCCGCAAAGCGGGCCCGATTGCGCTTCGCTGCAACTGCAGATTCAGCTTGCACATCCGCTGCCCTTCGATCCGGATGAGATTGAACTGGCGGAGTACAAGCAGCTCAGCGCCCGCTGGCAGCATTGGCAGGCAGCGCTTGCGCAATGCCAAACCATCGCGCTGGCGCTATTCGATGACTCAGGGCGCCAGTAGCGCTTCTCCCTGTACAGACCTGGTCGGCGACGACCCAACTGGTGGCGCCAGCGCCGGCTTCCTCACCCTGAACCAGGCCGCATAGGCCGCCGGCAGGAACAACAGGGTCAGGACGGTGGCCACCGCCAGCCCACCCATGATCACCACCGCCATCGGCCCGAAGAACACCGAGCGCGCCAGCGGAATCATCGCCAGGATCGCCGCCAGCGCGGTCAAGACGATCGGCCGGAAGCGCCGCACGGTGGCGTCGATCACCGCGTTCCACGGCTCGTGGCCGGCGAAGATGTCCTGCTCGATCTGGTCGATCAGGATCACGCTGTTGCGCATGATCATGCCGGAGAGTGCGATGAAGCCCAGCATCGCCACGAAGCCGAACGGCTTGCCGGAAACCAGCAGGGCGGCTGTCACGCCGATCAGGCCCAGTGGCGCGGTCAGCACCACCAGGATCATGCGCTGCACGCTTTGCAGCTGCATCATCAGCACTGTCAGCATTGTGAGCGCCATCAGCGGCATGCCGGCTGCGATCGAGGCGCCGGCCTTGGCGGATTCCTCGACCGCACCGCCCACCCCGATGCGAAACCCCGGCGGCAGTGCGCGACGCAGATCATTCAGCAGTGGGTCGATGGCCGCGGTCACCGTGGCCGGTTGGGTAAGCCCATACACGTCGGCGCGGATGGTGATGGTCGGCAGGCGGTCGCGGCGCCACACGATGCCTTCCTCGAACTCATAACTCACGCGCGCGATCTGGGTCAGCGGGATCGGCTTGCCCGAGCGGGTGGGCACCGACAGGTTCTGCAGTTGCGAAAGCTGCACCCGCTCGGGCGTGGCGCCGCGCAACAACACTTCGATCAGCTTGTCGCGTTCACGCAGGTAGGTGACGGTGGCGCCGTTGATCGAGGTGGCCAGGAAGTTGGAGAGGTCCTGGGTGCTGATGTTGAGCGCGCGCGCCTTGTCCTGGTCGATTTCGAGACGGACCGCCTTGGCGCGCTCGTTCCAGTCGAGGTTAACGTTGCTCAAGTCGCTGTTGGCGCGCATCACGTCGGCCACCTTCTCGGCAGTGGCGCGCAGCACGGTGAGGTCGTCGCCGCTGACGCGGAACTGCACCGGGTAGCCGATGGGGGGGCCGTTCTCCAGGCGCAGCACGCGGCCGCGCACGGCGGTGAACTGGTCTCCCTCCAGCAGCTTGATCATTTTTTCACGCAGCAGTTCGCGCGCCTTCAGGTCGTTGGCGGTGATGACGAACTGCGCGAAGCTCGGTGCCGGCAGCTGCTGGTCCAGAGACAGGAAAAAGCGCGTGCTGCCGGTGCCCACATAGCTCACGAAGTTGTCGTAATGGGCCTTTTCGCCCTTGATGATGGCTTCCAGCTTTTTCACCTCGCGCTCGGTGGCCCAGTACGAGGCGCCCTCGGCCAGTTTCAGGTCGACCAACAACTCGACGCGAGTCGAGGAAGGAAAGAACTGCTGCTGCACGAACTTGAAACCGAATACTGACAAGGCGAACAACACGATTGTGGCGACGATCACGGTCTTGCGCCAGGTGATGCACCATTCGACGACATCGCGAAAATGCGCATAGAAGTTGCGCCCGAAAGTGGCGACACGACCGATCAGCGGCAGGCGTTCGAACCAGCCCGGCTGGTGCGGCTTTGCATGCCCGTTCTTGTGGGCGGGATGATCGGGCAGCAGGTGATAGCCGAGGTAAGGAATCACGATCACCGCCACCACCCAGGAGATCAGGAGCGAAATCACCACCACCTGGAAAATCGACAGCGTGTATTCGCCGGTGGACGAGCGCGCGGTGGCGATCGGCAGGAAGCCGGCGGCGGTCACCAGCGTGCCGGTCAACATGGGAAACGCGGTCGAGGTGTAGGCGAAGCTGGCGGCCTTGAAGCGGTCCATGCCTTCTTCCATCTTGAGGGCCATCATTTCCACGGCGATGATGGCGTCGTCCACCAGGAGGCCTAGAGCCAGGATCAATGCGCCCAGCGAAATCGAGTGCAGGCCGACATCGAAGATGTTCATGAACATGAAGGTCAGCGCCAGCACCAGCGGGATCGACAGGGCCACCACGATGCCGGTACGAAAACCCAGTGACAAAAAGCTCACCGCCAGAACGATCACCACTGCTTCGGTGACCGAGCGCACGAATTCGCCGATCGAGGCCTTGACCGCGCGCGGCTGGTCGTTGACGCGGGTGATGTCGATGCCGATCGGCAGGCTCTTCTCGATGCGGTCGAGTTCGCGATCGAGGTTGCGCCCGAGGGTGATGATGTCGCCGCCCTTGCGCATCGACACGCCGATGCCCAGGGCTTCGGCGCCCATGAAGCGCATCTTCGACTGCGGCGGATCGGCAAAACCGCGCGACACGGTGGCGATATCGCCCAGCCGAAACGTGCGGTTGCCCACGCGGATCGGCAGGTTGCTGACGGTAGCCAGCGATTCCAGGTCACCGGAGACGCGCAGGTAGACCCGCTCATCGGCGGTATTGAAGGCGCCGGCCGGGGTCAGTGCGTTTTGCTGCTGCAACACCGCGATGATGGTCTGCGCATCCAGACCCAGGTTCGCGATCTTGGTATTGGCAAGCTCGATGTAGATCTTTTCATCCTGTTCGCCGATCAGCTCGACCTTGGCCACGTCGGGCACGCGCAGCAACTCTATCTTGATGCGGTCGGCATAGTCCTTGATCTCGGCATAGGAAAAGCCGTCGCCGGTGATGGCGTAGATGTTGCCGAAGGTATCGCCGAATTCGTCGTTGAACGAGGGGCCGATCGCGCCCGCCGGCAGGCTGCCGCGAATGTCGCCGACCTTCTTGCGCACCTGGTAGAACACCTCGGGCACCTGCGCTGCCGGAATCGAATCCTTTATGGCAACGAACACCAGCGATTCGCCGGGGCGTGAAAAGCTGCGCAGATGTTGGATCTCCGGCATTTCCTGCAGCTTCTTCTCCACCCGCTCGGTGACCTGCTGCTCGACCTCGCGCGCG
>JBEIFV010000290.1:0-5456 GCA_040382235.1 Burkholderiales bacterium
ACCGGTTGGGCCGACGGCGCCTGCGCGACCCGCACCGGCGCGACCGGTGCTTCCGCAGCAGGCTTGGACAACGGGGCGCACGCTCCAAAAAGCAACAACGGGCACAGCGCGGAAGCAAACATGAGCTTCGGAATCATCGGGTTTTTCGTCTTTGCAACGTCTGACCGGTATAGTTCGGCCCGTTCCTGCGGATATTACAGCAGGCCCATGCAAAATCGACAGCAAACATGCCCGAACTTCCAGAGGTTGAGGTTACCCGGCTAAGCATCGCGCCGGGTCTCCAAGGCCGCGTCGTCGCTAATGTCGAAATCCGTGATCATCGCCTGCGCTGGCCGGTCGATCCCGACTTGCCACAACTGCTCAAGGGCCTGCGCATAGCGAGTGTGGATAGACGAGGCAAGTATCTGCTCGTCGCCTGCGCCGCTGACGGCGCGGCACGCGGCTGGTTGATCATTCATCTGGGCATGTCCGGTTCCTTGCGCTTCATGGCTGCCGGTACGCCGGCGGCCAAGCACGCGCATTTCGATTTGCAGGTGGGCAGCCGGGTTCTGCGCCTGACCGACCCGCGCCGATTCGGCGCAGTACTGTGGCATCCGGTTTCGGCAGGCCCGCTTGCGAGCCACCCGCTCCTCGCATCCCTGGGGGTGGAGCCATTGACACCCGGATTCACCGCGGAGCTTCTCTACAACGCAACCCGCAAGCGCGCTGCCAGCGTGAAACAAGTGCTGCTGGCGGGCGATATCGTGGTGGGCGTGGGCAACATTTACGCCAGCGAATCGCTGTTTCGCGCGCGCATCCATCCGAAAACGCCCGCCCGCCGCATCAGCCTCAAACGGTACGCGACGCTGGTTCCGGAAATTCGGGCGGTGCTGTCGGCTGCGATCACCAAGGGTGGCAGTACGCTGCGCGATTTTTCCAGCAATGACGGGCCAGGCTACTTCCAGCTTGAATACTCGGTCTATGGTCGCGAAGGCTTGCCGTGCAGGGTCTGCGCCACACCGATCCGGCGTGCCGTGCAGGGCCAGCGTTCGACTTTTTACTGCCTGAAATGCCAGCATTGACAAGGCGCGGAAAAATGCCCTTGAAATCCGGCTTGTTGAGTAACGCGCCTCTTGGCTGGCCCACTGAACAAGGGTATCCGCCGGATTTTCGCAAGACTGCCCAATGATCGCAGCGCCCGCTCCCGCACCGGCAACAGACGAAGTGGGCAAGCACAGCATGCGATAATTTCCAACGGATACGCACGCCAATCACTATCGCAACCCATCGTCCCTGAAGCCATTGCCCCATGAACGGCGTCAACCTCGTCGAACGCTTTCAGCTTTACAGTTCGTGGCGCTTCGCCCTGGGGCAGGCAATCGTGCGTTTTCGCGACTGGATGGGCGAGAACGGCATCGCCGATGTGCAAGGCATCACCCGCATCCAGCGCGTACTGGATCGCCTGGCGGAAGACAAGCTGTCGATCGCATTTGTCGCCGAGTTTTCGCGCGGCAAGTCCGAACTCATCAACGCCATCTTTTTCGCCGACTACGGCAGGCGCATCCTGCCTTCTTCGGCCGGCCGCACCACCATGTGCCCGACCGAGCTGCTGTACAACGACAGGGATCCGCCACAGCTGCGCCTTTTGCCCATCGATACTCGCGCCAAGCCTTCGAGCGTGGCGCATTTGAAGCAGTATCCGGACGCCTGGACCGTATTCGCCCTGGACACCAGTTCGGGCGACGCCATGCTCGAGGCCTTCCTGCAAGTCAGCCAGACCAAACGCGTGCGGGTTTCAGTGGCGCGGCAATACGGCCTGTTCGACGAAAAGGATCCCGACGCGCGCGCCACGGTCGCACCCGATGGCACCGTCGAAATTCCGGCTTGGCGCCACGCGATCATCAACTTCCCGCACCCCTTGCTGGCCCAGGGCCTGGTGATCCTGGATACCCCGGGCCTGAACGCGATCGGGTCCGAGCCCGAACTCACGCTCAATCTGATTCCGAACGCGCATGCGGTTTTGTTCATTCTGGCGGCTGATACCGGTGTCACAAAATCGGATATCCAGATCTGGCGCGAGCATATCGGCGCGGCCGGTGCCGGTCGCGGCCGCATGGCGGTCTTGAACAAGATCGACAGCATGTGGGACGAACTCAAGACAGGTGCCGAGATCGAGAGTGAAATCGAGCGCCAGGTAAGCCGGGTAGCCGCCACGCTCGGGCTGGCCGCCACCAGCGTCTTTCCGATCTCGGCACAAAAAGGCCTGGTGGCCAAGATTCACAACGATCCCGAACTTCTCGCGCGCAGCCGCTTGCCAAGCCTGGAGACTGCCCTGTCGCAAGATCTGATCCCGGCCAAACAGGACATCGTGCGCGAGTTCGTGGCCGACGAGATGCATGACATCATCGGCGCGGCGCAGGCACTGCTCGCCACCCGGGTCGGCAGTGTCAAGGAGCAACGTGCCGAGCTCGGCGGACTGCAGGGCAAGAATCAGGGCGTGATGCAGGCCATGCTTGCAAAGATCAAGCTCGAAAAAGACCAGTTCGAACGCGGGCTGATGCAATTCTCGGCAATCCGCAGCGTGCTCGCACGCAGCACCAATTCCCTGTTTGCGCATCTTGGCAGCGATGCCTTTGAGGCCCAGGTTGCGAAGACCCGGGAAGGCATCAATGCGGCCACCTTCTCGGCAGGCATGCTCGACGCGATGCGCGGGTTCTTCACCCACAACCGCCTGCTGTTGGAAACGTCCAACCGCATTGTTGCCGAGATCACCGACATGATGGCGGCCATGTACCAACGCTTTTCAGAGGATTTCAAGCTGAAACTGGCGCTGCCGCAGGCGTTTTCGATGCATCGTTATCTCAAGGAGCTCGATCGCGTCGAGGACAGTTTCAACCGCAGGTTTGGCGCCCTTTCGCTCATTACCACCTATGAACGCACCTTGACGCGACGCTTCTTCGACGTCATCGCTTCACGCATCCAGATGGCATTCGAGATCGCCAATCGCGATACCGAAGGCTGGCTCAAGGCCGTGATGAATCCGCTTGAAGGCCAGATCAAGGAGCGCCAGCAGGTTCTCAAGCGGCGGCTTGAATCGATCAAGCGCATTCACACGGCGACCGATACTCTGGAAGAGCGCATTGACGAACTGGCCGAAACCGAACGCCTGATGACCATACAGGTGACGAGCCTTGACAACCTGCGCCTGGAGATTGAAGCCATGCTGGAGCAAAACATGCTCGAGCCGGCGCTGGGCGCATCCGGTTTCGACGTTTCGCTCTAGCCACCCGTCATTCATCGCCTTTCAGGCTGGGTGTGCCAGCGGGCGGTCAACGTGAAACAAACGGCAGTCACTCCCTTGCAAACGGGCGCCCAGGAGCGCAACGCGCTGGATGCCCGCCTGCGCGGGCATGACAGGCTTCATGGTTTGGGGTGGGCCGACGCCATGACCATTGGTTATCGATCGTTGCCGCAAGAATTACAGCGACGCGGGCATTTTTCGGTTCAAGCGCCTCTACCGGTCAGCAGCAGGTATTTCTTGAACAGTTCGGCGTGCGACTCGACGAAATCGGGGTTGCCGGGAATGCAGTCGACCGGACATACCGCGCGGCACTGGGGTGCCTCGTAGTGCCCGACACATTCGGTGCAGAGGGCGGGATCGATTTCGTAGATTTCTTGACCGAGCGAGATCGCCTGGTTGGGACATTCGGGCTCGCACAGATCGCAGTTGATGCAATGATCGGTAATGCTCAGCGCCACGGAGACTCCACGGCCGTGTGCACGCGCGCTATTCGCGCGGCGTCTTGGCCAGCTTTTCGTCAAGCCGGCGCTTTACCGAGGGCGACACGAACTTGCTCACATCCCCTCCCAGCGTGGCGATCTCACGCACCAGGGTGGCCGACACATACTGGTACTGCTCCGAGGGCGTCATGAACATGGTCTCTGCCTCGGGCATCAGTTGCCGATTCATGCCGGCCAGCTGGAATTCGTACTCGAAGTCCGACACCGCGCGCAAGCCGCGCAAAATCACCTGTGCGTCGTGCTCCTTGACGAAATTGACCAACAGGCCACGGAATACCTCCACGCGCAGGTTCGGAACATCGGACAGCGCCTCACGCGCGAGCTGCAGGCGCTCGTCCAAGGTGAACATGGGGCGTTTCGAGCGGCTGTCGGCGACTCCGAGAATCACCTCGTGATAGAGCTTCGAGGCACGCCGAAAAAGGTCTTCGTGCCCCCGCGTCAGCGGGTCGAATGTGCCGGGGTAGACTGCGCGTACCTTGCCAAGAGTCATTTTGCAAACCTTGCTTCGAGCCCGCGAGCCGTGGCCGCACCGGGGAATTCATCGCTTCGCAGCTGCATGCCGCCTGCGCCTTCGTGGATCGCCGCTTCCTCAGGCCGATGTCGCCTGCTCCGCTCGCTTCACCAATTGGTAGAAAACCGCACCCGCCCGGCCCGACTTCCAGGTCACCCAAGGCGCTTCGGGCGCAAACGGCGCCCCCGTTTCGATGTACACCAAGCCCGCCGGCGCGGCCAGGGCACCAATTCGCGGCCATACCTGCTCAAGCAAGCCCTGATCGAAGGGCGGATCGAGAAAAATCAGGTCGAACCCAACCCGCCCCGAATCCGAAAATTGTAGCGCATCAGTGCCAGCGATCCGTGCCCGTGCACCGCAATCGAGCGCGATGGCGGATTCCGCGAGCCAAGCGCGTGCACGCGCGTCGCGCTCGACCATCACCACTTCGCGCGCATTGCGTGACAAGGCTTCGAAGGCCAGCGCGCCGCTGCCTGCGAACAAATCAAGGCATCGCATGCCGGTCAAGTCTTGCCCCAGCCAGTTGAACAGGGTTTCGCGCACCCGGTCAGGCGTCGGACGAAGGCCAGGCAGCTCGGGAAACTTCAGCACGCGACTGCGCCACTGCCCGCCGATGATGCGCACCTGCCCTGCAGCGACAAAACGCCGGGCGGCGGTGTGGCGGGTCTTCATGACTCGATGATAACCGGTTGCACAATCCGACAGCCGCCACAGCCCGTCTTCAACCTGTCAATGGCGAAACAGCTCCTGCGCCGCGCCCACGTCATGCCCGCGCATGTAGCGGCCGTGAACATAAGCCGACTGCACCGCGTCCAGACGCAGGCGCGCCCCCTGCCCGCCGCGGCAGGGTTCAAGCACCCACATGCCGGCGCCGCTCATGCCTTCGAGTGCGGGCGTGTGAACCGCCACGCCGTCAGAACGGCTGGCCACTCTGCCATAGCCGACCAGGCGGTCGGCGCGGCAGCGCAAGGCAGCAGCCTCGTCGTGACGCCGCGTCAGCACCGTGAATCTGCGCGCGGCCAACCAGCCGCGCTCAAAGCGCGACAGCGCCGCCGGGTAGCCCGTCACCAGAACCCGGCGCCACCGCTCATGCGGGCTGCGCACACGGCGCGGCGCAGCCCGCTGCGCATTCCCGGCCATGCACGGCCACAGCGTCGTGGCCGCC
>JBEIFV010000291.1:0-5405 GCA_040382235.1 Burkholderiales bacterium
AAATCCCAAGCCTTTCATCTGGACTGCAAAGGCCCATGACATCCTCGCCAAGGTCATTCGCGCCAACAGTCGCTTAAGTTCCAAACAGAATGAAGCACTACACTAGGGGAAGCTTTTCAGACCCCACCCCCGAACATCCCCATTCGGGCTGCGGCGAAACTTGGTTTCCAGAATCTCATAGGCCCGGTTGGGTTGCATCGGTCGCAGGGCCTTGATACCGATCGGCCGCGCCATCAGATCCGCCAACTGCATGCCGGGCGCGTTGGATTCCTTGGGCGACATGACGATGTCCAGGCACAGCCGCCGGTTCATGAAATTCGCCCCATCGCAAATGCGGCGAAATTCCAGCTCCAGTTGCGCATCCTCGCGGCGACCGCGGCGTTCCACCACCACATGCGTCAACCGGTCCGCCTGGTCGCAACCATCCAGAAATTTGTGGAGCCGTTCAAGCCCGAACTCCAGGCCAAGGTGATACGGATTCGCGGGCAGCGTGTACGCCTGCTTCAGATCGTTCTTGCGCACGACCGAGGCGATCAAGGTAAACGGCACCGCCTCGATCAATGCGTTCAGATCCGTCATGAACTCGGCCCGCCGCGCCGCGTTGAACAGAAATCCATACGGCCCACTCGGCTTACGGATGTCGTGCTCATGCAGCACCACCGAATCATGCCCCCAGTGCTTGAACTTGAAGCGCTGAACCATCGGGCACACCACATCGATGTAGTCTTGCTTGCGGAAAATGCACAGCGCCAGCACGAACATCGGATATTCGGAATCGATGTTGCCTAACCCGTGATCGCCGCTCTCGTCGATGAAGACGATGTAGTCGCTGTAGGGCGTTTCGGGATGCGCGTTCATTGCGTCAGACCGCCAGTTCGCCACTCATCAGGCGCGGGAGGAGGAGGTCGCGGGCGGCGCTGAGTTTTTGGTTTTGAACATGAAGCGTTTTGATCTGGGAAAACGTCGGTTCGGCGAATTCGCTAAACAATCGAAGCAGCGATGCAGGTGGCACCCAAACCATGAATTTTTCGAAGCAGCTTTCCTGTACCCGCTGGCGGCCAGATGAACCGATCATGCTCTTTATCGCGTTCTCGCGGAAATGGTAAGTCCGTGCAAGACAGTAGACAAATTCAGGCGTCAAGCGCCGCGATCGCAACACTATGAACTCCGTAGAACCGCGACCTGTTTCACCCGGCGCCATGAAATTTACAAAGCCTGTCTTGCCATTCTCCAAACAAGGGGTGATTCGTGCCAAGAGCGTATCGCCGTTTTGGAACTTGCTGCCGCTTCTGCCGTCACGCATAACGGCGTTCTGGATAACCATGGAGTCCGTTGGCAAGTCGGCCATTTCCACGTACCAGTTCTCATCGTTTTGGGACAACTTGGTTTGCGGATTTATTTCGATAGCCTTCGGCGAGGGCGCACGTTGCCAACCTGCAGGCACGCCATCAGTGATGTGCGCGTGTTCATGACCGGGAAATTGCAAACGAATAAACCATTCATGATAAAGATGCCGCGCTGAGTCCTCCAGAAGAGTCATCCGCCGGAGGTTGTTTTCGATCAGGTCATCGTATGCCGAAAGGATGTCGGTGATGCGACGTTGTGCAACGTAGCTCGGCTTTTTGACCTTGATCTCGTGGAGAACATTTCGATCGACTCCTGGGACGGCAGCCTTCTCGCTTTGGTAGCCCTTCAGGGTATTTCGGAGAAGGTATGCGGAAAAGCGCGGGTCATTGCCCTTGAAATCGATGACGTACAAGGCGGTATTTAGCGGCCAGTAGTCCTCATCAAGATAGAACACCTCGCCGATGGTTCCGTATCGACCGGTCACGACGCCGGGTGCTTTTGCCTTGGCTTCGTTGTGTCGGCCGGTAATGCCGGAAGAGGAAACTACAGGCACATCGCCATCCTGACGCGCTTGATCGGGCAAGTCGTGTCCGCGCTTTAGCGTTATCACGTCGCCAAGCCGGCAAGACTGCCAACTCATACGCCTAGCTCCTCAAAATTTTCCTGAATCTTCGCGGCCAACTGCGCCGCCTCCCGGTTCAAGTCGGCCAGTTCTACATGGATGTCACGCAGAACTTGCTCGAAGTCGAAGTCCTCATCCACTTCCACCGGCGCGACGCCGACGTAACGGCCCGGCGTGAGGCTCCAGTCGGCGGCTTCGATTTCTGCGCGGGTGGCGACCTTGCACAGGCCCGGCACGTCCTGCATTTCGGCGTTGGGGAAACGGTCATGCAGCCAGGCGATCTGGCGATGAATGTAGGTGGCAGCCTTGATTTGCTCGACGGCGGCCTTGCGATCTTCGTCAAGTTGCTTGATGAATTTGCCGGCCGCACGGCGGTCCAAATACTCGGCGGCAGCATCGTCGGCCGCCAATTCCTGCGCCAGTTGCGCGGCGCGGGCCGCGAGTTTGTAGAGCAGGTCGATCTGCTTGATGATGCCGCGTGCGGCTTCCGCCTGCGGGTCAAAGGTATAGCGGGCCTGGTGCTGGGCCGCGTTGGTTATTGGCGGTGCCTTGGCCAGGTGTTGGCTGAATGCGGCCAGTCCTTTCAGCAGGCTGGCGCGATCGGCGGCGTAGGCATTGGCGGCGTCAGTCCATTCGATCATGGCATCGGCGATGGGCTGGCGCTTTTCTTGCGGAATCTCTTTCAGGCCCGCGATGCTTTCCGCGAAGGCCGCCAGCGGGGCGCGACTCGCAGTCAGCGCTGTTTCGAAACGGGTGAGCACGGGGTCGATGGCTTCCGCCTCGGCGGCGAGCCGCTCTACATAGCCATGGATTAATTTCAGGAAGCGAGCCTGCTGGCCGCGGTAGAGCCAGACGATAGCGGCAAGGTTGGACTGCTGCTCCGGGCTGAAGTCGAAGATCTTGCGCGTGACCTTGCGGTAGACGTGGCGCGCGTCGAGCATCAGCACCTTGTCCTTGCGGTCGGCGGGTTTGGCACGGTCGAAATGCCACAACTCGCAGGGAACGCTGCGGGTATAAAAGAAATTGGAGCGGATGGCGATCATGACGTCGACATCGCCGGTTTCGACCAGCTTGCGTCGCACCTCCTTCTCGCCATGACCGGCGCTGCTGGCCTGCGATGACATGACGAAGCCGGCGCGGCCGGTGGGTGACAGGTAGCTGTGGAAGTAGGAGATCCACAGGTAGTTGCCGTTGGAGACGTGTTTGTCCTTGTTCACGCCGGGCAGGCCAAAGGGCAGGCGCTGGTCGGTCTTGACGCTCTCGGCATCGACCTTGTCGACGTTGAAGGGCGGGTTGGCCATGACGAAATCGCAATTGCCCCACAGCGGGCGACCGTCAGGTAAGCGGTGCAGGTCCTGGTAGAAGGTATTGGCTTCGCGGATGTCGCCTTCCAGTCCATGAACGGCGAGGTTCATTTTGGCCAGGCGGATGGTGGTGGCGGTTTTTTCCTGGCCGTAAAAGGTGACGCGCTTCATCGTATCCAGCCCCTCATGCTCGATGAAGTGGCTGGTTTGCACGAACATGCCGGCGGACCCGCAGGCGAGGTCGGCGACGATGCCGTGGTCGGGCTCGATGACGTTGACGAGGGTTTGGACCAGCGAGGGCGGTGTGAAGAACTCGCCCTTGTCCTGCGCGCCCTCCATGGCGAACTTCATCAAGAAATATTCGTAGATGCGGCCGAACACATCACCGGTGGCGTTGCGCAGTGCCTCGGAATCGAAAATGCGCAGCAGGTCTTCGAGGACTTTTTTCTCGAACCGGTCGTAGTCCTTGGGCAGCTGGCCGGCCAGGGGCTCGAAGTCGGCTTCGATGGCGTTCATGGCGTCGACCAGCGCCGACCCGAGATTGGTTTCCGAGGGCAGTCGGAGCAGGGTGTCGTAGCGGGCGGCTTCGGGCAGCATAAGTGCGCGGCGCTTGATGAAGTCCGCCTTGCCCAATGGGCGTTTGGGCATTTTGCCGGCTGCCTGATCGGCCTCGATGGCGGCGAGTGCGGCCTGGTAGCGGTTGGTGGCATGGCGCAGGAAAATCACGCCCAGCACCGGCATGCAGTATTCGTTGCTGGTCAGCTTTGAGTTGGCGCGCAGTTGGTCTGCGCCGGCCCACAGGCTGGCTTCGATTTGAGCGATGTTCTGGAGGGCGTTGGCGGTCATGGGGAATTTGGGCTTTGTCTCGTGAGGCTGCCTGGGTGGGACACGGGCGGTTTATCCGCCCCAAAACCCCGCAGCGCGACTTCTGTCAATCTGCCGGGAACGCCTTGCAAAAATTGCAAACGTGGAAAAAAGCTGCTGTTTTTCGCGTTTGTAGTTGATTGAGCTGTGCTGCAATAGCTTGTTTCGTTTGCATTTTTGCGCGATTTTCTTGTCAAATTGCCGGAAAAGTTGTACGCTAAATACAGCGCCGCAGGCGCGAAGAAGGAACAAAAAGCGATTGTGATGAATTGTTGCTCAACGCTTTCAAATTCACATTTTTGACGCAACATTAGTTTGGGTCATCAATTGCCACCCAGGTTGACCGCACCTGCAATTGGTAGCGTTTCTTCCGAAGGAGCACATCCATGAATAGGCCATCCGTGAAAAAGTCCCTCAGTACCGCTGCCCGTAAACCGAAAGGGTCTAAGCCGGCCGTTCCTGTGGTCAGCCCGGCCGCGGCGTTTACAGGAAAGGGCGCTGGTGTGAAGGTATTCGAGACCAAAGCGACCATAGCACTCGGCACGGTCGCAACAGGGACGCTGAGTACCTTTGCAAAGGATCGGTGGTAACCCGCCTTTAGATACAACCTGTTACCGCCTTGGACTGCGGTGACATGCCTTAGAAACTGCGTCACCGTAAACGCAGTTCCCGTGGGGTCCGGTAGGAATGCGTGCTCGGAATGAGGCACGTCAATTGTGGCTTCGGTACTCAGACCATTCGGCCCAGTCCTACTTACTGATGCCCTAAGGTTGGTGGGCGTTGGATCTTTTAGCGGAAGGCATTCGTGCCGCCATCCGTCATCGTTCGCGACAATTGGTGCGTAGTTCTCTGCGCGTTCAGTCACGACGACATACTGAACCACTGCAAGTTGCGACAGGTCGACCTTGATGACCGAGCCAATGTCGTGCGCCCCTTTGCTATTCAGGAAGCGCATGAATTTTTGCGCATGGATCTGGTCCCGGGAATTTAGCGGCAAATGAACCGGCAATGCTGGGGGTCTTTCCGGGATTGCCTCTGCACGAGCTCGATATTCGGCCCAGATTCCTTCTGCTTGGCTGGCGTCAATTGGCGGGTCGAACGCGCAATCGTTCAATAGAAATTGGACTGCGTCGTCTCTGCTATGCCAGCCTAGTGTAGTGCTTCATTCTGTTTGGAACTTAAGCGACTGTTGGCGCGAATGACCTTGGCGAGGATGTCATGGGCCTTTGCAGTCCAGATGAAAGGCTTGGGATTTTTGTTGTGCAATC
>JBEIFV010000292.1:0-5196 GCA_040382235.1 Burkholderiales bacterium
ATGCGCCTGGCGGCGCATGAGGGCCAGCGCTTGCCGCGTGGATCAGGCCGCCAGGCGGCGCGCCTCGTCAGGCGCCAGCAGCGCGGCTGCGATCAAGGCCTGCCGGATGCGCTCGATCTCGGCTGCCGAAATCTTCACAAGCGGCGGGCGCACCACCGCGCGCGGCAGCTTGCCCATCAGAACCAGCGCTTCCTTCATGCGGTTGTGCATGTCGACCGGCGGGTCGGCATAGAACACTTCGGCGGTGTGATAAATGCGCTCATGCACGCGGCGCGCCGTGGCCAGATCATCGGACCTGACCGCCTCGAACAACTGCGCCTGCAGGTCGGCGATCACCGAGCCGCTGCCTGACAGGAGGCCGTTGCAGCCCAGCACCAGTGAGCTCAACAACCAAGCGCTGTGGGTCGACAGCACATTGACCGGCGGATTGCGGGTTTGCAGGGCGCGTACCTGGCGGTCGGCCAGCTGCGCGTTGCCGCACCAGTCCTTGATGGCGCGAATGGTGGGTACCGCCTCCAGCATGCGCAGCAAGGTTGGCAGCGGATAGCCCTGGCTGCCGCTGGCGGGGTACTGGAAGGCGATCAGCGGCAGATCGGTCACCTCCGCGATGCGCTTGAAATGCTCGATCGCCATTTCCGGGCGCTGGCCCATGGCGTAGATGGCCGATGGAAACACCAGCAGCGCCGAGGCACCGCCCGCATGCGCCATTTTCGCCAGCCGCTGCGCTTCCAGGCTGCCATCGGCATAGATGCCGTTGACGATCGGCAGGCGCGCGCCGATCTCGTCCTGGGTGATGGCCAGCACGCGCTGCTGTTCATCGAAGCTGCATGAAGCGGCCTCGGTCGAATGGGCGTTGGTGGTGATCGCGCTGATGCCGGCGACCGCCGCCACATCGCGCAGGTGCGCGCGATAGCTGGCTTCATCGATTGAAAAGTCTTCGTTGAAGGGAAGCAATACCGCGGGAATGACTCCGTGGGGGACAAAACCGGCGTGGCGTGGCATGGCGGCGACTCCTGGTGGCGGGTGGCTGGCGGGTGGCTGGGGACCAAACCTGATTCTAGCGGCGCACAGGCGCGGCGGTGCGCTGGTTGGGCAACTTGTATCGTGCGCTGTCGCCGGCCCGACTCAATCGAGCTTGGTGCCCGAATCCTTGACCGCCCGGCCCCATTTCACCATTTCGCGCTTGATGTGCTCGTGAAACTCGTCCGGGGTCGACAGCAACACCTCGCTGCCGAGCGCGGCCAACCGATCGGCAAGCTCCGGGGTCTTCATGAACTTGTGCAATTCGCTGTTGAGGCGGTTGACGATGTCGCGCGGCGTGCCGGCCGGCGCCACCAGGCCCAGCCAGGCACCGGAGGAGAACCCGGGCACGGTCTCGGCCGCGGCCGGGATGTCCGGCATCAGGGGCGAACGGGCCGGGCTGGCGGTGGCGATCGCGCGCACCTTGCCGGCCTTGATATGCGGCAACAGGAACAATGCCGTGTCCCAGCCCATCTGCAGTTGCCCCGACATCACGTCCGACAAGGCGGCGACACCGCCCTTGTAGGGCACATGCAGGATGTCCAGGCCGGCGGCGCGCTTGAACATTTCCATGGTCAGGTGCGCGGTCGTGCCATTGCCCGACGAGGCGTACGACAAGGCGCCCGGGCGCCCCTTGGCATAGGCGATCAGCTCCGCCATGTTGTTGGCCGGCACCGCGGGGTTGACGATCAGCACAAAGGGCAGCCAGGCCATCAGGCTGATGGGCGCGAAGTCGGTGGCCGGGTTGTAGCCGACGTTCGGGTACAGGTTGACATTGGTGGCCAGGGGCGCGGTGGCCGACACCAGCAACGTGTAGCCGTCGGGCGCGGATTTGGCGACCAGTTCCGCGCCCAGGCTGCCGCCCTTGCCGGGGCGGTTGTCGACCACCACCGGCTGGCCCAGGCTTTCGGTGAATTTGGTGGCCATCAGGCGCGCGATGACGTCGGTCGCCTGGCCCGGCGGGAAGCCGACTACCACCTTGATCGGTCGTACCGGATAGGCCGCCTGTGCGTTGAGGCCGGCCGGTGCCGCCAGGGTCAAACCGAGAACGGTCGCATTGAGTGCTGCCAAAACTTGCCTGAATTGCATGCTGCCTCCTGGTGGCGCGCGCGGCATCCGCCGCCGCGCAGCTATTGCGTGCGACGCGGAAACTGACAGAACACGATTTCGAGCCCGGCAGCGCCAGCTGTCAGCGGCAGCGCCGGTTCGTCGGAAGAGAGATACAGGCAGGCGTGGCGGTCAAGTTCCCGGCCCTGGTGCAGCAGGCTGCCGCGGGCGATGAAAATTGATTGCCCGCCCCCCTGGCTGGATCCGGCCCGAGGCATGTGCCATTGGCCGGCAGGCGCAACACCCAGGCACCGATGCCGTCGGTTTCGTCAAGCATGGTGACGGTTTGCGGTGCGCCAAGGCTTGCGAGGGCAGCGTCATCGAGAGCCGGGCAGGGCTCGGCCAGGATGTAGCGTTTCGGCACCTTCTGCATGCGCGCACGTGACGCCGGCAGGTATTGCGCACCGGTGCCGTCGGACTGCGCGCGCAGGGTGAAATAGGTGACGCCTTGCGGGCCGGCGGTGATGGGGCCGTAGCCGGTATGCGCGCCGGCGTAATGCACACCGATCGGCGTCACCGGGTTGCGCCCGATCGCGGCGCTGCCGGCCACCACCACCTGGAACTGGTTGACGAAATGAAAATGCGGCTGCACCACGATGCCGGCATCCTGCTCGATGCGGAAGGACTGCGGCGAATTCTCAGGGGGAGCGACGAAGTCGTCGGTGCCCTGCTCGATGGTGGCGCCGCGCTGTGACGGCGGCGGGCCCAGGTATTCGGTGCGCCACACGCTGCGGTTTTGCGCATCGCGGCGCACAAAGCGGGTCGGCCAGGCTTCGGCGCTTGATCGATGAAGTTGCATCCGCTGTCTCCGGTCTCCGATGTTCTTGTCGGCACGATTCTAGCAAACGGCCAAGCCCCGACTTCCGCCGTGTGCCCCGGGGCGGGATGCGGTGCTTGTTAAACTTCCCCGGGTGAACATCCGCCAACTGCACTATTTCCTGCAAGTCGCCGAGCTCAAGAGCTTTACGCGCGCCGCGGCACTGCTGCATGTGGCGCAACCGGCATTGTCGCGCAGCGTGCGCGCGCTCGAGGCCGATCTGGGCGTTGCGGTGTTTCATCGCAGCGAACGCGGCGTGACGCTGACCGAGGCGGGCGAATTGCTGCAAAGGCGTGCCGGCGATCTGCTGGCCGAGTTCGCGCATGTGCGCGACGAGGTCGGCGCGCGGGCGCGCGAGTTGGGCGGCGAGCTCATGTTCGGCATGCCGCCTTCGATGCAACACCTGGTCACCGTGCCGCTGATGCGCGCGTTTCGGCGTGAACATCCGGGTGTGCTGCTGCGCCTGACCGAAGGCATCAGCGTGGCCCTGGGTGAAGGGCTGCAGGCCGGCCGGGTCGATGTCGCGGTGCTGGCCGCCAACGAGCCCTTGGCGGCGCTGCGCAGTGAAGCCTTGTTGTCCGAGGCGATGTACCTGGTGGGGCCGCGCAAGGCACGCCTGTCGCTTGAGCGGCCGGTCAGCATCGAGCGGGTTGCCGCGGAGTCGCTGATGGTCACGCTGCGGCCGAACTCGGTGCGTGCCCTGGTCGAAGCGGCGCTGGCCCGCGTGGGCCGGACGCTGCTGCCGGTGCTGGAAGCCAACGCAACCTCGGTGATGCTGCACATGGTGACAGCCGGTGAGGGCTATACAGTGTTGCCTTACAGCGCGCTGCATGAGGCGCTGGCGGCCGGCCGCGTGAGCGCCGCGCCGGTGGCGGATGTGCGCATGAGCTGGGCGATCGCCTATGCGCGCGAACGCACGCTGTCGCGCGCCGGGCGCGAGTTGACGCAGCTGGTGCGGCAGGTGGCGCGCGCGGCGATCGCGCGCGGCGACTGGGTCAGCGCCCGCATGTCGGACTAAAGGGAATGGCACTTGCTTTGGCGTTTGTCACCGTCGCGAATGCGCATAAGCGCCAGCTTTGCTCATTCCTCCCCCTTCAAGGGAGAGGGTTCTCGACATCTCGGGAACGACGAGATTTTCGCGTTGTCGGTTGTCCCCGCTTGAGTCAGCGCCATTCGGACTAAAGGCGGCGCGTCGCGATGCGCGCCGGTGACATGCCTTTCCGGCATGGCCCATGCAACGCAAAGGGTATTGGTCAAGCGCGCCGCAGCATTTCTACAATCGCGGTTCGGGCCGCATGCGGGGTCCGTTCATCAACGCCAAGACCGGCGGCATCGCGCCTGGTGCCGCTTGCTACGAATCGGGAGACAACGTGGGACCATACCTAGTAGGCGTCGATATCGGCGGCACATTCACCGACTGTGTCGTGCTCGATCGCAAGGGCACCATCACCGCCACCAAGTCGGCTTCGACGCCGGCCAATTTCGCCGAAGGCATGCTGGCGGCCATGGCTGTCGCCGCCGAGCGGCTCGAACTGCCGTTTCAGACGTTCTGCGAGCAGATCAAGGTACTCACCCACGGCACCACGGTGGGCACCAATGCGCTGATCCAGCGCAAGGGTGCGAAAGTCGGCCTGATCACCACCCGCGGGCATGAAGACGCGATCCACATCATGCGCGGTTCGCGCGGGGTGAATTCGCGCGACATCGCCAAGGTGGTGCACTTCCCGGAAAGCCAGAAGCCCGATCCGATCGTGCCCAAGCGCTATGTCAAGGGTGTGTCGGAACGGGTCGACTGCTTCGGCGAAGTGGTGGTGCCCTTGAATGAAGCGGAGGCCGAAGCGGCGGTCAAGAGCCTCCTGGCCGACGGCTGCACGGCGATTGCGATCTGCTTCCTGTGGTCATTTCGATACGCCGCCCATGAGCGCCGCGTGCGCGATATCGTGCAGCGCCTGGCGCCGCAGGTGTTCGTTTCGTGTTCGGTCGATATCGCGCCCAAATGGGGCGAATACGAACGCACCACCGCCACGGTGCTCAATGCCTACATCGGCCCGGTGATGTCGCGCTACCTGTCGAACCTGAACGAGCAGTTGAAGGCCAATCATTACCGCCAGCCGCTGCAGATCGCGCAGTGCGGCGGCGGTTCGGTGTCGGTCGAACGGGCCATGGAGTCGCCGCTCCTGACGCTTGATTCGGGGCCGGTGGCCGGCGTCACCGGCTCGGTCTATTTCGGAAAGGTGATCGGCACGCCCAAC
>JBEIFV010000293.1:0-5134 GCA_040382235.1 Burkholderiales bacterium
CAGTCTCGCTGCGCGCGACGCTTGCGGCACGATCATGGCTACTTGAGACCCTTGAGTCCCTTTTCGAATGCATTGTCGAGGTTGCCCGCCGGTGCCGCCACCGCGGCTGCCGGTGTTGGTGCGGACGATGCGGGCGTGACAGCACCGGTCGGCACCGCATTGCCGGGCGCGCTGCCGGCGCTGGCCGCGCCCGGTGCGGCTTGCGCGAACTCGCCCACATACTCAAGCTTCGCGCTCTGGCGCAATTGCTTGATCTCCGCACCCGCCAATTCGCCACGCTTCTGGTTCTGCATGAACTGCTCGATCAGCGGCGTCGCCTCCTCGATGCTGTAGGGCGTCAGTGGCGCGGCAACGCGTTGCACGATGGTCATGCGGCCATTGCCGCCCAGGGCGCCGATGTCGCCGTCCTTCATCTTCGCCAGGGCCGGCAGTACTTCCAGCGGCAGCTGCTCGGCCGGCCGTACCGCCGAATTGGCATTGAACTTGATGTCATTGGTGCGCAGGAACGAGACAATGTCGTTCAGGTTCTTGGTCTTGCCGATCAGGGTGAGCAGCTCCTTGGCCTTGTCACCATCGACATTGGTGATGATTTCCTGCAGGCGGTAGATGCGGCGTTCGGCGAACAACTCGGGCTTGGCCTCATAGACCTTGCGGATCTCGTCGGCATCGGGTTTGGATATGCCGGCCGCCACCGTCTTTTCCATGTAGGCCTGCGCCAGAATCTGGCGCCGCGAAGCATCGAGCGCGGCCATGATCTCCGGGCTGCGGTCAAGCCTGGCTTCCAGCGCCTTCTGAATCAGCAACTGCTGGTCCACCAGTTGCTCGACCGCCTGCCGGCTGGCCACCTTGAGTTGCTCGGGCGGGATGCGCCCGGCGCGCGCCAATACCTGATTGACCTGGTGCACGGTGATCTCGTCGGCGTTGACCTTGACGGCCACCTGCGAAGCAGTCTTTGCCTCGCCGCCCGATTTGCCGCATGCGGCCATGCCAATGCCGATGGTGATTACGGCAGCTATTCGTACCAATCGATTGCCTGCAAACATGATGTGTATGGGTTTCGCGTAGCGCGCAGTCGCGCAGATTGGCAGATTGCGTTTACAAAAGTTTCCGATATTAAGAGGCGCTTGTGACGCTGATATTTCAAGGTTCTGCAGACGATCGGCGCCAATGCACAGCCACCATCCAGCACACCGTGCCGCGGATCGGCTGTCATCGCAGCGTCAAGAAAAGCTGCTTCACTTTTCAAGCTTTACGGACTTGAAAGAATGCAATGCGCCAACTCGGTAGCAACCTCGCAGCACAATTGCTTTTGGCAGCCTGCGCGCACAGTGCGGCGCAAGCGGCCAACACAACGCTCACCGTTACCGCGGCGCAAGACACCAGCATTTATTTCGGAACCGCGGACTCGGCCACGCGGGCCGACGGATCGGGGGATTTCCTGTGGCTATCGGTCACAGCCGAAGGATTGGGCAGGCGTGCGCTGCTGAAGTTCGACCTGTCGGCGATCCCGCCAGGTGCTACGGTCAGGGAGGTCACCCTGACGCTTTTCGAATCGATGTCGCGCGAAAATCACGATGTGGCGGTGCATCGCCTGCTGGCTTCGTGGGGCGAAGGTGCCTCGAACGCCGGGGGCTCCGGCACTGGCGCGCCGGCGGCGCCGGGGGACGCCACCTGGAGTCACCGCTTTTACCCCACCACTTTGTGGACCACGCCTGGTGGCGATCTCGACCCGGTCCCCAGCGTGGTGCGCTTCGTGGATTTGCCCAATGCATTCTATTCGTGGACCGGCGTGCTGCCGACAAACGGCGGGCTGGTGCCACGCGTGGTGCAGGACGTGCAATCCTGGGTCGGCAGCCCGCAATCCAACCATGGATGGATCCTGATCGGCAAGGAAACCGGCTCGCAGAATGCCAAGCGCTTCCAAAGCCGCAACAACGCGGTGGTCCAGACGCAACCGCGCTTGACGGTGGTGTACTCCTTGCCTGAACCGGTGGCAGACGACGGCGATATACCGATTCCGTTGTGGGCGCTGGGACTGCTGGCCGCCCTGCTGATACGTGTGGGCATGGCCCGAACGGATCATGCATGAGCCCAGCCATCAACATTGGCATGTAACGCACGGCGCGAATAATCGCGCAAAGCATCGAACGGCAAGGCGCCGGGACGATGTGCCGGTTCCACCCGCAGCAATCCACAGGAGATATCTCAAATGAAGGGCAATTCGCATCCCACCAATGACGTGTCGCTCAACCCGTCATCAACACCGTCGATTCGCGACGTCATCGGCGCAGTCGACAAAGGTCGGCGCCAGTTCATCATCAAAAGCGGCTTCAGCGCCGCGGCACTGGCTTCGGCCGGTGGCCTGACGCTCGGCGGCCTGACCTCCACCGTACATGCCGCGCCGGTACCGGCGGGCCCGGGTTTCCCGGGGATCGGCTTCAGCTTTGTTCCGGCCAGCACCTCGCCGCTGACCGACGCCATCGATGTGGTCACTGTGCCGCCCGGTTATACCTCCAAATTGTTTGTGGGCTGGGGCGATCCGATCATGCCCGGCGCACCGGCGTTTTCGGGAACGGCCAGCGAAACCGCGGCCGACCAGGCCAAGCAGTTCGGCATGCACAACGACGGCATGCACTTCTTCCCGTTCACCGGGCCGGGCGGGACGCCGGTCAGCGACCGCGGTCTCCTGTGCGTGAACAACGAGTACACCCATGAGGAAATCCTGTTTCCCGATGGCCAGGTCGGTAGCGGCTACACCATTGCCAAGACCCGCAAGTCGCAGGCTGCGCATGGCGTTTCGATCGCCGAGGCACGTCGCATCGCCGGCAAGTGGACCGTGATCAAGAATTCCCCCTACGGCCGCCGCTTGACCTCCAACACCGCGATGCGGATTTCGGGACCGGCCGCCGGCCATGCCTTGATGAAATCCAAGGCCTACACCATTTCCGACACGGCCAGCGTGCCCACCGGTGGCATGAGCGACGGCACCACCGTCAACGGCACCATCAACAACTGCGCTCATGGCATCACGCCCTGGGGCACCTACCTTACCTGCGAAGAAAACTTCAACGGCAATTTCGGCGGCACAGGCGCGGTGGATACCAGCGCGGGCACGGAAATCGGCAAGCTGAACCGCCGCTACGGCATTTCCGCAGGCGGCTTCGGCTATCGCTGGCACACCACGGACCCGCGTTTTGACGTCACCAACAACCCCAACGAGCCGAACCTGTTTGGCTGGGTGGTCGAGATCGATCCGTTCAACCCTGCGAGCATGCCGGTCAAGCGCACCGCCCTGGGTCGCTTCAAGCACGAAAGCGCGCAATATGTGGTTGACAAGGACAATCGCATCGCCTTCTACTTGGGTGATGACGAGCGTAACGAATACATCTACAAATTCGTGTGTGCCGGTTCGTTCAACCCGACCAACCGTGCCGCCAACCGCAATTTGCTCGATAGCGGCACGCTGTACGTGGCCAAGTTCAACAGCGGCCTGACCGGTGTCTGGATTCCGCTGGTACCCGGCACGCTGGGCGCGGGCGGTGTTGCGCTGCGCGACAACCCAAATTTCAGCGGCGCCAACGATGCCGAAGTGCTGGCCAAGATCCTGATCAAGACCCGCATGGCCGCCGACGCGGTCGGCGCGACCATGATGGACCGTCCCGAGTGGACCGGTGCACGCCCGCGCATCGGCGGCTACGATGAAGTCGAGGTCTATTGCACACTGACCAACAACAACCGGCGCGGCACCGGCACGGCGTCGGTAAACGCGGCGGACGGTTCCACCGCCGCGGGCCAGGCCCGCCCGCCGGTGGACACAGCCAACCCGCGCGCCGACAACGTCCATGGTCACATCATTCGCTGGCGCGAGACCGGCAAGTCGGTAACCGCGTTGACTTTCAACTGGGATCTTTTCGTCCAGTGCGGCGACACCCTGACCGCCAAGACAGCCAATGCAAGCAACAACTTCAAAGGCAATATCGTCGATGCCGACACCGCCGGCAGTGCCGACTATGGCGCGCCGGACGGACTGTGGTTCGACCAGTTCGGGCGCCTTTGGGTGCAGACCGACCAGGTTGGCGACGCCAGCGGTGATTTCAACAACATCGGTCGCAACTCGATGGTGTGCGCAGACCCCAACACCGGCATCACGCGGCGCTTCATGACCTCGCCCAACAAGTGCGAAGTCACCGGCGTGACCCTGACCCCGGACGGCAAGACCATGTTCGTCGGCATCCAGCATCCGGGCGAGGATTCGACGTCCTCAGCGCCGGAACAGTTCTCTAAATGGCCGCATGTTCAGTACAGCGTCGAAGCCGACGGCGTCACTTCGCTGCCGCCCGGCCGGCCGCGTTCCTCCGTGGTGGTGATCACCAAGGACGACGGCGGCATCATCGGCACCTGATTCCCAGACCATTCAAACCACAGGAACCACATCATGAAACTTCATCTGTTGGCCGCAGCGGCAGCGCTCGTAATGAGTACCGCCCCGGCGCATGCACTTCTGATCAACAACCAGGCAGCGATCTCCATGCCGAAAAGCGTGATCGATTTCGAAGCCTTTGACGGCTTGCTGACGACCGGCCCCGTGGCTGTCGCCAGCGACGTCACGTTCACCGGCGATTTCGGATCCGAGCTCGGCGCCAACAACCGCGATCTCGGCAGCAACGGGTCATGGGGTGTCGGCAACTTATTCGCGGCCGGCAGCTTCGTGGGCGAAATGCGCTTCACCTTTGCCGGCGTCAGCAACGGTGCCGGCGCTTTTGTCAACCATTATGCAAACGATGGTGCGTTGCCGTTCAACATCATCGTCTCGGCGTATGGCGACAACAACCAGATCATCGAGACCCATTCAGTGACGATCAGCACGGCGTTTGACAGCTACAACGCCGGCAGCTTTGTCGGCATCACGCGCAACAGCGCCGACATCCGCTCGCTGTCGTTCAAGGGCGTCGGTGCTGTGGTAGACAACTTCACCTACGCGGCCCCCGTGCCGGAGCCGGAGACTTACGCTCTGATGCTTGCCGGCCTCGGACTGTTGGGCGCTATAGCCCGTCGGCGTCGCACCTGATCGCAAATCCGGTCATGCCGCCTTGCGTGCGGCATGACCGGCTTGCGGTGGTCGGGTTACCGCTTC
>JBEIFV010000294.1:0-5108 GCA_040382235.1 Burkholderiales bacterium
CCCGCATGCGGTGGCGCACAACGAGATGTATCGCAAACTCATCACCGGCTACATGGTGCGCCACAAGGTCAAGCCGGGCATTACCGGCTGGGCCCAGGTCAACGGCTTTCGCGGCGAAACCGATACCCTGGAAAAAATGCAGGCGCGGGTGGATTACGACCTCGATTACCTGCGCAACTGGTCGCTGCAGCTCGATTTGAAGATCATCGTCAAGACCGTGTTCGTGGTGTTCAAGGGCGATGCGTTTTGAGATAGCGCCAAAAGCGCGCCCTGTGCCCGGAAACAACATCAAAAAGTGAATGCAAGCCATTGTCGAGATTGAGTTATTGCGTAATTGGCAGGGCCCGTCGGATAATCGCGAGGCAGCCCGGATTGAGCTGCATTGTTTTGGAAACCCGGCTTCATCGGCAACACGCGTGGCCTGCATCACCCGGATATTTCCGGCAACTGTGAGTGAGTGTTTTTAGCCGCACCCGCAAGACAAGGATGGTTTTTTGAGCATGGTTTCACCTGTAGCGGCACTATTGCCCGATTTGGCCCCGCTGGGCCGGGCCTCCGACTTTCTGGAAGAAATCCTGGAGGTGCTGACGCCGCTCGCCCTGTTTGAAGGCTTCAGTGCCACCGAGTGCGGTGAGCTGTGCGACTACCTCGAATGCTTCGGCGCCGCTTCCGCCACCACCATCATTCGCGAGGGCGAAACCGGCGGGTTTTTGATGATCGTGCTGACCGGCCACGTGCATGTGGTCAAGCGCTCCAGCGAGGGTGAGGGCCGCGTGGTGGCCGAGGTCGGGCCGGGCGGCTTCGTGGGTGAAATGTCGCTGATCGACGGCAAGCCGCGTTTCGCCAGCTGTGTGTCGGTCGGGCCGACGGATCTGGCGGTGCTCACGCGCGAAAAGTTGAATGCCATGATGGTGGACCATCCGCGCCTGGGGCAGAAATTCCTGCTGATGCTGCTGCGCCACAGTACCGGGCGCCTGCGTGATATCACGGTGCGCATCATGCCCTACCTCGTGGATGGGTCGGTGTGATGCGTATGGGAAGCGAGAGCCTGGTTGCCGGCCCTTCCGCCTTGTTTACCCTGGGCCTGGCATTGGTGCTGCTGCTCAGCGCAGGGCGCGCCTGGGCCGATGAATTCGACACCCTCAATTTCGATGCCGGCATGACGGTCATCAACGACAGCAACCTGTTTCGCCTGTCGGGCACGGTGGACCCGAATACCGTGCTGGGCCGCCCCAGCACGGCTGACCGCATCGACGTGACAACGCTCGGGGTGCGCCTTTCCAAACCCTATTCGCTGCAACGCTTCGAGCTTTCCGCAAGCCTGGTTGACTATCGCTACGACAAGGCGAGGTTCCTCAATTTTTCGGCATTCAACTACAACGCCGCCTGGCGCTGGAGTCTGACACCGCGCTTCAAGGGCAGCATCAGCAGCGACCGCAGCGAAACGCTCAACAGTTTTGTGGATTTCCGCGCGTTTGTGCGCAATGTGCGCACCGAGGAAAACAATCGGTTCAACGCCGAATACGAGGTCGATGGTGTTTGGCGGGTGATCGGCGGGCTGTCGCAGTCGAAAAGCCAGAACGCGCAGCTTTTCATTCAGCAGCAGGACTTCAAGAGCAATATCGCTGAAGCCGGCATCAGGTACGCGTTTCCTTCGGGCAGCTCCGTCTCCGCCGTCACCCGCACCCAGGCCGGCGAATACTTCAAGCTCAGCGGGCCGGTGACGGCGTCGCTATTCGACAACAAATTCAAGCAGAGCGAACAGGAAGCGCGGCTGTTCTGGCTTTTGAGCGGCAAATCCTCGCTCGATGCGCGCCTGGCCTATATCGATCGCAAGCATCCCAACTTCGCACAGCGCAACTTCAGCGGCGTGGTGGGCAACGCCAGCCTCAATTGGGGCATCACCGGCAAGACCCGGCTGGTGACCACCGTGTCGCGCGAGTTGAACAGTTTCCTGCAGGCCAGCAGCAGCTACACCCGGCTGGACCGCTTATCCATTGGCCCGGTGTGGGAGGTAAGCCAAAAGGCGGTGGTGCGCGCCCGACTGGACGTCTCGACCCGCGATTTTCTGGGCCCGGTGACCAACAGCCCCTTGAACGACCGCAGCGACACCCTGCGCACCCTGTTTGTAGGCATGGATTGGCGTCCCTACCGTTGGGTGACCATGAGCGCCTCGCTGCAGAACGACAAACGCAGCTCCAACCAGGCCGGCCTGGATTTCGTCAGCACGCAAGTCACCCTCGCCGCCCAACTCACTTTTTGATCGTAGCCATCATGCACACCAAAACCAACATCGAGGCATCCGCCATGAACATCCTGCGCAAACCCATGGCCCTGGCCATCGCCGCAACCCTGCTGGCGGTGAGCATCAGCGCCTGCAGCAAGGACGAAAAAGCTGCCGCCACGCAAGTAGCCGCCAAGGTCGGCTCGCAGGAAATCTCGGTGCACCAGATCAACTATGTGCTCAGCAAATCCGGCGCCAACCCCACCACGCCTGAGCAAACCACGGCACTGCGCAAAGCCGCGCTGGACCGGCTGATCGACCAGCAGGTGGCGGTGGCGGAGGCGCTGGATAAAAAACTCGACCGCCAGCCCGATGTGGTGATGGCACTCGACCTGGCGCGGCGCGAAGTGCTGGCGCGTGCGTTTCTGGAGCAGGTGGCGGCAGGCACCACCAAGCCCACTGAGGACGAGATCAAGAAATACTGGCGCGAGCATCCGGCCCTGTTTGCCGAGCGGCGCATTTTCTCGGTGCAGGAACTGGTGGTGCCGGTAGCCGCCGGTGCCTTGACCCAGTTGAAAGACATGACGGCTGCCAACAAATCGATGGAAGACATCGCCGCCTGGCTCAAGGGGCGCAAAATCCAGTTCGGCGGCGGCGCCGCGCAACGCACCGCCGAGCAGATTCCGCTGGAAATCCTGCCGCGCATTCATGCCCTGAAGGACGGGCAAACCACCATCATCGAAGGCCCGCAGGCGGTCACGCTCATCAAGCTGGTGGCATCGCAATCGGCGCCGCTCACCGAAGCGCAATCGCTGCCGCGGGTGCAGCAGTTTTTGACCAACCAGCGCAATGGCGAAGCGGCGGCGGCGGAGATGAAGAAGTTGAAGGACAAAGCCAAGATCAGCTATGTGGGCGACTTCGCGGCCGATGCCGCCAAGCCGGCCGCACCGGCGGCGGCAGCGCCAGCGGCGACCCCGACCGCGCCGGCGGATGCCAACATGGAAAAAGGCGTGCGCGGCCTGAAGTAGGCGCCGCAGCCAGCAGCAACAGATAAAAGCACACCGAGTAATCGAGGAGCAACCCCCCATGTTTCAACGCTTGATCCGCAGTTTCATGTTGGTGGCCAGCCTGCTGCCGGGCCTGGCCATGGCACAGGCCGGCGCCGACTATTCGCTCGGTGCCGGCGACGCCATCCGCGTGCAGGTGTTCCAGAACCCCGACCTGACCATCGAGGCACGGGTGTCTGAAACCGGCACCATCAACTACCCGCTGATCGGCGCGGTGCAACTGGGGGGCTTGACGATTGCCGCTGCGGAAAAGAAGATCGCCGATGCCTTGCGCACCGGCGGCTTTGTGCAAAAACCGCAAGTCAACATCGTGCTGGTGGCGGTGCGCGGTAACCAAGTGAGCGTGCTGGGGCAGGTGAACCGGCCGGGGCGCTTTCCGCTCGAAACCTTCAACACCAAAGTCACCGACATGCTGGCCGCCGCCGGCGGCGCCACCCAACTGGGCGACGACGTGGTGATCATCACCGGCATTCGCGAAGGGAAATCATTCCGCAAGGAAATCGACCTGCCGGCGCTCTACCTCGGCCCAAACCAGGCGGATGACGTGGTGGTGCAGGGCGGCGACAGCATCTATGTGCACCGCATGCCGATGTTTTATATCTACGGTGAAGCCCAGCGCCCGGGTTCTTTCCGGGTGGAGCGCGGCATGACCATTCGTCAGGCGCTGGCGCAGGGCGGCGGGCCTACGGTGCGTGGTAGCCAGCACCGCATGCGCCTGCACCGCAAGAATGCGGCGGGCGTGGTGGAGGTGATCATGCTGGAAAAGAACCTGGATGGGCCGATCCTGCCCAACGATGTGCTGTGGATCAACGAAAGCATTTTTTGATTTTTGATGCAAGCCACGGTCTGTAACCGCAAGAGGTAACACCCAATGACCTTCCAACAGTTTTTGCTGATACTCAACGCCCGCAAGTGGACCGTGCTGCTCACCCTGCTGTTCACGGTGGCGGTTACGGTCGGGGTGAGCCTTGTCATCCCAAAGCAATTCACCGCCGCCACCGCGGTGGTGATCGACGTCAAGTCGCCCGACCCGGTGGCCGGCATGGTGCTGCCGGGCCTGATCACACCGGGCTACATGGCAACCCAAGTCGACATCATCAACAGCGACCGGGTTTCGCAGCGGGTGGTGAAAATGCTCCGGCTTGACGAAAGCCCGGCCATCAAGCAGCAATGGCAGGAAGACACCGAAGGGCGCGGCAAGGTCGATGTGTGGCTGGCCGAGCTGCTGCAGAAAAAGCTGGACGTAAAGCCTTCGCGCGAGAGCAACGTGATCAACATCGCCTTCAGCGGGGCCGACCCGAAATTCGCTGCCGCCGTGGCCAATGCCTTCGGGCAGGCGTATATCGATGTGAACCTGGAACTCAAGGTGGAGCCGGCGCGCCAATACGCCACCTGGTTCGTGGGGCAGGTGAAGGTGACGCGTGACAAGCTGGAAAAGGCGCAGGACGCTCTCTCGAGCTACCAGCAAAAAAGCGGCATCGTTGCCAGCGACGAACGGCTGGATTATGAAAACAGCAAGTTGAACGAACTGTCGACGCAGTTGACAGTGATTCAGGCGCAAACCGCCGATAGCAGCAGCAAGCGCAAGTCGACCGCGAATGTAGATACCCTGGCCGAGGTGATGCAAAGCCCGCTTATCAACAACCTGAAATCCGATATTGCGCGACTGGATGCCCGGCTGCAGGAAAGCAATGTCAACCTGGGCAAGAACCATCCGCAAACCCAACGCACCGAGTCGGAATTGGCTTCGCTCAAGGCCAAGCTAGATGCCGAGACCAAGCAGATTTCCACCTCGATCGGCACCACGCTCAGTGTGA
>JBEIFV010000295.1:0-5052 GCA_040382235.1 Burkholderiales bacterium
CCGCGGCCTTGATGCGGTCAACCATTTCCCCGGTGCTGACAACCTCCTTGCCGGGGCGATGACCGCAGCGCTTGGCGCCCACCTGGTCTTCCATGTGTACCGCGGCGACCTCGGCCTGGATGAAGGTCTTGATGGTGCGCGCGATGTTGAAGGCGCTGCCCCAACCGGTGTCGATGTCGACCATCAGCGGCAGGGAACAGACCGCTGTGATGCGGCGCGCATCGGTCAGCACATCTTCCATGGTGCTGATGCCAAGATCGGGCATGCCCAGCGAGTTGGCAGCCACGCCACCGCCTGACAGGTACACCGCCTTGAAACCGGTGCGTTCGGCCATGCGCGCGGCGTAGGCGGTGATGGTGCCGGCCACCTGCAGGGGGCTTTCGGCCTTGATGGCCTCGCGGAACTTCGCTCCAGCTGACGTCCTCATCATTTCTTCCTTAGTTGAAAAACGCGGTGTGCGCCTCGGCCGGCAGCGCGGCACCGGTGCGCTGCGCGCGCTCGAGCAATTGCCAGTAGTAGCGAAAGCTGGCGCGATCATGCAGCTTGCCCTTGTGGCCGACCGGGCCCCAATCGGCGGCCTGTGCGGCCAGCAGGATGAGCACCGCATCCTCGATCTCGCCGGCATCCGGCCGCATGCCGCGTACGATCGGCATGATCTGGTCGGGATGGATGCTGTACTGCCGCAGATACCCGAACTCGGTGCGCGCGCGCCGGGCGTCGGATTCGGCCACGCCAGGGTCGCGGTATTCCTGGGTGATGCCGTGGATCGGCAGCGCGCCGGCACCGAGGGCGGCGGCGCTGATCTCAAGCTTGGCGCGGCGGATCAATGGATGCTCGAACTGGCCAGGCGACGCCATTGCCGCGGCCGGGATCGCGCCCTGATGCGAGCTGACGAAATCCATGATGCCAAGGTTGACGCCCTGGATCTGCGGCAGGTCGACGATGTCGAACACTTCGCGCAAGCCCTTGTGGGTTTCGATCATCACGTGCAGCGGGATGATGCGCCGCTGGCCGGCATCCTCGGCCACATGGTTGATCCAGGAGGCGATCTTCAGCGCATCCATGCGGCTGTCGCACTTGGGAAGGGTGATGTAGGCCAGGCGCTCGCCGGCGGCGCGCACCACGATCTCTATGTCTTTCATGCAGTGCGCATGGCTGGCGTCATGCACCCGCACGCCGGCACGGCCGAAAGAATTGTCGTCGCTGGCGATCAGGTCTGCCGCCATCTGTGCGGTTTCGGCTTCGCGGCCAGTGCTCGCACCGTCTTCAAGGTCGCACAATACGTCGAACAGCGGCGTGTGGTCGACAGCGGTGGCGCGCTGCTGTGCGAAGGCTCGGCGGATGAACTTTTCATTGCCGGCGAAGTGCTCGCAGGCCGGTATCGCCGGCAGGGCGACACCGTCACTGAAGAGTACGTCCTGCGGGTGGCTTGGCATGAAAAAAGGGCGCTTGCGCTGCGCCCCTCCGCTCTTGTTCAGGCCAGCAAATGCTTGACGCCGTCACGCTCTTCGCCCAGTTCCTTGAGCGTGAAGTCCATGCGCTCGCGCGAAAAGGCGTCGATCTCAAGCCCCTTGACCATGGTGTATTCGCCGCCGGCGCAGATCACCGGGAAGCCGTACATGGTGTCTTCGGGAATGCCGTAGCTGCCGTCGGATGCGATGCCCATGGTCACCCACTGGCCATCGGTGCCCAGCGCCCAGTCGCGCATGTGGTCGATCGCCGCATTGGCGGCCGACGCCGCCGATGACAGGCCGCGCGCCTCGATGATGGCCGCGCCGCGCTTGCCCACGGTCGGCAGGAACGTGTCCTTGTTCCAGACCTCGTCGTTGATCAGGCCCTTGATGGCCTGCCCGTCGGCCACCGCGAAGCGATAGTCGGGGTACATGGTGGGCGAATGGTTGCCCCACACGACCAGTTTCTGGATCGATGCCACCGGCTTGCCCGATTTCGCGGCCAACTGCGACAGTGCACGGTTGTGGTCCAGGCGCAGCATCGCGGTGAAATTCTTCTTGGGCAGCGAAGGCGCGGACTTCATGGCAATGAATGCGTTGGTATTGGCCGGATTGCCGACCACCAGCACGCGCACGTTGCGCGACGCCACCGCGTCGAGCGCGCGTCCCTGGACGGTGAAGATCGCGGCATTGGCGGCCAGCAAATCCTTGCGCTCCATGCCGGGGCCGCGCGGACGCGCGCCGACCAGCAAGGCGTAGTCGATATCCTTGAACGCGGTCATCGGATCGCCGTGTGCGCTCATGCCGGCCAACAGCGGAAAGGCGCAGTCGTCGATCTCCATCATCACGCCTTTCAGGGCTTTCTGAGCCTTTTCGTCGGGAATCTCGAGCAGTTGAAGGATGACTGGCTGGTCGCGGCCCAGCATGTCGCCGTTGGCGATGCGGAACAGCAATGAATAACCGATTTGTCCGGCGGCGCCGGTAATCGCGATGCGCACGGGGGGTTTGGCCATGGGGTTTGCTCCTCGATCTTGGAGTGGGCGGGAAAAGGGATACGACGGCATCTTGCCATGCGCACCGGACAAACGGGTCCGGCGGCCTGCGATCTCCTCGTCAAAACGTCCAAAGTGTAGAGAAAAACCCGGCGCAGAGTCAAGTCTAGTCTTATGTCTTATATAAGATATAAAACAAGATATGGACGCAGTCGCGTGGTTTGTGATTCAATCCGCGGATGAATCCGGATGCGGCGCCAGGGGCGCCCGATACGACCATGCTTGCGCCCACCTTCAGCCCGCTGTACCGGCAGATCAAGGCACTGATCACGCAGCGCCTGGAGGCGGGCGAATGGAAGCCCGGAGAGATGATTCCGTCGGAGATCGAGCTGGCGGTGCGCTACAAGGTGAGCCAGGGCACGGTGCGCAAGGCGATCGACGAGCTGGCGTCCGAAAACCTGTTGTCGCGGCGCCAGGGCAAGGGCACGTTTGTCGCGACCCACACCGAGGCGCGCGCGCAGTTCCGCTTCCTGCGTCTGGTGCCCGACGAAGGCGAGCAGGGCTATCCGCAGAGCCGCATCCTGGAATGCCGCCGCACGCGCGCGCCGGCGGAAATCGCGCGCCAGCTCGACCTCAAGTCGGGCGACTCGGTGGTGACGATTCGCCGCCTCCTGGCGTTTTCCGGCATGCCCTGTGTGCTCGACGATTTGTGGCTTCCCGGCACCTTCTTCAAGGGCTTGTCGGCCGAGCGCCTGACCGCATCCAAGGCGCCGCTGTACAGCATGTTCGAAAGTGAATTCGGCATCAAGATGGTGCGCGCGGTAGAGAAGATCCGCGCCGTTCCGGCCGATGCCGAGGTTGCCACGATTCTCGGCGTTGCGCCCGGCACGCCGCTGCTGTCGGTCGAGCGCTTAACCTTCACCTACGGCGACAGGCCGGTTGAAGTCAGGCGCGGACTCTATGCGACGAACAGGCACTACTACAAGAACGAACTCAGTTGATGCTCTGCAGCATGGTCGGCATGTATAATTATTTGGTTGGGACGCTGCAATCCGCGCCCAAGTAGCGACCGCTGCCCAGATTCTCAATCGCCTCGCTCACGGACTTTCCCCACGGCATGTCTTCCTCCACCGCCAAGCTTCCAAAACCACGCCCCAAACACCTGGATCTGACGAAGATCCGGCTGCCACTGCCGGGATGGGTGTCGATCATGCATCGTGTCAGCGGTGCAGCCATGTTTGTCGCCATTCCACTGATTCTGTGGCTGCTCGACAAGAGCCTGGGCACCGAGATCGGCTTCGACGTCGTCAAGGATGTACTGGCGCTATGGTGGATCAAGCTGGCGCTGGCCGGCTTGCTGTGGGCTTATTTCCATCATTTCTGTGCCGGCATTCGCTACCTGATGCTCGACATGCACAAGGGTATCGACCTGGCATCGGCGCGCATGAGCGCGGGCGTGGTGTACCTGGTGAGCATTCCGCTGGCCTTGCTTGCCGCGTGGCGGCTTTTTCTCTAGCGTTTGGCAGGGTTCGATCACATGAAACAACGAATCATCGTCGGTGCGCACTACGGTTTTCGCGACTGGTTGGGGCAGCGCGCCACCGCGGTTTTGATGGCTCTCTACACGGTACTGCTGCTGGCGGTGCTGCTGGTGCAGAAACCGCAGGATTACCTGAGCTGGTACGGCATCTTCAGCCCGGCCTGGATGAAGATTGCAACTTTGACCTTTATCGCCTGTCTGCTTTATCACGCCTGGGTAGGCATTCGCGATATCTGGATGGATTACATCAAGCCCACCGGGGTGCGACTGGTTTTGCAGGTGGGCACTCTGGTCTGGTTACTCGCCTGCGGCATGTGGGCCCTGAAAATATTCTTGCAGTAAGGAAAGCATAGATGGCATTGACCGTTCGCAAATTTGACGCAATCGTGGTCGGCGCCGGCGGCGCCGGTCTGCGCGGTGCACTGCAGTTGTCCGAGGCGGGCTTGAAGGTGGCGGTGATCACCAAGGTATTTCCGACCCGCTCCCACACCGTAGCCGCGCAGGGCGGCGTAGGTGCATCGCTTGGCAACATGGGGCCTGATTCGTGGCAGTGGCACATGTATGACACCGTCAAGGGTGGCGACTGGTTGGCCGACCAGGACGCGGCCGAATTCCTCGCCCGGGAAGCGCCCAAATGCGTGATCGAACTCGAGCATTTCGGCATGCCGTTTGATCGCAACGAGGACGGCACCATTTATCAGCGGCCTTTTGGCGGGCACATGCAGAACATGGGCGCCGGGCCGCCTGTGCAGCGTTCCTGCTGCGCCGCCGACCGTACCGGGCATGCGATGCTGCACACGCTGTATCAGCGCAACGTGCGCGCCAACACGCAGTTTTTTGTCGAATGGATGGGGTTGGACCTGATTCGCGATCCGCTCGATGGCGCAGTGCTGGGCGTGACGGCACTGGAAATGGAAACCGGCGACGTCATGGTGCTGCAGGCCAAGGCGACACTTTTCTCCACCGGCGGCGACGGTCGCATATACGCATCCTCTCCCAACGCATTCATCAATACCGGTGACGGGCTGTGCATGGCGGCACGTGCCGGCATTACTCTGTAAGACATGGA
>JBEIFV010000296.1:0-5010 GCA_040382235.1 Burkholderiales bacterium
AGAGCGAAAATTGGCCCCAGCGAGGACAGTTTTTGCGGGATTCGAAGGCCCATAGCCCAGCTATGGGCCAAGAAGACGGTGAAAAATGGACCGCTGCGGCCGATTTGCAGCCGACGTTTCCTAAGTCCGACAGGCTGCTAGGTCCCGGTAGCTCGCGTTTTAGCTTGGCGCCGGGAAGGGAGCGGAGTCCGCTTCGTGGGTCGCCCTTGACACCAGCGCGCCAAGGTAGCCGGCGACTCGAATTGGCCGATCATGCGCCTCGACAAGCAGGGTGTTTTCCCGGGATCCTCAACCGATCTCGACGCAGGCACAAGCACGATCCAATAGCTGACACGGACTCCATATGCAGATACATCAAGCTAAATCGCGCGCAAAGTCTTTCAGGCAAAACCTGCTTCTGACTTTGCATCGTCTTGCAGAGAAAGCGCGCGCGCGCGCTGCTCGCCATGCAATATGACCTGCGCACCACCGACGGCCGCGCCCGCCGCGGCACCCTGACCCTGCACCACGGCGTGGTCGAAACACCGGTTTTCATGCCGGTCGGCACATACGGCACGGTCAAGGCGATGGCGCCGGCCGAGCTTGAGCAGATCGGTGCGCAAATCGTGCTGGGCAACACCTTCCACCTGTGGCTGCGCCCCGGTTTGGAGGTGATTGCGGCCCACGGCGGATTGCACCGCTTCATGGGCTGGAACCATCCGATCCTCACCGATTCGGGCGGCTTCCAGGTTTGGAGCCTGGGGGACTTGCGCAAGATCAGCGAGGAAGGGGTGCATTTCTCCTCACCGGTCAACGGCGACCGCCTGTTTTTAACGCCGGAAGAATCGATGCGCATCCAGCGCACGCTCAATTCGGACGTGGTGATGATCTTCGACGAATGCACACCTTACGCAATCGACGGCCGGCCGGCCACCGAGGCTGAAGCCCGGAGTTCGATGGAGCTTTCGCTGCGCTGGGCGCGGCGCAGCCGCGACGAATTCGACCGTCTTGCGAACCCGAATGCGCTGTTCGGCATTGTGCAGGGCGGCATGTATGAATCCCTGCGCGACGCGTCCCGGGCCGGCCTGACCGACATCGGCTTTTTCGGCTATGCCATCGGCGGCTTGTCGGTGGGCGAGCCCAAGGAAGACATGCTGCGCATTCTCGACCACGTAACGCCGCGCCTGCCGGCCGAGCAACCGCGTTACCTGATGGGGGTGGGCACGCCGGAAGACCTGGTGGCCGGCGTCGCCGCCGGGGTCGACATGTTCGATTGCGTGATGCCCACCCGCAATGCGCGCAACGGCCACTTGTTCACCCGTTTCGGTGACATTCGACTCAAAAACGCGCGCTACAAGATGGACACCCGGCCGCCGGACGAGACCTGCAGTTGTTACACCTGCCGCACGTTTTCGCGCGCCTACCTGCACCACCTGCACAAGCTCAAGGAGATTTTGGGCGCCCGTTTGAACACCATCCATAACCTTCACTACTACCAGGCCCTGATGCGCGACATGCGCGAGGCCATCGAAGCCGGAGCCTTCGACGCGTTTCGCGCCCGCTTCGCGCGCGAACGCGCCGGAATCGAGCCTTGAATGCCGTTGCCGGCCTTGGCTGGCGGGCCGACGTGCTAAAATTCTGGGTTGATTTGTAAAGACTTTTCTGGAGTTTCCCGTGCTGATTTCCTCTGCTTATGCGCAAGCGCCGGCCGCCGCCAGCGGCACCGATGGATTGATGGGCCTGTTGCCGATCGTCCTCATGTTCGTGCTGCTTTACTTCATGATGATCCGGCCGCAAATGAAGCGCCAGAAAGAGCAGAAGCAGATGGTCGAGGCGCTCAAGGTCGGCGATGAAGTCGTCTCCGCTGGCGGCATCCTCGGGCGCATCACCAAGGTGGCCGATTCCTACATCACCATCGAGATCGCCGACAACACCGCGATCATGGTGCAGCGGGTGGCGGTGCAGACCCTGCTGCCCAAGGGCACGATCAAGAGCCTTTAGCGCCCACGGGCACCGCTCTTGCGGTGCCTGGATGCCAAGCAGCGCGGCAGCCTTTGCCGCATCTTCCCGCCCACGGGCGCAGGCGGTCAAGGCCAGGAGCCTTCAAGCGACATGAACCGATACCCACTCTGGAAATACCTGATCATCGGCTTGGCCTTGCTGGCCGGGCTGATCTACACCACGCCCAACTTTTTCGGTGAAGCGCCGGCGGTGCAGGTGTCGAGTGCCAAGGCGACCATCAAGGTCGACGATGTGCTGCGGTCCCGCGTCGAAGCCGTCCTCAAGGGGGCCACCATCGAGACCACCGGCCTGTTCTTCGATGCCAACAGCATCAAGGCGCGCTTTCGCGATACCGATACCCAGCTAAAGGCGCGCGACCTGCTTGATGCCGCCCTCAATCCGGACAAGAAAAAGCCCAATCCCGAAGACCGCGACGAGCCCTATACAGTGGCGCTCAATCTGCTGTCGAATTCGCCCAAGTGGCTGACCAGCCTGCGCGCCCTGCCCATGTATCTTGGGCTGGACCTGCGCGGCGGCGTGCATTTCCTCTACCAGGTCGACATGAAGGCGGCGCTGACCAAACGCCTGGACGCCTTGACCGGCGACCTGCGCACCCTGTTGCGCGACAAGAACGTGCGCCACAACGGCATCGACCGCCAGTCCGGCGCGATCACCATCAAGTTTCGCGACGAAGCCACGCGCACCCGCGCCAAGGCGGCGATTATCGACGCCATCGCTGACCTGGCGCTGGTGGACGGCAACGACGGCGCCGACCTGAAACTCACCGCCACCATCAAGCCGGAAGCCGAACGCCGGGTGCAGGAAAGCGCGCTGCGGCAGAACATCACCACTTTCAACAACCGCGTCAACGCCTTGGGCGTGGCCGAGCCGGTGATCCAGCAGCAGGGCGCCGACCGCATCGTGGTGCAATTGCCCGGGGTGCAGGATCCGGCACAGGTCAAGGCCATCCTTGGGCGCACCGCCTCGCTGGAATTGCGCATGGTGTGCGAATCACCCGAGGAGAGCGCGACTTTTGCTTCAGGCCAGATCCCCTTCGGCTGCGAGAAGTATGCCGAACGCGGCGGTGTGCCGATCCTGGTGCGCAAGCAGGTGCAATTGACCGGCGATCGCCTGACCGATGCCCAGCCCGGTTTCGACAACCAGACCCAGGAAGCCGCGGTGCACCTGGCGCTCGATTCCCAGGGCGCGCGGATTTTCAAGGACTTGACGCGCGACAACGTCGGCAAGCGCATGGCCATCCTGTTAGTCGAAAAGGGCCGTGGCGAGGTCGTCACCGCGCCGGTGATCCGCACCGAAATCGGCGGCGGCCGGGTGCAGATCAGCGGCCGCATGACCACCCAGGAAGCCAGCGACGTGGCCCTGCTGCTGCGCTCCGGCGCACTGGCCGCGCCGATGGAAATCATCGAGGAGCGCACCATCGGCCCGAGCCTTGGCGCCGACAACATCGCCAAGGGCTTTCGCTCGACCATGTACGGGTTTGCGGCGATCGCCGTATTCATGATCGCCTACTACACGCTGTTCGGCCTGATCTCGGTGATCGCGCTGGCCGCCAACCTGTTGTTCCTGATCGCCCTCTTGTCGCTCCTGCAGGCCACCCTTACGCTGCCGGGCATCGCCGCCATTGCCTTGACGCTGGTCATGGCGATCGACGCCAACGTCTTGATCAACGAACGCATCCGCGAGGAAGTGCGCGCCGGCGCCTCGCCGCAAATGGCGATCACCACCGGCTACGAGCGCGCCTTCGGCACCATTCTCGACTCCAACGTGACCACGCTCATCGCCGGCCTGGCCTTGCTGATTTTCGGCTCCGGCGCCATCCGCGGCTTCGCGGTGGTGCATTGCCTGGGCATCCTGACCTCGATTTTTTCCTCGGTGGTGGTGTCGCGCGGCCTGGTCAACCTGGTCTACGGCTCGCGCAAGAAGCTCAACCACGTGTCGATCGGCGAAGTGTGGCGTCCGCCCGCGGGCGAGGCCACGCCGCCGGTAGTCCAAGGCTGATCCCGCGCCTGATCCCAATCCCGACGCAACCCCTTATCGGAGCAGCACATGGAATTCTTCCGCATCCGGCGCGACATCCCGTTCATGAAGCACGCGCTGGTGTTCAACGTGATTTCGTTTGTCACGTTTGTATTGGCCGTGGTGTTCCTGGTCACGCGCGGGCTCAACTTCTCGATCGAATTCACCGGCGGCCTGGTGATCGAGGCGCGCTACGAGCAGGCGGCCAACCTGGAAGGTATCCGCACCGCGCTCGATCGCAATGGCGTGCATGAACCGCAGGTGCAGAATTTCGGCACCTCGCGCGACATCATGATCCGGCTGGCCCTGAAGGACGCCAACAATCCATCGATCAGCAAGTTCGACGAACAGACCAAAAAGCAGGTCTTCGATCCGGAGAAATTCACCGCGCTGGCACTTAGTCCCGGCGGGCCCGGCGGCAAGATCACGCGCGTCGAATTCGTCGGCCCCCAGGTTGGGCGCGAACTGGCCGCCGATGGCGCGTTAGCCCTCCTGGTGGTGATCGCCGGCATCATGGCTTATCTGGCGATGCGCTTCGAATGGAAGTTCGCGCTGGCGGCGATCATCGCCAACCTGCACGACGTGGTGATCATTCTCGGCTTTTTCGCCTTTTTCCAGTGGGAATTCTCGCTCTCGGTGTTGGCCGCGGTGCTGGCGGTGCTGGGCTATTCGGTCAACGAATCGGTGGTGGTGTTCGACCGGGTGCGCGAGGCTTTCCGCAAACGGCGCGGCCTTACCGTGCCGGAGGTGATCAACTATGCGATCACCAGCACCATCTCGCGCACCATCATCACCCACGGCAGCACCCAGCTGATGGTCACCTCGATGCTGATCTTCGGCGGGCCCACGCTGCATTACTTTTCCCTGGCGCTGACCATCGGCATCCTGTTCGGCATCTACTCCTCGGTGCTGGTGGCGAGCCCGATCGTGATGTGGCTGGGCATTTCGCGCGAAGACCTGATCAAGCCGGTGCGTGACAAGACCACCAACGAC
>JBEIFV010000297.1:0-4981 GCA_040382235.1 Burkholderiales bacterium
CCCCAGATAATGAAGTTAACATCAAAAGGTTAGCGATGCAAGCTAACCCTTGACTTGAAGTGTGACATGTGCCACGACTGACGCAAGGCTGTTGGGTCGGCGCAACGCCATCCGGCATTGAGCTCCGTCAATCAGCGATCCAGCACGATCCTCAGCATGCGTCGCAAAGGCTCGGCCGCACCCCACAACAACTGGTCGCCTACGGTAAATGCGGACAGATATTGCGGACCCATCGCCATCTTGCGCAGGCGACCCACCGGCGTGGCCAAAGTGCCGTTGACCGCCGCCGGTGACAGCGCCTTGACGGTTTCGTCGCGCCGATTCGGGACGACATGTGCCCAGGGGTTGGCCGCCGCAAGCATGCCTTCAATCTCGTCTAACGGCACATCGCGCCTGAGCTTGATGGTCAGCGCCTGCGAATGGCAACGCATCGCGCCGATGCGAACGCACAGACCGTCGATCGGGACCGGATTGGCCATGCGTCCGAGAATCTTGTTGCCTTCGGCGCCGGCCTTCCACTCTTCGCGACTCATGCCGTTGCCCAGGTCACGGTCGATCCAGGCGATCAGGCTGCCGGCAAGGGGGGCACCGATCTCGTTGATCGGAAAGGCGGGGGCGCGCAGCAGTCCGGCAACTTCACGGTCAATATCCAGGATCGACGCGGCGGGATTATCGAGCATGGTGCTGGCAACCTGATGGGCCGTGCCCATTTGTGCGAGCAACTCGCGCATGCTGGCCGCACCCGCTCCGGAAGCCGCCTGATAGGTCATGGCACTCAACCATTCGATCAGGTCCGCCTTGAACAGCCCGTCGAGCGCCATCAACATCAGGCTCACCGTGCAGTTGCCGCCGATGAAGTCGCGCGCACCGGCAGCCAGGCCTTTCCGGATGACCCCCATGTTGACCGGGTCAAGAATGATGATGGCATCGTCCCGCATGCGCAGCGTCGAGGCCGCATCGACCCAGTAACCTTGCCAGCCGGCCGCGCGCAACTTGGGGTAGATCTCGGCGGTCCAGTCACCGCCCTGGCAGGTCAGGATGATGTCCATCGCCTTCAAGGCCTCGATGCTGTTGGCATCACGCAGCTTGCCTGTGGCCTTGCCGCCCACCACCGGGCCCTCGGCACCGACCGCGGATGTCGAGAAGAAAAACGGTTCAATGTGGGCGAAATCCCCTTCGTCCTGCATGCGCTGCATCAGCACCGAACCCACCATGCCGCGCCATCCGACCAAGCCTACTTTTTGCATGTCCCGCCTCACTCGCTGCTTGTCAATTCCATTTCGGTTCCGGCCGCAAGCGGCAGGGGAACGCTGACAACCGGGACGCCTTGCCAAGGAAACACCGAACAAGTCCGTAGATCGAGAAGGTGCTTGCTACAACACGTTGGATTGACGCGGATCTTCGTTCGAGAGTCCGCATTCCAGGGGCTTGTTTTCCGTTTCCTAAAGCGCTTTCAATACCGCATCGCCCATTTCGACGGTGCCTACCTTGGTGGTGCCGGACTCGAAAATATCGGCAGTCCGCAAACCCTGCGCCAGCACCTTGCGCACAGCATTTTCAATGCGCACGGCCGCCGCCTCCTGCTCGAACGAATAGCGCAACATCATCGCCGCGGACAGGATCGTAGCCAGCGGATTGGCGAGGTTCTTGCCAGCGATATCCGGCGCCGAGCCGTGAATCGGCTCGTACAAGCCCTTTCGGGTCTCGTTGAGCGAAGCCGAAGGCTGCATGCCGATCGAGCCGGTCAACATCGATGCCTCGTCCGACAGGATGTCACCGAACATGTTGCCGGTGACGATCACGTCAAACTGCTTGGGATTGCGGATCAGTTGCATCGCCGCGTTGTCGACATACATGCTCGAATATTCGACATCCGGATATTCGGTGGCAACACTCGCGGCCACTTCTTTCCAAAACTGCATGGTTTCGAGCACATTGGCCTTGTCGACCGAGCACAAGCGTCGGCTCCGCTTGCGTGCCGCCTGAAATCCCACATGCATGATGCGCCTGATCTCGCCCTCGGCGTAACGCATGGTGTCGAAACCTTCGCGCTGCCCCTTGAAGGGCCCGTCCTCGACCACGCGGATGCCACGCGGCTGGCCGAAATAAACGTCGCCGGTGAGTTCGCGCAGGATCAGGATATCCAGCCCCGACACGATCTCGGGCTTGAGCGTGGAGGCATTGACCAGCTCCGGGTAGACGATCGAAGGGCGCAGGTTGGCGAACAGGTTCAGGTGCTTGCGCAGGCCCAGCACCGCCTGCTCCGGCCGCTTGGCGCGCGGCAGACTGTCGTATTGCCAGCCGCCCACCGCGCCGAACAGGATGGCATCGGCGGCCTTCGCCAGGGCCAGGGTCGATTCCGGCAACGGATCACCAAGCTTGTCGTAGGCGGTGCCTCCTACCGGCGCCTCTTCGAGCGTCAGCGGCAAACCCAGCGCCTCCAGCACCCGCACCGCCTGCGTGGTGATTTCCGTACCGATGCCGTCACCCGGCAATACTGCGATCTTCATGTGACGATCCTGGTGTTGAAGTAGTAGGGATGGCGCGCGCGGCGCGCCGCTTCGAAGGCACGAATCTTGTCGGCCTGCCTCAAGGTAAGGCCGATATCGTCGAAACCGTTGGTCAGGCAGAATTTGCGATGCGGCGTGATGTCGAAGCCGTAGCTCTCGCCATCCGGTGCCAGCACCACTTGGCTCTCGAGATCGACTGTCAGCTGATAGCCGACGAAACCATTGATGCCGTCGATCAGGCGGCGCACCGTAGTCTGCGGCAAGACGATCGGCAACACGCCGTTCTTGTAGCAGTTATTGAAGAATATGTCGGCGAACGAAGGCGCGATCACGCTGCGAAAACCATATTGCTGCAAGGCCCACGGCGCATGTTCACGCGAAGAGCCGCAGCCGAAATTCTTGCCCGCCACAAGGATCGAGGCGCCGCGATAGCGTGGCTGGTTGAGCACGAAATCCGGGTTCGGCACGCGCGAGGCCGGATCCTTTCCGGGCTCGCCGACGTCCTTGTAGCGCCAGGCATCGAACAGGTTCTCGCCGAAGCCGGTACGGTGAATCGACTTCAGGAACTGCTTCGGGATGATCGCGTCGGTATCGACATTGTCGCGATCCATCGGGGCTGCCAGGCCTTTGTGCAAAACGAATTTGTCCATGGATGGATTCCTTGTCCGGCACCCGCGCATCGCACGGGCGCCGCTTTTCAGGTGAGCCTGCGCACGTCGGCGAATTTTCCCTCGATGGCGGCGGCGGCCGCCATCGCCGGGCTCACCAGGTGGGTGCGGCCGCCGGCCCCCTGGCGCCCTTCGAAATTGCGGTTCGAAGTCGAGGCGCAACGCTCGCCCGGCTCCAGTTTGTCGGCGTTCATCGCCAGGCACATCGAGCACCCGGGCTCACGCCATTCAAATCCGGCATCGGTGAATACCCGGTCGAGGCCCTCGGCCTCGGCCTGCGCCTTGACCAGGCCCGATCCGGGCACCACCAGCGCCAGCTTGACGTTGGCGGCGATGCGGCGACCGAGGCGCTTGACCACCCAGGCCGCCTGGCGAATATCCTCAATGCGCGAATTGGTGCAGGAGCCGATGAACACCTTGTCGACGAGTATGTCGGTAATCGGCATGTCGGGCTTCAAGCCCATGTAGGTCAGCGCGCCCTCGATACTGGTGCGCCGCGCGGCATCCTTCTCGCGCTCGGGGTCGGGGACCCGGCCCTCGATGGTGGTCACCATTTCGGGCGAAGTGCCCCAGGTGACGTGCGGCAGGATTTCCTCGCCGCGCATTTCCACGGTCACATCGAAGATCGCGCCGGGGTCCGACTTGAGCGTTTTCCAGTACTCCACCGCGACATCCCATTCCGCGCCCTTGGGCGCGAACGGGCGTCCCTTGAGATAGGCAGCCGTCGCTTCGTCAAAGGCCACCAAGCCGGCACGCGCGCCGGCCTCGATCGCCATGTTGCACAGGGTCATGCGGCCTTCGAGAGAAAGCGCGCGTACCGCACTGCCGGCGAACTCGATGGCGCAACCGGTGCCGCCGGCGGTGCCGATCTTGCCGATGATCGCCAGCGCCATATCCTTGGCGGTCACTCCGGCCGGCAGCTTGCCATCGACCTTGACCAGCATCGATTTCATTTTTTTGGTGACCAGGCACTGGGTCGCCATCACATGCTCGACTTCGGAGGTACCGATGCCGTGCGCCAGGCAGGCGAAAGCACCATGGGTCGAGGTATGGGAGTCGCCGCACACCACCGTCATGCCGGGCAGCGTCGCGCCCTGCTCGGGCCCGATGACATGCACGATGCCCTGGCGCTTGTCGAGAAACGGAAAGTAGGCCAGCGCGCCGAAGGCCTTGATGTTGCGATCCAGTGTGACGATCTGCTCGCGCGCCACCGTATCGGTGATGCCGTCGATGCCCAGATCCCAGCCGGTGGTGGGCGTGTTGTGATCGGCGGTGCAGACGATGGAATCGGTGCGCCACACCGGGCGCCCGGCGGCGCGCAAACCATCGAACGCCTGCGGACTGGTGACTTCATGTACCAGATGACGATCGATATAGAGAAGGCCGGTGCCGTCTTCCTCGGAGTGCACCAGATGGGCATCCCAGAGTTTTTCGTAGAGCGTTTGCGACATGGTGGTTTGCCTTTTTTCGCGGCGCGTGGTCGGCCGTGCAAAGGCTTGGAATTATGCCATACCGACCCGTCCGAAACCTTGCCCGTAGCGCGCGCCTGGCGCGCCACCCCGGTTCAGGCCTGCGCCGCCATGCGGTACTGGCGGTTTGCCTCTTCACTGCGGCCGGACGCATCAAAAACCCGCGCCAGTTCGATGTGGACTCGCGCCGCCGGCCGCAGTGCCAGCGACAGCTCCAGGTATTCCTGTGCCTTGCCCCACAGGGCCATGACGGTGCAAATGCGGCCAAGCGCGAACAGCAGGCCTGCCTCGCGCGGATAGCGCGCGCGCCATGCCTCGCAGCGCTCCAGCCGCG
>JBEIFV010000298.1:0-4889 GCA_040382235.1 Burkholderiales bacterium
ACTGATGGCGCTGGAGATCAAGCCGGGCGACGAAATCATCACGACGCCGTTTTCGTTCATCGCCACGGCAGAAGTCATTGTTCTGCTGGGAGCGAAACCGGTGTTCGTCGATATCGAGCCCGACACCTGCAACATTGATGTGTCGAAGATCGAAGCTAGGATCACCGCCCGCACACGCGCAATCATGCCGGTATCGCTCTATGGCCAAGTGGCCGACATGGACGAACTCAACGCAATTACGTCGCGCCACGGCATTCCGGTGATCGAAGATGCGGCGCAGAGTTTCGGCGCTGTCTACAAGGGGCGGCGCAGTTGCAATCTGTCTACCATCGGCTGCACCAGCTTTTTCCCCAGCAAGCCGCTGGGCTGCTATGGCGACGGCGGTGCGATCTTCACCAACGACGACGCGCTGGCCAAGGCGATGCGTGAAGTCCGCGTGCATGGCCAGTCAAAGCGCTATGTGCATACCCGGGTCGGGGTCGGCGGCCGCATGGATACCCTGCAGTGCGCGGTCGTGCTGGCAAAACTGGAGAGGTTCGAATGGGAGCTCGAGGCGCGCGCCAGGGTGGCTGCGCGGTATGACGCACTTATCGGCGACCTGCCGCGCGGCGCCCGGACGATCGCAGTGCGGCCGGACCGCAACAGTGTCTATGCCCAGTACACGCTGGCGGTGCCGGAGCGGGATCTGGTGCAGCAACGACTCAAGGACGCCGGCATCCCGACGGCTGTGCACTATCCGATACCGATGCACTTGCAGCCCGCCTACGAACACCTGTGTTGTGCGGACTGCTGTCCGGTATCGGTCGATCTTGCGAAGCAGGTGATCAGTTTGCCGATGCATCCGGATTTGGCGGTCGATACGCAGACGCGGATCGTCGGGCAAGTGCAGGAGGCGATCATGGCCGCGTCAGGCGCGACTGTCTGACGGCTTCGCGAACCCGCAGAGTGGATATACGAGGCAAGAGATTCCTGATCATCGGTGGTGCCGGACTGATCGGATCGCACCTGGTTGATCAGTTGTGCCTGGAAGACGTGGGCGAAATCCTCATCTATGACAATTTCGTTCGCGGCACTCGCGACAACCTGGCGCATGCCATGCGCGACCCACGCGTGCGCATCTACGACCTTGGCGGCGACATCTGCCAATCCGACCTCCTCGCGTCCGCCATGAAGGGGATCGACGGCGTGTTCCACTTGGCGGCCCTCTGGCTCCTGCAGTGCCACGACTTTCCACGCGCGGCGTTCGATGTGAATGTGCGTGGCACGTTTAATGTGCTCGAAGCCTGCGTGGCTGCGGGAGTCAAAAGGCTGGTCTACTCGTCTTCAGCATCGGTGTACGGCGACGCCGTCGAGGAGCCGATGACGGAGGACCACCCGTTTCTCAACAAAAATTTCTACGGCGCCACCAAGATCGCCGGTGAAGCAATGGCGCGTGCATTCCATCATCGATACGGGCTGCCGCTGGTCGGTTTGCGCTACATGAATGTGTACGGAACGCGGCAGGATTATCGAGGTGCCTACATCGCGGTCATAATGAAAATGCTCGACGCCATCGACAATGGGCAGGGTCCCCTTATTTCCGGAGACGGTAGCGAAGCGTTCGACTTTGTCGCCGCCACTGACTGCGGATTGGCGAACATTTGCGCCATGAAGGCTGAAACGTCCGATCGGTTCTACAACGTCGGTACCGGGCAACGCACCTCGCTCAAGCAACTGGCGGATCTGCTGATCGAAATGACCGGTTGCACCGGCCCTATCCGCTACGCGCCGCGCGGTGAAGCCGCGCTGGTCCGCAACAGGATCGGCTCGACCAAGCGCGCCTCCAAGGAGATCGCCTTCAACGCCGGCACCGGCCTGCGTGAAGGGCTGGAACAGTTGATCAGCTGGCGCATCCACCATAGGGCAGGTGCAGCCGCCCGCGACGACCGCTCGGTTCCATCATGAATCGATCCGCAGCAGAAGCAGCTTCCGTTTCCCCTGATCCCAGCCCCCACCGCGCGCCGCTGGCAACAAGCCGTTGAACCCATGCAAGAACAAGTGATCATTCTTGAGGCAGGCCGCAAGAGCGACCATTATTGGCGCGACTTGTGGGGTTCGCGCGAGCTGATCTGGATTCTCGCGCTGCGTGACATCTCCATCCGCTACAAGCAGAGCATCCTTGGCGTCTCTTGGGCACTACTGCGGCCGTTGGTCACGGCAGCCACATTCACCATCGTGTTCGAGAGGATCGCGCGGCTACCCAGCGAAAGCGGCATGCCCTACTCGCTAATGGTACTGGCCGGGATGGTGCCATGGATACTTTTCTCGACCTCGCTTCCGGATCTTTCCAACAGCCTTGTCACAAATTCGAACCTGATCGGAAAAGTGTTCTTCCCGCGCATGGCCATCCCGATATCTTCACTCTCCAACGCGATCCTTGATTTTCTGATCTCGCTTGCCCTGCTGCTCGGCCTGATGCTGGCCTACGGCGTGGAATTCACCTGGACCATGGCGCTACTGCCGCTGTTCGCAGCGCTGGCACTTTTCGCCGCCGCAGGCGGCGGGCTCTGGTGCGCGGCACTCAACGTGCGATACCGTGACGTACGCTTCATCGTTCCGTTCCTGATACAGGTAGGGCTCTACATCACGCCAATCGGGTTCAGCAGCCAGTTGGTGCCGGAGCGCTGGAAGCTGATTTTCTACCTCAATCCCATGGCATTCGTGGTGGACGGCTTCCGCTGGTGCGTCAGCGGCGGCGCCAGCGCGCTGTACTGGCCGGGCTTCTTTGCAAACGCATTGACATCAACGCTGCTGCTGGTGCTGGGGCTGCGCTATTTCCGCAAGACCGAACAGACCTTCGCGGATGTGATCTAGCATGGGCGACGTCGCGGTGCGCATTGAGGGGCTGGGCAAGAGATACTCGATTCGCCACGCCGCCCCGCTCCAAACGTCGGATTCGCTTGCCGCGACGATGCTCTCGCAGATGCACCGCTGGTGGCGGCGCGGCGTGGGCATTCGCAGCTCCGCCACCAGCGACGCAGTCGAGGACGTCTGGGTCCTCAAGGATATTGATCTCGATTTCCGTCGCGGGGAAGTGGTGGGCATCATCGGGCGCAACGGCGCGGGCAAGAGCACGCTGCTTAAGGTCCTTAGTCGAATCACCGAGCCGACTTGCGGTCGCGTTACCATATCGGGCCGCGTGGCGAGTCTTCTTGAAGTCGGCACCGGGTTTCACCCCGAACTGACAGGTCGCGAGAATATTTATCTCAACGGCACCATCCTCGGCATGACACGTGTGGAGATCCGCACCAAGTTTGACGAAATCGTCGCCTTCTCCGGTGTGGAGAAATTCCTCGACACACCGGTCAAGCGCTATTCGAGCGGCATGTACGTACGCCTCGCGTTTGCCGTGGCGTCGCACCTCGACCCGGACATACTGATCGTCGACGAGGTTTTGGCCGTCGGCGACATGGACTTCCAGAAGAAATGCCTCGGCCGCATGAATGAGGTGTCGCAGCAGGGCCGGACCGTGCTTTTCGTCAGTCACAACCTGCCCATGGTGTCGTCACTTTGCAGCCAATGCGTCCTGCTCGACGCCGGCAGGCTCGTGACCAAAGGGCCAACCGCAGACGTGATTCCCCTTTACCACGGTGCATCCTTTACCCAATCGAAAAGGTCCATCACGCACGGTGCGGCGAGTGTCAAGAGCGCAAAGGTCAAGCTCGCCTCCGCATGGGTCACCAACCGCGAGGACACCACCGCCGACCAGTTCTCGATTTTCGACGACCTTTACCTGCATCTCCGCTATACCGTCATCGAGGACCTCGAAGACGCGGTGCTGCCCTTTTTCCATGTGCTTGACGAGAAGGGGGAGTATGTCTTCCTTACGTTCCCGCACAACTGGCCCTCCGACACCGGTCGCAATGCCGGGGACTACGAGGCCGTCTGCCACATACCCGCGCACCTGCTCAATGACGGGTCGTACACAGTCAGTGTCCAGGTCAACACAATCAGCAACGGGCATACCCTCGAATTCTTCGAGCACCACGCACTGCGCTTCGTAATCATGGACAATGTTCACGAGAATCCAGTGCGCGCCCATGTCAAGTTTTCGTATCAGTTGCCGGGCGCGGTGCGTCCTCTACTGGATTGGAAGCTGGCTTCTGAAGACCGCAACATCAGGTGAACCGCATGAAACTTGTCATTTTGGCCGGTGGCCTCGGGACCCGCATCAGCGAGGAATCTCATCTCCGGCCCAAGCCGATGATCGAGATCGGCGGCAAGCCAATACTTTGGCACATCATGAAGATCTATTCGTCGTTCGGCATCAACGACTTCATTATTTGCTGCGGCTACAAGGGCTACCAGATCAAGGAATATTTTTTCAACTATTCCCTGCACATGTCCGACGTGACCTTCGACATGGCGCACGACGCTGTCGTCGTCCATAACCGCAACGTCGAGCCGTGGAAGGTCACGCTCGTCGAAACCGGCGAATCCACCCAAACCGGGGGGCGTCTGCGCCGCGCCGCGCCGTACCTGGAAGGTGAGCAGGTGTTTTGCATGACCTACGGCGACGGCGTTGGCGACATCGATATTGCTCGCCTGCTCGAATTTCACGCAGCGCACGGCTGCCTGGCGACACTGACCGCGGTATACCCGCCGGCGCGGTTCGGTGCTCTAGACATTCAGTCCAATAACGAGGTGGCGAGCTTCCGCGAGAAGCCCGAAGGTGACGGGGAACTGATCAGCGGCGGGTTCTTTGTGCTATCCCGCAAGGTGCTCGACTATGTTGAAGGCGACCAGACCATCTGGGAGCGCCAGCCGTTGGAGCGGCTGGCAAGTGAGCGGCAGCTCAAGGCCTATCGCCACACCGGCTTTTGGCAGCCCATGGACACGCTGCGCGACAA
>JBEIFV010000299.1:0-4842 GCA_040382235.1 Burkholderiales bacterium
GGCAGCTTGCAGGCTGGCGCTCGGGGCGGCCGCGGCGGCGCCTTGAGCAGGCATGGGCTGGGATGCCGGTTTGGCTTCCGGCGTCGCCGCGGCAACGGTCGACGTTGCGCCAGACGCGGCGTCGAAATGCAAAGGTTCAAGACTGATCGCTGGCGCAGGCTTTCGCTCGACCGGTATCGGTGCTGGCGCGGCGACTGGGCTTCTTGGTTTGGCTGGCGCCAAGCCCAGTTCGGATTCGATTTCCGCCGGACTGATATCGGCCGACAACACCGGCCAGTCGGTCGCCGGACCGCTGCTCTGGCCCGGCGCTGCCGCTGGCGGCAGCGCGGCCGACTCACTCCCCGCTCCTTGCTTGGCCTTTTCCGCCTTCTTCAGGGCGTCCATCAGGAGACTCATCGAAGCCTCCGGCCGCTATTGAGGCGCAGTGCCGGCGCTCGACTCGCCGGAGGATCGGCGGCTATCGCCAACCCGGGGTGGCTCAAGCGGATTGGGGCGCGAGAAAAAATCCTGATCCGGGAGGAATTGGCGGAAATCCTTGAAATCACCGTCCAGCGTGGGATCCTTGAGAACCACCGGGCGCAGAAAGATCACCAGTTCATTTTTGCGCGACTGCTCGTTGCGATAGCGAAACAAGTCGCCAAAAAACGGCAGGCGGCCGGCGCCTGGCACTGAGTCTTCAAAGTTATTGACCGAGTCCTGCATCAGGCCGCCCATCACCGCGATCTGCAGGTTTGGCACCTTCAGGATCGACTCCATTTCGCGGGTCTGCACTTCGGGCACCGGGTTGACCACGCCGGCTAAAGCCAGTGCGGGGTTGGGGTCGTTCACATAGCGCAGGATGCGCGAAATGGTCGGTCGGACATTGATGGCCACGGTGTCCTGGTCGTCGATCTGCGGCGTAACCGCCATCACGAAGCCGACCGCGACCGTGTTGGGAGTCGAAGTGAAGGTGGTGACCGCAGGCGTCCCCAGGGAGCCCGGCGTGGTGGTGGCGCCGATGGTGAAATAGACGCGGTTGTCCACCACCTTGAGAATCGCGGTCTGATTGTTGAGTACTGAAAGCTTCGGGCTCGACAACACGCGCACCTTGCCGAACGATTCGAGCAGGGTGATGGCCGCGGCGATATTGCCCAGCCGGGAGGTCGGGTTGACGTAGCCGATCTGCAGCATCGCCGGCGTGGTGGCACCTGGATTGGCGATGCCGCCGGTGACCGCGTTGACCGCGGCCCCGCCAACACCGGGCACGGTGCCGCCAGGCAGGGTGTTTGGCCCGACCGGCTGCGTGGTGATCGACAAGCCGGTGTTGCCCGCGCCCTGCAGCCGCTGCCAGTTGATGCCTTGCTGGTAGCTCGAACTGAGTTCAACTTCAACCACGGTGGCTTCGATCAGCACCTGGCGGCGTGCGCTACCCATGACGCGATCGATGAACTCTTGTACCCGCTCATGCTGACGCTGCGTGGCGAAAACCGACAAAACCCCGGATTCCCGATTGGCCACCACCGGATTGTTGGTCGAAACCGCGGTCGCGGCGGCAGCGCCGGCGACCGGCGGCGTGCAGTTGATCTGCAGGGTTTGTGGCTGGGTGGAACCCGAAGCCGGCGCCACTTGCTGCATCAATTGCGCAGCACCAGCCCCGGCGGGCGCGAGCGCGCGTGCAACGTTAAGGCGATCTTCCTGATCGCGCTGCTGCTGGCTACGCGCGGTTTCGCGCTCTTCACGCGTGATCACGCGGGTTGCGGCCACCATCGAGCAAACATTGAGTGCCAGTGAGTCCCAGAAGCGGTTGGCCGATTGGCTCACCACGGTGGTCGATGAATTGCTGCCGCTGCCGCCACCGCCACCGCCACCAGTGGTGGCGCCGCGACCGGTTGAACCGATTTCCGTGGCGACACTGACGTTGGTATCGGAGACCCGCGACATGTTCACATAGTCGACCTTGTAGATGCGCAGGAAGGCTGTATCCGGCAGCACCGAAAGATTTTTGCCGTCCATGTCCCAACGGATGTCGACCTGGCGGGCGATGCGATGCAAAAGCTGTGGCAGGGTCTGGCCGATCGCGTTCAGAGTGACCGTGCCGGCGATGCCGGGATGGACGTCAACATTGACGCGAGCGTCGCGCGCCAGCGCGAACAGCAGTTCGCGCACCGGTACCTCATTGACCACCACACTGTAAGTCTCGGGTTTGGTGGTTGCAACAGGTCGGGGCGGCAAAGGGGGCGTAGCGACCGGCGCGGGTATTGCGCCTGCGATGTGTGGTGCCACGCTGGCACCTACATGCTGAGGGTTGGGCTTGACCGGCGGCTGTACGCAGCCCGCGCCAAGCACGGCGCCGGCCACAATTGCCAGTGCGCGGATGCCAACAAGCCGGGGCCGGAGCGCCTGCTTCACCCGGCCATCGAAAGCTTCACCAAAGCTTGCACTCATGTGTCTCCAAATGCACAGTCGTAAAAATGTGCGATTTCGATACTATCACATGAATATTATCGCTTAAATATATGATTTGCAATACAAAGAACGAAGGCATGTTGCGTCATTACCACGCTTTTTGTGAGCCTGGTTCGCTCCAATGCTCACTGCGATTGCAAGTCTGCCCGGATGCTTGCGGCGGTACGGATCAGAGGTTTGCCGTCCCGCATTTGCTTCGGCAGTGCGCCTAATGCGGTGCTCGCGCTGGCGCGATCGGCAAATGACCCGTACAGGACGCTGAATCTGGGCAGGCCGCGAATTACCGAGCTGTAAACGTAAATCTCTTCAGCCGTGACCCCCGCCGGCAGCCGGGTCAGCCAACGGTTGACCTCGGCGGCGCGAGCCGTATCGGCGATCAGCAGTTGCAACGTATGCGTTCCGTCCGGCGCCTGTTTGAGCCAGTCCTCGGTGGCCCGTTGGCGCTGTGCCAGCAGGTCGGACACCGCGGAGACCGGCACGGCAGCAGGTGCTGGCGCGCTTGCCGCAACCGGCGTTTGCTGTGATACGTCGGCGGGCACGGCACGACTGGCATTGGAAGCCGGTGCGCCGGCTGGCGTGGCAGCTGGTGCCGCGGCCGGCGGCGCGGGTCGGTTTGCCGCGGCTGGCGCGACTGGTTGCGGTTCCGCCTGAGCTGATTTGGCGCGATCGGTCGATGTCGGGTTCGCGACAACGGCTGACCCTGACGCGGCAGCGGTGCTTGGGGCACTGCGTGTCGCAACCGGTGGCGCAGGAGCGGACAGATCGGCTAACGCAGACGGACGGGTGAAGGTGATGTACACCGCCAGTAATGCGGCCGCGGCTCCCGCCGCAATCAAGCCGACGGCCACGATTGCCAGGCCGATGGTGGACAAACCAACGCTGGACAGGCCCAAGGCCGCCAGCCCGGCGCCGGGTTTGGGCCGCAGGCGGGCGAACTCCGAATCGCCGATGGCGGCATTGACGTGCTTGGGTAGAACCTGGTATCCGCCGTCGGCGAATGCGGCCAACAGCGCCTTGTCGGCCAGTATATTGACGCGCCGGGTGAGGCCCTCGGAGGCATCGGTAATCAGGCGTACGGCGCCGTCGGAGAAGATATCCGGCCCTTTGTAACCGGCCAGGCGCATGCGGAACATCAGGTAGGTGCCTATGTCGGAGCGCACCAGCGGTTCCAGGCGGAAGCTGTGGATCACCCGCTCCTTCAGCTGGCGCATCTGCGGCGTACCGAGCACTTCATCGAGTTCCTGCTGGCCGAACAGCACGATCTGCAGCAGCTTGTGGCGTTTGGATTCCAGATTCGACAAGAGCCGGATTTCTTCCAGGGTTTCGACCGGCATTGCGTGCGCTTCGTCGATCAGGACCACCACGCGCCGCCCCTCGGCGTACAGGGCCACCAGGCGCTCCTGCAGGCTGCGCAGTATCAGCGACGAGCGATCGCCGGCGTTCGGCACATCGAGGTCATCCAAGATCGCCAGCATGATCTCGTCGCGCGCCAGCGACGGGTTCGCCAGGTAGATGGTTTCGACCTGCGCCGGCAAGCGCTCCATGAGCACGCGGCAAAGCATGGTCTTGCCGCTGCCGACCTCGCCGGTCACCTTGACGATGCCTTCGTCGTGCGTGATCGCATAGAGCAGTGCTTCGAGCGTGGCGCCGCGATTGGCGCCTTCGAAGAAAAAGTCGGTGTGCGGGGTGATGCGATAGGGGGCTTCGGTCAGACCGAAATGGTTGAGGTACACGTCTTTAGCTCTCGCGTTCCAGCGCAGCCATGCGCGAATACAGGGTGGTTCGATTCATGCCCAGCAGGCGCGCCGCCTGGCTGACGTTGCCATTGGCCAGCTTCATGGCGGCGGCCACGTAGGCTCTTTCCCAGGCTGCCAGGCGGGCGTCGAGACTGAAGCTGCCCGGCCGGCCTAGTTCTTCGAGTGCGTGTGCATCGAGGGCACCCGGGGCCTGTTCGGCAGCCGGGCCCAGGGTAACGCCGGAGTCGAGCTCCTGTTCCAGCGCCTCGATACCCACCGTGGCGCCAGGGTACTTGGTCACCAGTCGAATGACGATGTTGCGCAGTTCGCGCACATTGCCGGGAAATGGATACTCCAGCCACAGGCGGCGGGCCTGCTGGTCAAGGCGGAATTCGGCGGCCCCGGCGACCGGGGCGTACAGCGCGCGAAAATGTTCAAGCAACAGGAGTTTGTCTTCGCCCATGTCACGCAGCGCCGGTACGCGAACGCTGAATACGGAAAGCCGATGGTAGAGGTCGGGGCGAAAGCCGCCGGCCTTGGCTTCGCGGCGCAGGTCGCGGTTGGTCGCTGCAACGATACGTGCCAGCGATTTGCGTGGCTGGGTTTCGCCGACTCGGTTGTATTCGCCATTTTCCAGCACGCGCAGCAGCTTGGCCTGCAA
>JBEIFV010000300.1:0-4841 GCA_040382235.1 Burkholderiales bacterium
CGCGATGGCAACATGGAATCCGGGCGCATCGGGAGGCCGGGATGAAGACCGCTGACGCCGGCAGCAGGCGTTATGCCCCGCAGCACTTGAGCGACTGGACCGCGCGCACCTTCGCTGCCTCCGGAGTACCCGCGGATGCCGCGCAGCGCATCGCGCAGATCATGGTGCGCACCGATTTGCGCGGCTATCGCACCCACGGCATGACGCGCGTGGCCTCGTATGTCGAGCGCTATGCCGCCGGCGACTTCAATCCGCGGCCAGACATACGCATCGAGGTGCGCGACGGCGTCATCATCGTTGATTCCGATGGCGCGCTTGGCCACGACGTGGCGCCGATCCTGCAGGAGGCCGCACTGGCGGAGCTTGCGAAGCGCCCGCAGGTGTTCGTCGCGGTGCGCGAATGCGGGCATCTCGGGGCGCTCGGCATTCACGCGCTGGCCGCCGCCGAAGCCGGCGCCTTCTGCATTCTCGGCCAGCGCACGCCGCCACTGCTGGCGATGGAGGGCTTCACCGAACCTGGCGTGGGGCACAATCCCATCGCATTTGGTTGCCCGCTGCGCGGGCGCGAACCGATTGTGTTCGACATCGCCTGCAGCGTGGCGGCACGTGGCCATGTATTGCTGGCGGCGCGCGAAGGCAAGCCGATCCCCGCCGGCTGGGCTGTCGACCGCCACGGCGTACCGACCACCGATTCGAACGAGGCGGTGCACGGCATGCTCATGCCGATGGGCGGGCACAAGGGCATCGGCATCGCGATGATGGTGGAATGCCTGGCCGGTGCATTCACGGCGACGGCCGAGTCACTTGCGAACTTCGTCACCCGCATTCCGGCAGGCGGCGCGGTGGGCCGCCAAAGTGCATTCTTCTGGTACATGGATCCGGACGGCTTTTCCGGACGCGACATCTTCGACGCCTACATGTCGAAATGGACCGGTGTATACGAGCATGCCGGTGGACGGATACCGGGCACGCGTGGCGCGCAACTCGAACGCCAGGGCCGTGCGCAAGGCCTCACTCTCGCGCCGGAGATCGAGCGTGAACTGCGCGCGCTCGGGCAGAAAACCGGTGTTCCGTTCGACCTTGAGGCGATCGGATGAGCGCAACTGCAATCGTCGTATTTTTGGAGGCAACATGCAAATACTTCGCGTGACGGCAAGGTTTGTCGTAGCCGCACTGCTGCTTGCAGCAGCGCTGCCGGCGGCGGCGCAAGCGTATCCAAACCGCCCGGTCCGTTTTGTCGTGCCGTTCCCGCCGGGCGGCGGCGCGGACGTCTTTGCGCGCGCGGTCGCGCCGAAGTTGAGTGAACTCTGGGGCCAGCCGGTGATCATCGACAACCGTGCCGGCGGCAATGCCCTGATCGGCATGGACATGGTGGCCAAGGCACCGGCGGATGGCTACACCATTGGCGTGATCACGCTGACCCACGGCATCAATGCGTCACTGTTTCCCAAGGCCCCCTACAACCTGACGCGCGACCTCACCGCGGTGGCGATCGGCTCCACCTCGGCGATGCTGGTGGTGACGCACCCGAGCCTGCCGGTCAAGACCCTAAGCGAGTTGCTGACCCTGTTGCGCAGCAAGACCCACAGCGCCCCTTCCAGCGGCACCGGTTCGCCGCCGCACATCGGCCTGGAATTGTTCAAGCAGATCGGCAAGTTCGAGGCGGTCCATGTGCCCTACAAGGGCGGTGCGCCGTCGATGATCGATCTGATCGCCGGGCGTACCGACTTCGCCGTGTCCAACCTGGGTGAATCGATCATGCACGTCAAGGCCGGCCGCTTGCGGCCGATCGCGGTGCCGTCCGACGCGCGTCACCCGCAGTTGCCGGAGGTGCCGACCACGGCCGAGGCCGGGCTGCCCGCGTTTCAGTTTTCCAACTGGACCGGCATCGTGACCGCAAGCGGGGTTCCGCGCGAAATCCTGGCCGCGATGAGCGATACCACCGAGAAAGCCCTGCGCTCGCCCGAGGTGGTGCGGCGCCTGATCGATCTGGCGCTCACCCCGGTGGCGCTACCGGCGGACGCCGGGCAAAAGCATATAGAGTCCGAGGTCAGGCGCATGAGCGAACTGATTCGCTCGGCGAATATTCAAGCGGATTGACGCGCGAAGCGACCGCAACCATCCACCGGAGGAAGGTTTCAGACATGAAGAAACAACGCATTGCGATAGTCTCGGCAGGCGCTGTGGGCGCCTATGTCGGAGCGCACATGGCGCGCGCCGGACTCGAGCCTGTATTGATCGACGGCTGGCCCGCCCATGTGGAACACATGCGCGCCCATGGGCTGTCGATCACCGGCACCACGCCCGGCGAAGCCTTCACCACGCCGGTGCGCGCGCTGCATGTATGCGACGTGCCGCAGTTGATGCGCGAGGAACCCTTCGACATCGCCTTCATCTGCCCGAAATCGTATGACACGGAGTGGGCGGCGATGCTGATCCGCCCTTACCTTGCGGCCGATGGCTACGCGGTATCGCTGCAGAACTGCATGAACGACGAGCGCTTAGCCGGCGTAGTCGGCTGGGGCCGCACGCTCGGCTGCATCGCCAGCAAGATCATGGTCGAGCTGTTCGAACCTGGCCACGTGCACCGTGGTGTCGCCAAGGGCGGACCCGACTACACGGTGTTTCGTGTCGGCGAGGCGCATGGGCGGATTACCGCGCGCGCGCAAGCCATCGCGCAGGTGCTGGAGAGCGCCGACAGTGCCAAGGCTAGCGCCAACCTGTGGGGCGAACGCTGGTCCAAGCTGGCCGCCAATTGCATGGAAAACGGCATGTCGGCCGCAACCGGCATGCTGGGCAACGATGTGATGCGCTCCGAAGCGCATCGCCGCATCCTGATCCGCCTGGCGGGCGAGGCGATCCGCATCGGCCAGGCCGCCGGCTTCGCCCTCGAACCGGTGGTCGGCCTCGATCCCGAGCGCTTCGTGCGTGCCGCCGCAGGCGATGCCGCGGTGCTGGCGGCGCTGGAGGAAACGCTGCTCGCGCAGTCGAAAAAGCGCTCCGATACCCAGGTCGCCTCGATGGGCCAGGACATGGCGAAAGGCCGGCGCACCGAAATCGAGTTCATGAACGGCTACGTGGTGCAAACCGCCAGGTCGATCGGCATGCAGGCGCCGCTTAATCAGGCGCTCACCGAACTGGTGCTCAAGGTGGAGCGCGGGCAGCAGAAGGCCGACCCGCGCAACATCGCGCAATTGCCGGCATAGCGCCTACACGCGCGGTGCGTGGACGCCGCGATCAGGCGGCGCCTACGGTCAGCCACCCTCAATGCGCGGAATGAAAAACACCTCGCAGCCCGGCCGGATCGGCTGGCTGTAGAGCAACTCGTGGATCTCGCCGTCGATGGCGATCGAGGTCTCTTCTTCGAGGATTTCACCGAGGCCGGGAAAGCGTGCTTCCATGGCCTTGAGAATCCCGCGCAGGTTGATAGCCTCGATCGCGAACTCCTTCACGCCCCCGGTATAGCGCTGGCTGAACCCGGTGGTGAGCACCACCCGCGCCGGCGCCACGGGCGCCATGCTCAGGCCCCCGCGTCGATCGCCGCCAGCACCTTGGGCGGCGACATCGGCAGTTCGGTCAGGCGCCGCCCGGTGGCCTGCTGGATCGCGTTGGCGATCGCCGCCATCACCGGCACGATGTTGACCTCGCCCACGCCCTTGACGCCGAACGGATGGTTCGGATTGGGCACCTCGACCAGCACCACGTCGATGTTGGGCAGGTCTGAGGCTACCGGGATGCGGTAGTCGAGGAAGCCGGCATTGGCCAGCCGCCCGGCGGCGTTGTAGATGTATTCCTCGTTCAGGGCCCAGCCGATGCCCTGCACCACGCCACCCTGGATCTGCCCCTCGACATAGCTCGGATGGATCGCCCGGCCCACGTCTTGTGCGGCGACGAAACGCAGGATCTTCACCGCCCCGGTTTCCGGATCGACTTCCACATCGCAAAACTGGGTGGCGAAACCGGGCGCCATGCCGCCGGCGTTGACCGCCGCTTCGGCCACGATCGGCCCGCCGGTGACGCCACGCTTGGCGGCGATCGCCGCCAGCGACAGCGGCTTGAAATCGCCCACTGCGGCGCTCGCCGGGCGCGCGCAGCCGTCTTCCCAAACCACGCCTGCCACATCCACATCCCAGATCAGCGCGGCGCGGCCGCACAGGTCGTCGATCACCTTGTTGCAGGCATCGACCACCGCCATGCCGGTGGCGAAGGTCACGCGCGAGCCGCCGGTGACATGGTTGTAGCCGATCGAGCCGGTATCGGCGACGATCGAACGTACCTTCTCGTAGGGTACGCCGAGCGTCTCGGCGGCCATCATCGCCATCGAGGCACGCGAGCCACCGATATCCATGCTGCCGGTGGCGATCACCACCGTGCCGTCTTCATTCACATGCACGGTGGCGGCCGATTCACCGCCGCCGTTGAACCAGAAGCCGGAAGCCACGCCGCGCCCCTGGTTCTTGCCCAAGGGCGCCTTGTAGGCGGGGTGCAGTTGCAGGGCCTGGACGGTTTCGGCATAGCCGTCATGCGCATGCTTGGGACCGTAGGCGGTAGGCGTGCCCGCCCGCGCGGCGTTCTTCAGGCGCAACTGCAGCGGGTCCATGCCGATCTTGGCGGCCAGGATGTCGAGCACGCTTTCCACCGCGAAGGCGGAAATCGGCGAGCCGGGCGCGCGGTAGGCGGCCGACTTCGGCCGGTTCGACACCACGTCATAGCCAATGGTGTTGACGTTGGCGATGTCATAGGGCGCGAAGGCGCACATGCAGGCATTCATCACCGGCGAGCCCGGAAAGGCGCCGGCCTGGAATTTGAAGAGGCCAACGCCGGCGACGATCTTGCCGTCC
>JBEIFV010000301.1:0-4806 GCA_040382235.1 Burkholderiales bacterium
CTCCTGCCGCAGCGCGGGCCTCGTTGAAACCCGCGGCCAGCGTCTCCAGGTCTGGCATCACGCCGACGACCGGACCGGTTGCGACGCCAAACTTCGACAGAAGTAAATGCAGGACGGTCGCCGCACCCAGCGCCAGCAACGGTGCCGGTAGCCCGGGCAAGGGCCGCAGCATCAACAGGAGCGCCAGCGCGGCCACCATCAGCGCGCCAGGCAGCGGCGCTTGCCAAGGAACTGCGGCACCCGGCCCGGCGCCGAGCAGCAGGGGTAGTTGGCTCACGACCACCAGCAGCGCGATGGCGTTGCCGAGCCCTTGGGTGACCGGGCTTGGAACCAGCGCCGTGAGGCGCGCCCACCCCGTCGCCGCCAGCGCGAGCATCAAAAGGCCCGCAGAACTGGCCAACAGCATCGCGAGCAGGATGGCGTGGCCAAGGCCTATAGGTTGGGCAGCGGCGAGCATCCCCGCCGTCAGCAGCGCCGGCCCGACCGAGGTGCTGCCGATCAGCGGGCGGCTTGCTCCGAAGATTGCCATGGCAAGGCCCGCCAGTGCGGAGGCCACGAGCCCTGCCGACATGCCAAAGGCGACGCCCGCCGCACCGAGGGAAGCGAAGGCGATGAGCCCATGCGTCAACGTCTGTAACGCCGCAATGATCCCCGCATGCAGCCCCGCGCGCGCCTCGCTCCAGGCGCTCACCGCAGATCCACCAGCCGCCCAGCAGCACCCGCGGGCGGTGAGGCAACCCGATCCGCGGTCAACGGCTCGAAGGCCGCAACCGGCTGGGCGCAGCCGCGCAGCAGCAGGTCACCGACGGGACGCCCCAGAAAGCCGCCACTGCGTTCGGCTGTCGCTGCGGAGACCAGAAGCCGCGTGCCCAGCACCTTGTTCGCTGCCTCCAACCGGGCCGCGATATTGATGGTCTCGCCATAGGCCGTGTAGTCGAAATGCCGGCCGCCGCCGAAATCACCGACCAGCGCGGGGCCGCTGTGAACACTGATCCGGGTGACGCCAAGCGCGCTACCCCGGGCTGTATGCCCGGCCCGAAAGGCCTCCGCGAAGGCATCCAGCGCCAGCGCGCAAGCGACCGCACGCGCCGCGTGGTCCGGCTGGTCGTCCGGTGCGCCGAACAGCAGCAGCATGGCATCGCCCATCACCTTTGCCACCGTCCCGCCATGGGCGAAGACGATATCGGTCATGCCGGTGAAATAGGCGTTGAGCAGCGCCGCGAGCGACGCGGCTTCCAGTGTTTCGACCAAGGCAGTGAAGCCGGCGATGTCGGTGAACACCGCGCTCACCTCCCGCCGTTGTCCGCCGAGGTCGAGCGCGCGTGCATCATCGGCAAGCTGCCGCGCGAGATTGGGTGAGAAGTAACGGGCGAGCGCCGCATGCGCGCGCTCGGCCAGATGCCGTCGGGCCTCCGCCGCCCGACGTTGCTCGACGTGGCGCAGCGTCCTGGTCATCGTCGCTTCCAGGTCGGCAAGGTCAATCGGCTTGGTCAGGAAGTCGAAGGCGCCGCGGTTCATCGCAGTGCGGATGTTCGCCATATCCCCATAGGCGGAGACGATGACCGTGGCTGGCGGGTCTGGCATCTCCTGCAAGCGCGCGAGCATCGTCAGCCCATCCATGCGCGGCATGTTGATGTCGGCCAAAACCAGCGCGGTATCCGGCGCCACGGCCAGGCGTTCCAGCGCCTCCACCCCGTCGCGCGCGAAGTGGAAGGCGAAGCGGCCGTCGCGCGTCTCGCGACGGAATTTCTGGAGGATCAGCGCCTCCAGATCCGGCTCGTCATCCACCACCAGAATGAGGGTCATGGCGGGGCGCCCCGTTCGGCCAGCCGGCGCTCGATCTCGGCGCGCAGCAGGGCAAAGTCGATCGGCTTGGCGATGAGGCCCTCGGCGCCGCTCGTCGTGGCGCGCAGGCGCGTCGCTTCGTCATCATAGGCGGTGATCATCACAACGGGCAGGCCGGGATACAGCGCGCGGGCACGGGTCAGCAGATCAAAGCCGCTCATGCCAGGCATGTTCACATCCGACAGCAGTAGGATGATCTCGCGCCCCGCACTGGCCGCAATAAGGCCAAGCGCTTGCGGGCCGGAGGTTGCAAAATCCATCGCGAAGCGGGCCGCGCGCAGGTCACGGCGGAATTGCTGGCGGAACAGCGCTTCGATGTCCGGTTCGTCATCCACCACGAGAACAAGCACGTTCATGCCGCGCGCTCCTGTGGCTGCGGGCGGCGCGGCAGCGTGATGGTGAATTCGGTCCAGGCGCCGGGTTCGGTCGCCACCGCGATCTGCCCGCCATGCTGCTGCACCACGATGTCGTGGGAGAGAGATAAGCCGAGCCCGGTGCCCTGGCCCGGCGGCTTGGTGGTGAAGAAGGGTTCGAAAATGTGGCTGCGGACGGCTTCGGGGATGCCGGTGCCATTGTCGCGGATGGTGACGGCCACGCTGGCTGGCGTTGCGTGCGTGGCCACCAGAACATGCGGCTGGAAGCCCGGGATGTGCTTCTGCTGCACCGCATGGAAGGCATTGCCGAATAGGTTGAGCAGCACGCGGGCGAACTCCTGCGGGAAAAGGTCTAGCTCGCCCACATTCGCATCCAGCCGCTTCTCGATCGTCACGTTGAAGCCCGGGCGTTCGGCGCGCGCGCCGTGCCAGGCAAGCCCCAGCGTTTCCTCCAGCAGTGCGTTCACATCTACGCGCCGGCGCTCGCCACCACCTTCGCGGGAATGCGCCAACATGTTGCGCACAATGCTGTCGGCGCGCTTGCCATGCGCCGTCACCTTGGCAAGGTTATCGCTCAGCATGGCACAAAGCTCCTCCAACTCGGCGCGCAGCGCGGGGTCTAATCCCGCCTGCTCCATCGCCGCGCGCAGTTCGGCCAGCAGTTCGACCGAAAGCTCGGCGAAGTTATTGACGAAGTTTAGCGGGTTTTTGATCTCATGCGCGATACCAGCGGTGAGCTGACCGAGCGAGGCGAGCTTCTCGGTCTGCACGAGCCGGTCCTGCGCCGCACGCAGATCTTCCAACGAAGCCTGCAGGTCTTTCGTGCGCGCCTGCACCTCCTCCAGCAAGCGCGTGTTCTCGATTGCGATCACCGCCTGGTCGGTGAACGTCTCGGCGAGCTCGATCTGCTTGGGCGTGAAGGCGTATGGAGCAGTTCGCATAAGGGTGAGCGCGCCTATCGCGACGCCATCGCGCAGAAGCGGTATGCTCAGCACCGAGCGCACGCCGAGCCCATGGATCACAAAGGGCCGGGCTGCACGTATTTCGGGGTCTTCCAGAAGATTGGGAACGTGCGTCGTCCGGCCTTCCAGCAGGGCGCGGCCGAAGGCGGCGGCGGTACCGGCCTTTGGGGAATAGGTCCGCATCTGTTCCATCTGGTCGGGCGTAAGGCCGACGGCGGCAGCCAACGGATAGGCTTCGCCGTCTCGGATGCGGATAGTGGCGATCCCCGCCTCGCAGAGCTCCGCCGCAGATCGCGCCAAGGTGTCGAGCACCGCCGGCAAATTGAAGGCTGACCGGCTGATTGCCTTGAGCACGTCGGACGTCGCCGTCTGCTGTGCGAGCGATTCGTTCAAGTCGGCCGTCCGTTCCTCGACCTTGGCCTCCAGCGTTTCCTGGGCGTCCTGGATGCGGCCGGCCATTTCGTTGAAGCGCAGCGCCAGCGTACCGATCTCGTCCCCGGCGGAGACCTCGATGCGCTGCGTCAGGTCGCCCTGGCCCAGCCGCTCCGCCCCCGCCTGGAGCGCACGGATCGGGCCCGTCAGCCGCCGCGCCAGCACCACGCCGGCGAGCAGCGCCAGCACAACCCCAAGCCCGAGCAGCGCGAGCGTCTGATAGGCGGTGGCATAGACCGGGGCGAGCGCCTCAGAGGTTGGTTGCTCGACGAAGACAATCCAGCCCAGCCGAGGGATCGTCGCATGCGCCGAGAGCACCGATTGACCGTTGAGTGTCCGCGCCGTCTGCACCCGTTCGTCACGGCCAGCAATGGCGTCCGCCACCTGCGGCAGGGCTGACAGGTCGGTCTCGCGCAGCACCAGGCTCATGTCGGGATGCGCGATCAGGCGCCCTGCCGTGTCGGTAACGAAGGCATAACCGCTGCCGCCCACGCGGATGCCGGTGATGACCTCCCAGATCAGCTTCAGATTTACCTCCGCGATGGTCGCACCCGGGTTGCGCCCGGCATGGGCCATGGCCAGCGCCATGTAGGGCTCAGAGCCGCGGCGGAAGGTAACGGGACCGTACCAGACGCGCCCCTCACGCGTGCCACGGAACCGCGCATCGGCCGAAAGATCGGTGCCGCTGTCCAGCACATCGGGTTCAAGGCGCGACAGGCGGAGCTGCTCGCGCCCCTGCCCGTCCACATACAGCGCCTCGGTGATGGCGGGGGCCTGGCGCCGCAGGCGGATGAAATCATAGCGGCGCTGTTCGATCGGCACGCGCGCCCAATCGGCGCGCGTTGTCCAGCCGATTTGTTGTTCCAATTCGGCGATGAATTGCCCGACGCGCTCGGCTGCGGCATCGGCCTTTTCCTGTTCGACCCGGATGGCAGCCTCGGTCGCCTCGCGATAGGTAAACCACATGGAGATGCTGCCATTCACCACCAGCACGGCGGCGACCAAGCCAAGGAAGGCCAAGGCAAGGCGCTGGGCCAGGGAAAGGGTGCGTTTCATTCGATCACCAGATCAGCGCGCGCGAGCAGCGATAGCGGTATCTCCACGCCGATGGCGGCTGCGGTGCGTAAATTGACCGCGAGTTCAAAGACACTCGGCCGCTCGATTGGCAAATCCTCAGGCGGCGTGCCGCGCAG
>JBEIFV010000302.1:0-4753 GCA_040382235.1 Burkholderiales bacterium
GCAAGGCCGCCAGCGGCGCGCGCGACATGTGGGTCAGGATCAGGATCGGCACCACCGAGCAACAGGCGAGAATGACGAATATGCGGCGCTTGCCGAAACGGTCGGCCGACCAGCCGATCAGGCGTGAAGTGAACACGGTGGCCAGACCGCCTGAGAAGAACACCCAGGTCAGGTCCGCTTCGCTGATGCCGACATTCTTGACCTGATAGGCGCTCAGATACGGAAACACCGCGAACCCGGACAGCGTGAACAGGAACACCGCGGCCAGCGCGCGGCGATGCGTGGCGGAACTGAAGAGCGCGGTGAAGCGCCCGACCCACCCGACGGGCGAGGCCTGCGAGGCGCGCACATGGGCATCGATGCGCGGCACCACGCTGGCGATGCAAAACCAGAGCGCCAGGCTGATACCGCCCAGGGTGTAGAAGGGTGCGTGCCAGCCCATGCGCGTGGCCAGCAGCAGGCTGACCGGCACCCCGAGCACGGATACCAGCGGAAATGCCGACATCACCAGTGCCATGGCGCGACCGCGGCGCTCGGCCGGGATCAGGTCGCCCACGATCGCCATCACCAGCGAGCCGACCACGCCGCCGGAAGCACCGGCCAGGGCGCGCGCCGCCAGCAGGGACCAGAATCCGGGGGCCAGCGCGCAGGCCAGTGTTGCCACCACGAACAAGGCATAGACCAGCGAAAGCACCTTCTTGCGGTCGAAGCGGTCGATCACGAAACTTGCCGCCAGGCCCGCAGCGGCAGCCGCCAGCGCATACACCGACACCAGGGTGCCGAACTGACTGGCCGTGATGCCCCACTCGCGCATGAATTGCGGCGCCAGCGGCGTGAGAATCATGAAATCGAGCAGGTGCGTGAACTGCAGCGCGGCCAGCAACCACAGGACCACGCGCTCACGACCTGGCGACAAAGGATGCTGCGATACCTGCATGGGCCCCTGCGTTGTGCACAACCGGGGACGAATCCGCGGGCAGCCTTCAAAAACGCAATCGGCCCGCCGCTTGCGCGAGTGGGCCGATCGACCTTTACTGGTGCCGCCTGCCGGAATCGAACTGGCGACCTACGCGTTACGAGTGCGTTGCTCTACCAACTGAGCTAAGGCGGCAAAGATTTTATTTTATCAACAATTCGTCGGCTCACGCCGCCAGCATCTCGCGCGCCGCCTTGCGTGTGGTGGCCGTGATCGCAGCCCCCCCCAGCATGCGTGCGATCTCTTCGACCCGCTCGGCACGCGCCAGCGGACTGACCCGCGAGAGGGTACGACCGGCGGCGCTTTGCTTGGCCACCTGCCAATGGCTGTCGCCCTGGGAAGCCACCTGCGCCAGATGGGTCACGCACAGCACCTGGCGCTCGCGGCCCAGGGTCTTCAACTGGCGACCGACGATCTCGGCGACGGCGCCGCCGATGCCGGCATCGACTTCGTCGAAGATCAGCGTCGGTACCCGCGCGGCGCGGCTGGCGATCACCTGGATGGCCAGCGCGATGCGCGACAGCTCGCCGCCGGAGGCGACTTTCGTGAGCGCGCGCGGCAACACGCCCGCGTGCCCGGCGACGCGGAATTCGATGCGCTCCAGCCCGTTCGCGCCACCCTCTTCGAGCGGCTCCAGGGCGATTTCGAAGCGGCCCCCGGTCAAGGCCAGATCCTGCATGGCCTCGGTCACCTGGCGGGCCAGCAGCGCCGCGGCCTTGGCGCGCGCGGCGGACAACTTGCGCGCTGCCGCGGCATAGGCAAGCTGTGCCGCCTGCATTTGCGCGGACAGCGCTCCCACATCAGCCGCCAGCTTCAATTCCTCCAGGCGCGTCGTAAGGCGTGCCTGCTCCTCTGCCAGATCGCCCGGCGCCACGCGAAAACGGCGGCCCGCGCCATGCAGCGCTTCGACCCGCGCGGCGGTTTCCGCCAGGCGCTGCGGGTCGAGTTCGGCACGGCGCAGGTACTGCGCCAGTTCGCGCGCCGCCTCCTGCACCTGGATGCGTGCCGGTTCGAGCTGGTCGCTGATGGCTTTGAGGGCCGGATCATAGTCGGCCAAACCCTCGAGCCTGGCACTCACGGACGAAAGCGTGGCGAGCGCCGCGCCGTCGCTCTCGGACAAGGCGTCGATCGCCGCCTCCACACCTTCGATCAGGCTGGCCGCATGTGCTAAGCGCGTGTGCTCGCGCTGCACTTCGTCCCACTCGCCCGCACCGGGCGCCAGCCGATCCAGTTCCTCGACCTGCCAGGCGACTCTTTCGCGTTCTTCCTCAAGGCGGCGGGCGTCGCCTTCGGCGGTGGCCAGGGCGTCCTTCAACCTGCGATAGCGCGCAAGCGCTTCGCGCACCGTGGCGGCCTCGGCGTCCAGGCCCGCATGACTGTCGAGCAGCACGCGTTGCGCCTCCGGGCGGCCGAGCGACTGGTGCGCATGCTGGCCATGAATGTCGACTAGAAATTCGCCGGCCTCGCGCAATTGCGCCAGGGTCGCACTGCGGCCATTGATGAAGGCGCGCGAGCGACCGTTGGCGTCGCTCCCGCGGCGCAGGATGCAGGCACCCTCGTCGGTGCCCAGTTCATGCTGTTCGAGCCTGTCGGCTAGCGCTAGCGGGGCGTCGAAATCCGCGCTGATCTCGGCCTGGCGCGCGCCTTCACGAATCACGCCGGCCTCGCCGCGCTCACCCAGCACCAGGTTCAAGGCATCGATCAGGATCGATTTGCCGGCACCGGTCTCGCCGGTCAGCACCGTGAATCCGGGCGCCAGTTCAAGGTCGAGCGCCTCGACGATGACGAAATCGCGAATGCTCAGGAAGCGCAGCACATCGACATCCGAAGAAGGATCACTGCGCCGGCGGCAGCGAGCTCCAGTGGAGCTTTTCGCGCAGCATGCGGAAGTAGTCGTAGCCGTGCGGGTGCAGAAAGCGGATGGTGTGCTGCGAGCGGCGGATCGTGACGCAATCGCGCTCCTGCAGGGTGATGTGCGCCTGGCCGTCGAAATGCGCGCCGGCATCGCGGCCGCGGGTCAGGGTCATCTCGACCTCGCAGTTGTCCGACAGTGCGATCGGCCGGTTTGACAAGGCGTGCGGCGCCACCGGCACCAGCACGATGGCCGCAAGATTGGGGTGCATGATCGGCCCGTTGGCCGACAGCGCATAGGCGGTCGATCCGGTCGGGGTGGCGATGATCAGGCCGTCGGCGCGCAGGTTGTAGACGAACTTGCCGTCGATGGTGACGGTCAGCTCGACCATGCCGCCGATCGCGCCGCGGCTCACCACCACATCGTTGAGCGCCAGCGTATCGAGCAGCACCTGACCGTGGCGCGTGACGCTGCCTTGCAGAATGTGACGCTCTTCGGCGTCGTACTCGCCTTCGAGGATGGCTTTCAGGGCCTTCTGGGTATCGCGCAGGGCTATATCGGTCATGAAGCCCAAGCGTCCCTGGTTGACCCCCACCAGCGGCACATCATGTGCCGCCAGAATGCGCGCCACTGACAGCATGGTGCCGTCACCGCCCACCACCACCGCCAGATCGACCTGGCGCCCGATCTCGCCCACGGCTGCGGTGGGATAGCCGGACAAGCCGATGTTGTCCGCCGTATCCTTTTCGACGATCGGGTTATAGCCGCTGGATTTCAGATAGTTCGCGATGGCCACCAGAGGCTCGGCAACGCCCTGGCTCTGGTATTTGCCGACGATCGCGATGTTTTTGAAGACGGATGGCATGCGTGGATTAAAGCACAAGGCGCGGCGTGCTTGCAGGCGACACCAAGCGCATCAATCGCTGAGCGGAACGTCGGCTTCGTCGCCGCCGCGCTTGCGTCCGGCCATGCCTTGCATGCCTTGCAGCAATGCCGCATACAGGCCGGCGGCCGCGATCACGGCCATGCCCACCAGCGACCAGCCGTCGGGAACATGCTGCATGACAACGATTCCCAGGCCGGTGGCGAACAACAGTTGGGTATACGAAATCGGTGCCAGGCTCGAAGCCGGCGCGCGCTGGAAGGCGAGAATCAGAAGCAAATGCCCGCCTGCGCCGAACAGGCCCAAGGCAACCAGCAAGGGCCACTGCTGCAGGGTCGGTGCCTGCCACACCCACAGCACCGGGCCGCTGGCGATGAGCGCGCCCACCAGTCCGGTGAAGAAAAGGGTCGTCACCGGATCGTCGGCACCGGCGTATTTGCGCGTCAGAATCTGGAATACCGCGTAGACCAGTGAAAGGCACAGCGGAATCAGCGCCGCCCAGCCGAACAAGCCGCCCCCCGGGCGGATGATGATCAGCACTCCGCAAAAACCGGCGATCACCGCAGCCCAGCGTGCAGGCGATACCTTTTCACCCAGGAAGCTCCTGGCCAGCAGGGTCACGATCAGAGGTGTCACAAAGGCAATCGCGGTGAATTCGGCCAGCGGCATCAGGGACAAACCGGCGAACGACAGGCAGGTACAAACAATCAGGATCGCACCGCGCCCGATCTGCCAACGAGGATTGTCGGTACGCCACAGGCGCGCGCCCATCGCCGGGCCAAACACCAGAAGCATCAATGCGACGTGAAAGAAGTACCTGAACCAGACCAGTTGCAGCGTGTGCACTTCGCTGCTCAGGTGTTTGGCCAGCACATCGAGGCCGGCGAAGCTGAAAGCACAACCCAGCATCATGAGGATGCCGGCCCCGACCCCGGCCGGGGTTGATGGCGGCAAGCCCGGCGCTGCGCTCACCGCCGCCCGCCGGTCAGGCAAGTGCACGGCAGGCCCATCGCCACCGCGCGCGCCACCACCCCGCGCGCCA
>JBEIFV010000303.1:0-4740 GCA_040382235.1 Burkholderiales bacterium
CCCGCGCTCGCGCGCCGCCTCGCCGACCATGAAGTCGCGCCCCGCCGCCCACGGCAGGTCGAGGGCGCCCTCGGGCAGCTCGCCCCCGGAGGCGAGGTAGAGGAACGACGGGAGCAGCTTCCGGCTCTGCACGTCGCCCGGCCTGATCAGCTGCGGGACGTCGAAGAGCTGCGGCGCGATCGGCGCGTCGTCGCCGTCGGCGCGGGGCTCGACCCACGCGAGGGCGGTGTTGGTGGTCCCGAGATCGACGCCGACGATCGGTATCGTGCTGCTCGCAGCCTTCGCGGCCAGTATGGCGCTCCCACCGAGCGCTTGGAGCAGGCGGACTACGAGCAAACCTGCGCGCGCGGTGTCAGCGCGGCTGATTGATGACCTTGACCTGTCGCCCCTCAAAAAAGTCCGCGACGTTCCGAAACGCCTCGCCGAAATACAGCTCAAAGGTCTCGCGATCGGCCCAGGCCAGATGCGGCATGCACACCACGTTGTGCATGGCGAGCAGCGGATGGTCGCCGCCCAGGACCGGTTCATGCTCGTAGACGTCCACCGCAGCGAAGCCGGGCCGGCCTGCACGCAGCCCCTCCTCCAGCGCGCCAGGCTCGATCAGCCCCGCGCGCGAGGTGTTGACCAGCAGAGCACTGGGTTTCATGTGCGCGAGGTCTGCCGCTGTAACCATGCCGCGGGTATGTGCGGTCAGGCGCACATGCAGCGACATCACATCCGACTCCGCGAAAAACCGCTCGCGCGACTGGGCAAACTCGAAGCCCAGGCGCTCGGCTGCTGCGCGCGACCCGTCCCGTCCCCACACCAGCACCCGCATGCCGAATGCCGGCCCGGCACGGGCGACGAGTTGCCCGATCATGCCGAGCCCGTAAATTCCCAGGGTGCTGCCGGCCAGCCGGTGCGAGAGGGTCATGGGCCATTCGCCCTGCCGCATGCGCGTGGCCTCCAGCAGCACATTGCGGCGCGTCGCCAGAATCAATGCCCAGGTCAGCTCCGCTGGCGCGATCGGTGACGCCTGCGTGCCGGCGCATACCGTGATGCCCAACGCGTTGCAGGCTTCAAGGTCGATGGTCTGCGCGCTGCGCCCTACCTGGCTGATCAACTTGAGTGCCGGCAGTTGCTCAAGCAAGGCTCGCGAAAAGTTGCTGCGCTCGCGCACCGCGACAACCGCGTCGGCGCCCTGCAGCATCTCCACGAAATGCGCCATGTCGCGCGCCGGTTCGCGGTAGCGCAGCACCTCGTGGCCGCCGAGCGCCGCATAGCACTCGAGCGTATGCAGGCAATCCTGGTAATCGTCGGGGATGACAATGCGCATCGCAGCGGCGCCTATTGATCGGCCTTGATGCCGGCGTCGCGCACCAGCTTCGCCATGCGCACGCGCTCGCGCGCGATGAGCTGCGTGAACTCTTCCGGCGTGCCGGTCTGCGTCTCGAAGCCGACCGCGGCCAGCTTCTCGCGCACCTCGGGCGCGTTGATCGCCTTGATGATGTCAGCGTTCAGGCGGCTGACGATATCGCGCGGGGTACCTGCGGCGGCAAGGTAGCCGACCCAGGCGGTGTAGTAATAGCCAGCCACGCCCGCTTCCTCGACGGTGGGGACTTCGGGCGCCGCCGGTGAACGGGTCGCGCTGGCGATGGCGAGTGCGCGCAGCCGGCCTGAGCGCACATGCGGCAAGGCGCCCGGTGTGCCGGCGAACATCACCGGCACCTGCCCGCCGACCACGTCGGTCAAGGCCGGGCCGACGCCTTTGTAGGGCACGTGGGTTAAGCGCACGCCGGTCATCGACATCAGGATTTCCATCGGAATGTGCTGCGCGCTGCCGTTGCCGCCGGAGGCGTAGTTGAGCTCGCCCTTGCGTTCGCGCGCCAGTGCCAGCAACTCTCTGACATTCTTGACCGGGCTGGCGGCGGGCACCACCAACAGGAGCGAATTCGAGCCGATCAGCGTGATCGGCTCGAAGTCACGGCCCGGGTCGTACGGGAGCTTGGGCTGCAGCGCCGGATTCATTGCCAGCGCAGCATCGTTTCCCAGCACCAGCGTGTAGCCGTCAGGCAGCGCTTTAGCCGCGGCTTCCATGCCGATGATGCTGTTGGCGCCGGGCCGGTTGTCGGCGATGACCTGCTGGCCCCACATCTCGGAGAGCTTCTGGCCGATCAAGCGTGCGTTGACGTCGATCGCGCTGCCGGCCGTGAAAGGCACGATCACCCTGACTGGCTTGGCAGGAAACTGCGCGGACGCGGTGGTGACCAATGACCACAGCAACGCGGCAAGCAACAAGCATAAATGGTTCGGCATCTTCTTGGGGCCTCGTTTGGACGCAGGCAGTATATCCCCCGCATCCTGCCGCGCCTCGCTGTGCCATCAGTGGGGCATGCATTGCCTTGGCTCTGCACGCTGCCCTGGGTTCTTGTTGAGAGTGAAATCCACTGGCCCGTCGGCGCCGCGTCGAGCGCCCGCCCCTCGATCAAGCTAAATCCGTGTTCGCGCTTTTCATTGTGTGGCAGCCGCCTGCTGCGGTCGCCGCTTGATCAGGGCGATCTTGTCGTTCTGAAACACCAGTTCGTCGCGCTGGTTGAATACATGGTCACGGAAAGTGACAATGCCGCGCCCAGGCGCGGTCGTGTGCTTTTTGTCCATCACCTCCACTTCGGTGCGAATGGTGTCTCCGGGGCGCACGGGAGCCACGAAGCGCGCGCGCTCGATTGCCAGAAGGCCAAGCACCGAATTGGAGAACAGGTGGCCGGTCATGGCGGTCGAGAACGACATGATCAGATGGCTGGGGCAGATGCGCCCGCCGTAGGCTGTGGTTTTCGCGTAGTCCTCGTCCAGGAACAGCGGTACTTCATAGCCCACCAGCTTGCAGAACTGCAGGTGGTCTTCCAGCGTGATCAGTCGAGTCAGTGTCGGGTAGCGCGTGCCGATCTCGAACTCTTCCCAGTAATGTGTGTGAAGCTCGCATTTCATGGTCTTCTCCGGTTTTCCGCACAATGTCGTCTCGGGAATCCGCGCAGGCAATGGCATGTGCGCAGACCGCGGGGTCACCGACGGATAATACAATCCGTCCATCTGCACAGGGGCGACGTGCGAAGCAAGGGCACGCGCCGCCTGGCCAAATCACGGAGTCCAGCACCATGTCATACCCACTGCACTCACTGTTCCCTGCTGTTCGAGCTGCTGCCACGGCAACGGCAACGGCGCGCATCGCGCTTGGTACTCTCATGTTGGTGGGTGCCGCGCTTGCGTCGAACGCGAACGCCCAGAAGTACCCCGAGCGCCCGGTGCGCATCGTCAATACCTTTCCGGCTGGCGGATCGGGCGACGTGGTGCTGCGCACGGTGTTCGACCGGGTCGGCACCGCGCTCGGGCAGCCATTCGTGATCGATACCCGCACCGGCGCCGCCGGCGCGATCGGCACGGCCAATATCGCAACCTCGGCGCCGGACGGCTATTCATTGCTGCTCGGCACCGCCAGCACCTTCGGCACCAATTCCGCGACCCAGAAAAACCTGCCCTACGACCCGGTGCGCGATTTCACGCCGATCGTGATGATCGCCACCACACCCTTCCTGCTGTTGACCCACCCTTCGGTTCCGGCCAACACGCTGCCGGAATTCTTGGGCCACGCCAGGGCCAATCCGGGCAAGCTCAATTACGGCTCTTTCGGATTGGGCAGTTCCAATCACCTGAGCTACGAACTGTTGCGACAGGCCACCGGCATGGACATCGTGCATGTGCCGTACAAGGGCGGCGCGCCCCTGATCACCGCCCTGCTGGCAGGGGAAATCCAGTCTTCGATGGATGTGTACGCCACAGCGCACCAGAACGTGCGCGCCGGCAAGTTCAAGCTCCTGGGCGTGGCGGCAGCCAAGCGCTTTTCACTGCTGCCGGAGGTGCCGACGCTTGTCGAGCAGGGCTACCCGGTAGAAGGCGGTACTTTCTTCGCACTGCTGGGGCCGGCCCGCCTGCCGGCGCATGTGGTCGAAGCCCTGAATCGCGAAGTCAATCGTGCGATTGCCTTGCCGGACGTGCGTGATCGCCTGGCCGCCCTCGGTACCGAAGCCGTCGGCGGCACGCCCGAACTGCTGGCCGGCACCATCAACAGCGAACTGCAGAAGTGGGCGCAATTGGTCAGAGTGCGCAATCTCAAGTTCGATTGAGGAAACACTGAACAAGTCCGTAGGTGAAGAAGATCCCTTTTGCAACATGCTCAATCGATACGGATCTTCGTTCGATAGTCCGCATTCCAGGGATTTGTTCAGCGTTTTTCCAAGCCCGGAAGCCGCGAACCGATACGGCGCTGCGTTCGTGCGGGCCGGGCGACTGGCAAGCCCTTGTGGCCCCAGCGCAGGTCAGGCGGCCACGGCTTGTCGCAGGCGCGCCGCGCGCACCGCACTCACGATCTGCTGCGGGCCGATGGGCGTGGTGTTGAACTCGATGCCAAACGGCGCCAGCGCGTCGCACACCGCGTTGGCGATCGCCACCGGTGGTGCGATCGCGCCGCCCTCGCCCAGGCCCTTGACGCCCAAGGGATTGAGCGGTGAGCGGGTTTCCTGGTGGATCAGCGTGATGTGCGGCACGTCACTGGCGGTGGGCAACAGGTAGTCCATCAGCGAGCCGGTCAGCAACTGGCCTTCGGCATCGTACTGCATGCCTTCAAGCAGCGCGCCGCCGATGCCTTGTACCGTGCCGCCGATGATCTGCCCTTCAGCCAGCATCGGGTTGACCACCACGCCGCAATCC
>JBEIFV010000304.1:0-4735 GCA_040382235.1 Burkholderiales bacterium
CAGTACCGCCTGCACCGGCGCGGTGGTCAGCACGCTGCCGAGCGACCCCACCATCATGGCCAGCCCGGTCATGGTGGTGACCTGTGTGGCGGTGAACCAGTGTGTATTCACCTTGATGATGGCCATCAGCGCAGCCGCAATGCCGATGCCGATGATGGCCCGCGCGATCGCGAAGCCTGCCAAGCCGTTCGACAACGCGAACAGTGCGAAGCCGGCGGCGGAAACCAGGCTGAACGCGGCCTGGACGCGACGCGGGCCGAACATGTCGAGCGCGATGCCCACCGGCAACTGCGCTGCGCCGTAGGCGGCGAACATGCAGGCGCCGAGCAAACCCAACTGGCTTGCCGAGAGCGAGAACTCGGTGGCCAGCAGGGGGCCGATGATCGCCATCACCGTGCGCGACGCCTGGCTGATCGCACTGAACACCGCCAGCGGCAGGGTGACCACCAGAAACCACTGATAGGGGGTTTTCACGCGGGGTGGTGCGCCATTGTGGCGGCGTTCATGGGCATTGCTGTTGCCGTGTGCAAAATGGGGTGGCCTTGCGGTTTGCTGGCCGGGGTCGCCTGCGATTGATCGGCATGGGCCGGACGTGTGCGACTGGCGCCTCTGGAAACTTGGGAAAACGCCGAACAAGTCCCTGTAATAAGGATTCTCGAACAAGGAGTCGCATCGATTCAGGATCTCGCGGTGGCGACCTTCTCAACCTACGGACTTGTTCAGTGCGTCCTCACCCGGCACCATACTTGCGCGTGCGCGCGGTGAACGCCGCGTAGCCGATGAAGTCCTCGAAACTTGCGACATTGTCACGCAAGCCCGGCACTGCGCCGGCATCGCCGGTCTGCCGGAACATTTCGAGCGAGTGGCGCAGCGCCTGGTACTGGGTCAGGAGAGAGAAGCCGAAATACAACACCAGCGAAGCCCCGGCCGCGGTCTCGTCGGCCAGTGTGTAGCCCGGTGAGTCGACCACCATCACAGGCCGCGTCAGGCGCGCCCGCACCTGCCTGAGCAGCGGTGGCGGCAACATGGTCGGAAACAGCATGTCGGCACCGGCTTCTGCATAGGCGTTCAGGCGCGTGACAGCATCTTCCAAATCCTGCGTCACCCAATAGGCGTCGCTGCGCGCGACGATCATGAAATCCGGGTCTTCGCGCGCGTCGACCGCGGCGCGGATGCGGCTGACCACGGTGTCGACCGGATGCAGGCGCTGCGGCACTTCCGCATGCTTGCCATAGGCGTGATCTTCGATGTGGATCGCCGCCACGCCGGCGCGCTCGAACTCGCGCACCGTGCGCCACAGGTTGGCGGCGTCGTTGAAGCCGCCTTCGGCGTCCGCGATCACCGGAATGGCGACCGCATCGACGATGCTCCTGGCCTGGGCAACCATGTCTTGAAGCGTCAACAGGCCGGTGTCCGGCAAGCCCAGGCGGCTGGCGGCGGTGGCATAGCTGCCGATGTAGACGCACGGAAAGCCGGCCGCCTCGATCAGTTTGGCGCTCAGGGCGTCGGTCGCGCCCAGTGCCGCGGTGGTGGCGCCGCTGGCGACCAATTGGCCGAGGGCGCGCCGGCGTGCGTTGAAACCGGCGTGAATGGGGGCGTTGTATGAGGACATGTGGTTTTTACCGATTCGGCCAAACTGACGATGATGCAACAGATTTCCGCTGCGGCAGGGGCGTGCCGGCCATTTGCGGCCTGCCGCCGGCTGGCGCCCGCCCGTCGCTGGCCTCAGGCGGTCCGGCGCAGGGATCTGCCAAACCCCGTCGCGCGTGCCGCCACCAGTAACTGCACGACCACCGACAACGCCAGCGCGGCGGTGTAGCCTTTCGCATCCCAGCCGCCGCTTGCGTTGCGTGGCCACAGATCAAGGATCGCGCCGATCGCCCATTGCAGCAGGAAGGCGCCGGCCAGGGTCAGCGTGTTGACGGCGGTGGCCACGCGGGCGGTCTGCTCGATCGGGTACATCTGGCCCACCGCGATGTATCCCGCCGGCCCGCCGGTGCCGCAAAAGGCGAACAGCAGCCACAGCGCGGTGACCGCCGTCACGCTGCCGGGTTGCAGCATCAGCCCGAGTTGCGCGATGAGAAGGCCGCCGGTGCACAACGCAGGCACCAGGATTGATGGCCAGCCGCGCGCCTGTGCACGGCTGGCGGCCCAGCCAACGACTAGGCCACCCAACATCATTGCCAGCGTATACAACAACAGTATGTTGGCGCGTGCCGGGGCGTCGTAGCCGGCTACATCGCGCAGCCAGGGGCCGATCCACAGGCCCAGATACGTGAAGTTGAGTATCGACAGCATGGCGGCGGCGGGCGCGTAGCGCCAGAACTGCGGGGCACGCAAGATCGCGGCCACGACCGCGCTCTCCGCCTTCAGGCTGCCGCGCGCAGCGGATGGCGGCTTGTCGCGTACCGAGATGGCGATCCAGAGTGCGGAGGCGATTGCAGCGCCGCACATCAGCCAGAACACGCCACGCCAGCCCAGGGCGGGCAGGATGGCCTGGACCGGTGTGGTGGTCAGCACACTGCCAAGCGATCCTGCCACCATCGCAAGCCCGGTCATGTGCGCCACCTGCGCCGGTGCGAACCACTGGCTGTTGGCCTTGAGGATCGCCATCAGCGCCGCCGACACGCCGATCCCGAGGATGATGCGCCCCATGGCGAACCCGGCCAATGAGTGCGAAAGCGCGAAGATCGCAAAGCCGGCAGCGGCCAGGAGGGCGAAAGCGGCCTGGATGCGGCGCGGGCCGAACATGTCGAGCGCGACACCGACCGGCAACTGAGCCACGGCATAGGCGGCATACATGCAAGCGGCCAGCAGACCGAGTTCGCTGGCTGACCATGAAAACTCGGCCGCCATCAGGGGGCCGATGATCGCCATCACGGTGCGCGAGGCCTGGTTGAGCAGATTCACTGCCGACAACGGCAGGGTGATGCTGAGAAACAGGCGGTAATGAGCGTTCACGGGCGGGAAATTTTGCTGCGTCATTGCTGGTGCCGGACTACGCATTGTCGCCCAGACGCCGATGCGCGCGCCCTGCGGCCCGCACCATCCGTACCGACGCGGGTGCAGGCTATTGTGGGGTCGCATCGAGCGCCAAAATGGCTGTGCGAAAGGCGTGATCCCGATTATGCTGTGCAGAAATTTATTCCGTCCCTGGAATCACAAAGGTTGACACCAATGAGTATCGCGTCTGAACTGGCCTTTCTTGTGACAAGCACGCCGCATGCGGACCTGCCCGCGTTGGCGCTTGAACGCGCCAAAATGAGCATTGCAAGCACGATTGCGAGTGCTGCGATGGGATTCAATCTCGAATCGACGCGGGCGATTCGTGCCATCGAGCGGGAAAACGGTGGTGCCGGCCAGGCCGCCATCTGGTTTGACGGCGGCAAACTGCCGGCCGCGAGTGCGGCACGCGTCAACGCGGTGGCCAGCGATGCCGCGGCTTCCGACGACAGTGACATGCGCAGCATCGCCCACATCGGCAGCATCGCATCCACCACCTCGATTGCGATGGCACAAAAACTGGGACGCGGTGGTCATGACGTTCTGTGCGCGATGGTATTGGGCTACGAGGTTGCCGGTCGCATCGACGAGGCGCTTACGCCCAAGCGCATGCAGCGCGGCTTCCACGGTTCGGTGTCGACCATTTTCGGCGCCGCGGTGGCGGCGGGCAGCCTAATGAACCTGTCGGCGCAACAGATGACCCATGCCATCGCCTTGGCAGCCACCTCCATCGGCGGGCTGGCGATCGCCGCCGACACCAGCTTCGCGCGCGAGTATCACGCGGGTTTGTCGGCCATGCTCGGCACCCACGCGGCGCTGGCGGCGTCGCGCGGCTTTACCTCCGAGGAGAATTCGCTGGAAGCGCCGCGCGGCTTTTTTCAGGCGCTGGGTGGGCAGGCCGTGGAAGAAGTGACAGCCGGATGGGGCGATTCCTGGGACATCGTGACCGACATGGCCATCAAGCTGATGCCCGGTGGACACCCGTTCCACGCGATCGCGGAAGCGGCCGCCAATGCGGCCATCGAGGGCGATGTCGATCCGCGTGAAGTCGAGCAAATCACCATCTCGGCGGCACAGATGCGCGATTGGGGCAGCCATGCGCATCCGCGCGATCTGGTGGGCGCGGCACACAGCGTGGTCTATTTCGTGGCCGCCGCGGTAGCCGACCGCCGCTTCACCTGGGAGCACATGAGCGCGGCCAAGTTGACCGACCCGATGATCGCGGCGTTGCAGGACAAGGTGGTGTTCGACCCGAATCCGGCGTCGCTGCCGGACCGTTTCACGCATCGCCACGGTGGCACGGTGATCATCAGAACCCGTTCCGGCGCCATGTTTTCCAATACCTGCAAGGCGGCGCGTGGTTCGGGCGCGCGCGGTATCGAGTGGGGCGATGTCGATGCCAAGGTCCGGCACCTGCTGAAATCATCGGGCCTGCGGTTTTCCAGCATCGAGGCGGGCCTTGAAATGATCCATGCGTTCGAGCGTCTCGAAACGATGGATCCGCTGACCGACATGCTGCGATGCGTGGCGCCCGGCGCCTAGCAGCCTGTCGGCAGCTGGGAAACTTGAATGCGTTCGCGCCTTTGCGAGGAGAAACACCATTGACTAGCGCTGCACAAGCTCAAAATCCGCATCTGCCGGTACGGCCCGAATGGCTCGCGCGGCACTCCGAGCCGGCACTGGATGCGCTGCAGGCGATCATCGATGCGCACCATCACCTGTGGGACCGGCC
>JBEIFV010000305.1:0-4608 GCA_040382235.1 Burkholderiales bacterium
GGATGTCGTGGTCTGTTTGCACTGCCGCATTGGCGAGTGCGGCCAAACTTTCTTCGTGTTCGAGCATCGTTTAATCGTTGTGTTTCTCGTGATGTGCAGCGCCCGCCCCGTGCAATCTCAGGATATCCGTGACGCGGATGCGCAGGCCGCGAATGCACGGACGCCCGCCACATTTGCCGGGTTCGATAGTGATGCGGTCAAGCAATCTGGATGTCATGGCAATTTCCCCAAGCGAAGCGCAGTGGGCAAAGTATCGCGCTCAGGCGCTAGAACGGCAAGGTACGCACGCATCGAAAGGGCACCGGGCGCGCGCCGCGCGAAGTGTCCGCCTCTCGAACAGCAGCTGGCGTGCCGTGCCGGTCACGTTGCCGAAAACAGCAGTCACGATGCGCCGACGCCATCGGTCACGTTCGACCGGAATGACCGGTCACGTTCGCCGAAATACGCAAATGCGCCCCAAGCATGTTATACAATCCTGTCCGCACGGGATAGGATGATGGGCCATGCCGGACGACAGGAGAAAATTCGGCGAATTTTCTGCATTGGTGGAAGCCTTCGATGGCCAGACGCACTGGTTCGAAAAGGGTTTTCACGCAACCTTTCGGTTCTGGATTGGAAAGCCCGGTGCAAAGCGCGTGCACCCGTATCGCTATGAGCTGGTACTGCATGACCCGCAGGGCCGGCGCATCCTGGGATATGACAACGCGCACCCGGTGAAATGGAAGTCCGGCCAATTCATGCAACGCGACCAACACCCCGACCACTTCCATCGAGACCGATCGGACAAGGGGCGACCCTACGCATTCGTTTCGCTCACGCAACTGCTTGAGGACTTTTACGAGAAGACCGAACAGGCGCCCGCGGAGTTTCAGGTTTCCGCAAACATTCTAGCCATTCAACCGACCGCAGGGCACGACAATGAACACTGACATCATCAGCTTCCGGGCCCTCATCGACGAGATGAAAGCCACCGCGGAAGGGCGCAAGAAACCGGCAGACCGGCGCGGCAAGAACACCTACGCTTCAGCTGCCGCCCGCGAATTCGCCAGCCGGCGCGCCGGGGCGAACCCCGGGGTTAAAGGCAAACAGGCCGGCGCCGCCGCTTCGCTCGACATCACCAGCCTTTCCGGGGTGACGCGCCTGATGTCGCCCGACAACCAGGCACTGATGCAACTCATCGCCAAAGGTGACATAAAGTCAGTCGCCGACCTGGCAGCGAAGTCGCATCGCGCTGAATCGAACTTGAGCCGAACCCTGAAGAAGCTTGAGGCCATAGGATTGCTGCGGCTTGCCCCAGGCCAGGGCCGGGCCAAAGTTCCGCAGCTGACCGTGACCTCATTTGCGGTAACCATTGACCTCTTGTCGGGCAAAGTGCTTGTCACTGGCATGCAGCAGGCGGCAGCTCAGGGAAACACTGAATAAGTCCGTAGGTTGAGAAAGCCGCTTCTGCAACCAGTTGAATTGAATCACCGGTACCGTGCGGTCTCGTTGCCGCGGACTCGCTCTCTGATTGCCGATCCTGACGAGGCGACAACTATTCTGCCACCGGGGGGTGTTGCTCAGGCGTCACCAGGCTTGGCGCGCCCGACCCAGTACTCAGGCCGTTTCTTGCCCGGCGCTACTGCATGGATGAAGACGCCACCGTCGATTGGCTCATAGACAATCGAGAACGGGAAACCCTTTACCAACATTCTTCGCGTTTGAGCTGCGGAAGGAATACCGGATTGAGGGAAAGCGAGTGCAAGCGCCGCTGCGGCTTCGATGGCCAAGCGGAAGCGCCTTCCGGTTCCCGTTCTCGCCGCCTCGTAGTAGCGGATCTCGTGCAGCAGTTCTTTTCGCGCCTCCGCAGAAAAGCGAACTCCCTTCACGGTGCGAGACGGCGTGCTTCGGCGAACACCTCTTCAGCTTCGAACACTTCGACTTCGCCACGCCCGTGCGCGGCCACTCTTCGTTCAATTTCTTCGCTCCAGGCAGCCTCGATGGCGGGCAAAGATGGTTCATGAATCGAATCGAGCAGACGTAGAGCCAGGCGAGCACGCTCTTCAGGCGTCAGGGACAGCCCGCGCTGAACAAGTTCTTCCACCATATCTTGCATGGGTCACCTCCGATGAGGGTTTCATGATACCGCGAGCCATGGCTAGATGTGGGACAAGGTGTGACCTGCCGCGCGTGCAGCCTGTCGGACTTAGGCCGTCTTGTCTGTGGGCATGGTGAGCGCCCGCGAGAAAGCGTTGACATCGCGACAGCGTGGCCTAGAATTGGTGTTACCTAGTGTTTATCGGTGTCATCATGAAAGTTGCTGCTGATGGGAAAGTGCGCTCCGGGTCTGTCACCATCAAGCTGGACGACAGCGATAGAAACCGCATCTCCGCATTGGCGGCTGCCAAGAATCGTACGCCGCATTACCTCATAAAAGAGGCCATCCTTTCCTATGTGGCGCGGGAAGAGGCGCGGCAGAACTTCGTTGCAGCCGCCGAGGCGTCCTACGTGCACTACAAGGAAACCGGCCTTCACATCACCTTGGGCGAGATGAGCGCCTGGGTTGACGCGGTCGGGCAAAACCCCGACGCCCCCCTTCCTGAATGCCACTCGTAAGGCTTTCAGCGCGAGCCCGATCCGACCTGTCCCGCCTGCACGCGTTTCTTGTCAGCAAGGATCAGAATGCGGCCAATCGCGCGGTTCTGGCTATTCGTGCGGCGTTTGTGCAACTGACCCGCGCGCCATTGATCGGCAGGCCCGTTCCGGACAACTACGACCTGCGAGAACTGGTCATCGACTTCGGCGCCGCGGGCTATCTGGCCCTGTACCGCTTCGAACCCGCACTCGATGCAGTGACGATTTTGGCCATCAAGCACCAACGCGAAGACGACTACAAATAGCTTGTGCCGACGCTGCGCGTGGCGATCGTGCGTTCCATGCGCAACACCATCACCCTGCGGTGCGGCTCCGTTCCGCTATTCCGATCGGCAAATAGTCAAGCCGCGGCAAGCGTCAAATGCCCGATATCCGCCTTTGCAGGCCGGACCTTGATCTCGATGTCGTAACCCAGGCGCGTCAGGCAATCCATCAGCTTGCGTTCGGACAGATTGGTGAAGTCGCCACGCATCATGTCCGAGACTTTGGGCTGCGTGATACCCATGCGTTTGGCCGCTGCCAGTTGCGTAAGCCCAAGCTCGCGCATGGCCTTTCTGATCTCGATCACCAAGCCAGTCTTGATCTTGAGTTTGTCCGCATCCGGAAGGCCCAAGTCGGCGAACACGTTGCCGGAACCACGATGAACTTCAATGCCATCAATCAGCCTGGTTTTCATTTCCGCAAATCCTTCGCAATCGCCAGGGCAATTTTGAGCCTGGCGCGAATGATGTCCATGTCTTCCTGCGGCGTAACGCTGCCGCGCTTTCTTTTTTCTGGAAGCAATGAAGGACAAACACCGCCTCGACAAACTTCACCGTATATACGGCGCGGTAGGTGCCACCAATATCGTCTTCCACCACCTCGAGTACACCAGCGCCGCCAAAGCCTTTCAGGACCTTGGCTGCGTCATGCTTGTCTCCAGCCTGCGCCAATGACAAGGCGAAGCCGAAAAGCCGCCGAACTACGGCGGGCAAGGCCATCAAGTCTTTGTGGCTGCTGCCGATCCATTCAAGCGGCTTTTCCTTGTCAAGCATGCGGGTAATTATCCATGAACAGGGATGACCGGTCAACGGCATCAATTCATGGCGCCTGCCTAAAGGCGCCAGATCGCATAACCCGCAGCCCTGGCGCCAACCGGATCCAGCACCGATTTCACGTCAATCAGCGCGCCCCCGTGCTTTACAACAGTCGCGAAATCGGCCATCGCAAGAGCCTTGTACTCCGTGTGCGCCACCGCCAGAACCACCGCATCGGCCTGCGGCACCTTGTCCCAGGCCACCAGTTCCACACCGTATTCGTGGCGCGCCTCAGCGGCGTCGGCCGACGGGTCATGCACCCCAACTTCGATACCGTAGCTCTGCAATTCACGGATGATGTCGATCACCTTTGAATTGCGCAGGTCCGGGCAATCCTCCTTGAAGGTCAGGCCCACTCTTTTGCAATCAGGCCGGCGTGGGACTTTGAACCGGAAATGAAGACGAACGCCGCCAACACCCCGAGCAAGATAGCCTGCACCCGGCCGCGATGCTTAAGCGTCAATTTTTCTCGGGCTTTGGGGCAGCCGATGCCCATCCGCACCGAGCGCGCGCCCTAGGCGACGGTCGGCGCCACCACGGCGTCGTCTTCCGCCGCAGTGATGGACTGGCCTGCTGCGGGCACGTACATCCACGTATCTACACACCCCGCCGTGTGCGATAATTTGTGCTCCGATAACCTGCGCGCAACCCCATCACATGCAAATCACCAAAATCTTCAGGAATGGCAATTCCCAGGCGGTACGGATTCCCGCCAACCTGGCATACGAGCGGTCCGATATCGAACTTGAAATCGAGCGTATCGGCTCGGAGCTACGCATCAGGCCGGCGCGCCGCGCCTTGACAGGCGTGCTGGCGAAGTTCGCCCGCTTTTCGCCCGACTTCATGGCCGATGGCCGCGGACAACACGAACAAGCCCCGCGCGAGTCGTTTTGATGCC
>JBEIFV010000306.1:0-4499 GCA_040382235.1 Burkholderiales bacterium
CGGCCAAGGTCAGCGCCAGCGGCAACTCGCCCGGGTTCCAGATTTCCAACCGGTCTGCGAACAGCATCACCTGCACACTGGCGTTGCTGGTGTAGTCGCGATGCGCGACCGCGTTGACAATCGCTTCGGCCACCACTTCGCGCGGCAGCTCATAGTCGACCGGCGCCTCCGGTCCCGCGGCACGCGTGCCCACCCGCCGGGCGATTTTCGACATCACGAAATCGACCGCCTGATCCACCAGCTCGAACACCGTGCCCTTGTAGATCTGATACGAGGGAATCGGCTTTCTCAGTTCGGTGCCGTGGAAGTGCATGCATTTGACTTCCGATGAAATCAGGAATCGTTGCGGCGCCAAGCCGAAAAGAAGCACGGCCGCATGCGTATGGTGCCCGCCGTCGAGCAAATTCAAATGTGCCAACGCCACATGGACCGGCGTACCTGGCCCCAGCGCGTAACCGCGCTGCGACTGCGCCCGCGCCAGAAACCGCTTCAGGTTGACTTGAAAACTGTCAGAAACTTTGTTATTCTTCTGACATTCTGGAATACTCCCATGCAAACCCTCGCCGAACAAATTCTGGCGCACGCCGCTGGTTTACCGGAGGGTGCGCCCATTGTTGCCAAGACGCTGTTGCACCTGGGCAACCGCGCCGCCATCGATCAGGCGCTGCCCCGCCTGGTGCAACGCGGTGCCTTGCTGCGTGCCGGCCGCGGCGTGTATGTGCGGCCGGTGCAAAGCAGTTTCGGCACGCGCGCGCCCTCCGCCACCAAGATGGTTGAGGGCCTGGGCGTTCAACAGGGGGAAACGATCGTTCCGCACGGCGCGGCAGCCGCCAATACTCTGGGCCTTACAACCCAGGTACCCGTGCGCGCGATTTATTTGACTTCCGGCCCAAATCGGCACTTGAAGCTCGGCGCCCAGTCCGTGGAATTGCGGCACGCGCCGCTATGGCAGTTGATATTTCCCGGCCGCCCTGCCGGAAATGCGGTCCGCGCGCTGGCATGGCTGGGGCCGGAAAAGGCGCGCGAAGCGATCCGTACCTTGCGCACCCGCCTGCCACAAGCCGCGATGCAAGAGCTTGTAGCGGCGCGCGCGCGCCTGCCCACCTGGATGGCCCAGGAGGTGAGTGCACTGTTGTCGAATGGCTGAATTCTTTCAGCTTTCGACGCAGCTTCGCCTTGAAGCGCTCAACCAGGCCGCCGACACGTCCGGCCGCCCGCCTCATCTGCTGGAGAAAGACGCTTGGGTGGTTTGGGCCCTGCAACACATCTTCACCGGCCCTCACGCAGAGCATCTGGTTTTCAAGGGTGGAACGTCCTTGTCGAAGGCTTTCGGGGTCATCCGCCGCTTCTCCGAAGACGTGGACCTCACCTACGATATCCGCGTCATCGCGGGCGATCTTGTCGGCAACGCCGCGACCGCCTTGCCAGCGAACAAGAGCCAGGAAAAGAAATGGAGCCGGGAAATCCGCGGCAGATTGGCACGCTGGGTGTCGACCGACATCGCACCCCGCATCACGCGCGCTCTGGAGCAATCCGGTTTGCAAGCAAGCGTGAGGGTCGAAGATGCCAATCTCCATATCGAATATGCCGCCCTCGTTTCCACCGGCACGGGCTACGTTCGGCCTGCGGTCATGTTGGAGTTCGGCGCCCGGTCCACCGGTGAGCCGTGCGCGCCGCACACCATCCACTGCGATGCCGCCGCCCATCTCCAGGGCATTGAGTTTCCCGTCGCCACGCCCATGGTCATGCGAGCCGAGCGCACGTTCTGGGAAAAAGCGACTGCGATTCACGTATTTTGCGCACAAGGCGAGGTCCGCGGCGGCGACCGCTTCGCCCGGCACTGGCATGACATTACCCGGCTTGACGCCACGGGCTACGCCGATGCTGCCGTTGCCGACAATGCGTTGGCGCAAGCCGTGGCTGATCACAAGGCCATTTTCTTCGCGGAAAAGGACGTCCGCGGCGAGGTGATTGACTATCACGCCGCTGTAAGCGGCGAACTTCGGCTCGTTCCCGAAAAAGACGCACTGGACAAGCTGGCGGTCGACTATCGGCGCATGGTCGAAGATGGCCTGTTCCTTGACGATGTCGAGACTTTCGAAGCGCTACTCGATCGGTGCAGGGTGATTGAAAAGAAAGCCAACGCGGCAAGAGCGGGACCATAAAGCCGCGCGGCAACCCACCCGCGCGCGTTCACTGCGTCCACGGGCCGCGCGCGCCGGGCCATTTTCACGCCACGTTTTTCATGACAGTTGACAAGTACAGTTGTACTGTCTAGTATTACTGTCATGGAACGCACCCGCACCTTCACCATTTTCGATCTTGCCGCTTTTGGCAGCCTGTCGCTGCGCACGGTCCGCTATTACATCCAGGATGGCCTGGTCGACCGGCCGCTGGGAATTGGCAAGGGCGCTTATTACACCCAGACCCATGTCGACCAGATCCTCACCATCCGCAAATGGCAGGACGCCGGCTTGTCGCTGGAGCGCATCCGTGAATTGATGTTGCAGGGGGCTGCGGCCCCGGTGCCGCCGGCCCCGCGCCGCGCCGGCACGGTGGAAGTGTGGAGCCATGTGGTGGTGGCCGATGGCGTGGAAGTCAACCTGGAGCCCGGCCGCGCGGGCTTGAGCCCGGAGCAGGTACGGGCATTTGTGCGCGGCGTCACGCAGGTTTACGAACAGTTGCACCAAAGCGAGGAAAAAAAATGACAACGCAGGCATCCGCAATGACCGGCACCCGGGGCGAAAAAGTCGCCCTGTGCGATGTCGCCGTGAAAGCCGCCCTCACCGACCTGCTCTCCGAAGTCAGCATCACCCAGACCTACCGCAACGACGAGGCGGTGAACATCGAGGCCGTCTACACCTTTCCGCTGCCGCAGGACGCGGTGCTGCTGGAATTGGAAGTGCGCATCGGCGAGCGCGTGCTCAATGGCGTGGTGGTGGAAAAGAAGGCCGCCGAGCAACGTTATGAAGAAGCCATCTCCGGGGGCGACGCCGCGGTGATGCTCGAGGCCATCGAGCCGGGGCTCTACACCCTGAACCTGGGCAACCTCATGCCCCGCGAGAGCGCCACCATCACCTACCGCTATGCGCTGCTGTACCGCTGGGCCGGCGACCAGTTGCGCTTTTTCCTGCCCACCACCATCGCGCCGCGCTACGGCGCCACGCCGCATCAGCCGTACCAGGTGCCGCCAGCCTCCCTGATGGTCGAGAACCGCTTTTCGCTGCAGGTGGAGATCTCCGGCAGCTTAGGTAGCGCTCAGTTCACCTGCCCCTCGCATGCCGTGACCCTGGCCAAAACGGAAGGCACGGTGGTGCTGAGCCTCACCGAAGCGCGTGCGGTGATGGACCGCGACTTCGTGTTGAACCTGAAGGCGCCGAACTCGACGCGCAGCTTCGTCATGTGCGGCGCGGATGGCGCCGGCGTGACCGCGGTGGCGAGCTTCCAGCCCTTCTTCCCCGGTTTGCGCGCGCCGCGGCCGCTCAATCTGGCGATCGTGATCGATTGCTCGGGCTCGATGGCGGGCGATTCCATCGCGCAGGCGCGCCAGGCGCTGGACGGCATGCTGGAGGCACTCAAGCCTCTCGACCGGGTGAGCATGGTCGCCTTCGGCAACGCGACCAAATCCCTGGCCGACAGGCCGCTCCCCTGCAACAAGGCCAACCTCGCCCGCGCCAGGGCCTTCGCCACACAACTGCAGGCCGACATGGGCGGCACCGAGATCGGCGCCGCGCTGGCCGCCGCCTACGCGACCCTCTCCGGGATCGAGGCGGCCGACATCTTCCTGGTGACCGACGGCGAAGTCGGCGACTGGCAGCCGGTGGTCGCCGCGGCGAAGTCGACCGGCCACCGCATCTTCACTGTCGGCGTCGGCGCCGCGGTATCGGAAGCCTTCGTGCGCGGGCTGGCACAAGCCACCGGCGGCGAATGCGAGCTGGTGTCGCCCAATGAAGCCATGGCCGAGCGGGTGCTGCGCCACTTCGAGCGCATGCGCGCACCGAAGGCCAGGCGGGTCACGCTGCACTGGCCACCGGGCGCGGCCGACCTCAACCCCGGCGCTATTGGCGCGCTGTTCGAAGGCGATACGGTGATCGCCAGCGCGCGCTTCGATGCGGCCGCGATCGAGGGCGAGGTCGTGCTGGAAATCGAAACCGCGGAAGGCGATATCGCGCGGCAGGCCTTGCCGATCGGCACTGCCGTCGCAGCCGGGGCCGCCGACGGGCACTCCACCGTCGCCCGGCTGGCGGCGGCGATGCGCCTCACGAACCTGTCACCCGAGGCCGGGCTTGCCTGCGCATTGCGCTACCGCCTGATGAGCCCGTGGACCAATACGCTGGTGATCGCGGAGAGGGCCGAAGCGCAAAAGGCATACGACTTGCCGGCCTTGCGCCAGGTGCCGCATATGCTTGCCGCGGGCTGGGGCGGCACCTGGCGGCACGTCGACATGTTTGCGTCCGCGCCGAGTCTCGGACACGGCGTGATGGACTGTCTGGCGTCGA
>JBEIFV010000307.1:0-4412 GCA_040382235.1 Burkholderiales bacterium
ATGGAGCAGATCGCCGAGGTGGAGGCGGTGCTCGGGCAAATCGGCGCCGCCGGCGTGGCGCAGATTCTGGTGTGGAACAAGATCGACCTGGGCACCGAATCCGGCGGCGCGCGCTTTCGCGCAGGCGTGGAGCGTGATGAATATGCTAATATTTCAAGGTTGTACGTGAGCGCGCGCACCCGTGAAGGCTTGGGTCATCTGCGCGAAGCTCTGATGGAACGTGCGGCGCTATTCAAGCGCGGTGCGGGGCAGAAGAGTGCAGCGATCGCGGCGGGAGCATCGGGCTCATCCGCCGTTTCTGTTTTGTAAGGGCACTGCAGTCAATGCGTCTAAATTCGTTGTGGTTGGCAATTAGGAGCCGCATAGCCGGCAATCGCGTGTTCGCCACCGGCGGCGGACCGCCGGACCTCGAGGAGTTGTGGCGCGATTTCAATCGCAAGCTCTCCGGCATGTTTGGCGGCGGTGGCAGCGGTGGCAACCGCGCGCCGTCTGGCGGCAACAGCAGCCCGCCCAACATGAAATTATTCGGTGGCGGCGTTGCCCTGGTGGCCGCCGTGGTGGCGCTCTTGTGGGCCTCGAGCGGCTTCTTCATCGTACCGGAGGGGCAGACCGCGGCGATCCTGCGCTTCGGGAAGTTCACCGAACAGACCGACCGTGCCGGTTTCAAGTGGCGCCTGCCGTACCCGATCGAGCAGCATGAAATGGTTAATCTGCAGCAGTTGCGTCAGGTCGAGGTGGGCTACCGCAACAACGTCAAGACCAAGGTTCTCAAGGAATCGCTGATGCTCACCGATGACGAGAACATCATCGATATTCAATTCGCGGTGCAATACCGCTTGTCGTCGGCCACCGACTACCTGTTCAACAACCGCGCGCCGGATGAAACCGTGCTGCAGGCCGCTGAAACCGCGATGCGCGAACTGGTGGGCCGGTCCAAGATGGATTTCGTGCTTTATGAGGGCAAGGAGCAGGTCGCGAAATCTGCCGAGAAGCTGATTCAGCAGATTGTCGATCGCTACAAGACCGGCATCCTGATTGTCAACGTGACCTTGCAGAACGCACAACCACCGGAGCCGGTGCAGGCCGCATTCGATGACGCAGTGAAGGCCGGCCAGGATCGTGAGCGGCAGAAGAATGAAGGGCAAAGCTATGCCAACGACGTCATTCCCAAAGCCAGCGGTGCGGCCGCCCGCTTGACCGAGGAAGCTGAAGCCTACAAGCAGAAAGTGATCGCCGGCGCCGAGGGTGATGCCAGTCGCTTCAAGCAGGTTCTTACCGAATACTCCAAGGCCCCGCAGGTGACGCGTGACCGCATGTATATCGAAACCATGCAGCAGGTATATGCAAATACTTCCAAGGTGATGATCGACGTGCGCTCCGGCAACCCCCTGCTGTATTTGCCGCTGGACAAACTGGTGCAGCAGTCGGGGGCCGGCGCCACAGGCAGCTTGGTCGAGCCCTCGGGCACCGGCGCGGCGCGTGCTCCGGCGGCCGAGGCAGCCGCGGCCCTCAACGCCGAGGCCCGCTCGCGCGATGCGCAGCGCAATCGTGAACGGGAGGGGCGGTGATGCCACGCGTCGTCTCGGTAATTTTTGGCCTGCTGCTGCTGGGCATGTTTGCCTCATCCACTCTCTACGTGGTCGACCAGCGCCAATATGCGATCGTGTTCGCATTGGGCGAGGTCAAGGAGGTCGTCAACCAGCCGGGTCTGCATTTCAAGCTGCCGCCACCTTTCCAGAACGTCACGTTCTATGAAAAGCGCATCATGACCATCGATACCCCCGATTCCGATCGTTTCATCACCTCGGAGAAGAAAAATCTGGTGGTCGATTCGTTCGTCAAGTGGCGCATCAGCGACCCCAAGCTTTATTACGTGAGCGTCCAGGGGCGCGAAACCGATGCGGTCTACCGCATCCAGCAAAGCCTCAAGGATGCGCTCAACAACGAAATCGGCAAGCGCACCGTCAACGACATGGTGTCGGGCGCGCGCGACAAGGTCATGCAGGACATCAGCAACAAAGTCAACATCGACGCCGGCAAGATCGGGGTGGAGGTGGTGGATGTTCGTTTGAAGCGCGTCGAGTTCTCCGACGAAATCAAGGATTCGGTGTTCAAGCGGATGGAGTCCGAGCGCAAGCGGGTCGCCAATGAATTGCGTTCGACCGGCTTTGCCGACAGCGAAAAGATTCGCGCCGACGCCGACCGGCAGCGCGAGGTGATCCTGGCCGAAGCCATCAAGGGTGCGCAGACGGTCAAGGGCGATGGTGATGCCAAGGCGGCGGCGATCTATGCGGCGGCTTTCGGCCAGAACCCGGAGTTCTATAACTTCTATCGCAGCCTCGAAGCCTATCGGAACAGCTTCCGCAACAAGGGTGACGTGCTGGTGGTCGAGCCCAATTCGGAGTTCTTCAAGTACCTTAAGAATCCTGGTGGCGGCTCCGCCAAGGGCAAGTAAAAAATCGGGCATCTGCATTCGTGTCTACTTTCCTGGCCGCGCTGGCCCTGATGTTGGTGATTGAAGGTTTGGCACCCTTGATCGCGCCAGTGGCATGGCGCGAAACATTTCGTCGCATGACCGACCTGCGCGACGGCCAGTTGCGCTTTGTCGGCGCCGCTTCGGTCGCCTGCGGCGCGCTGCTGTACCTGGTTGTCGCCTGAGAGGCCAGGGCCGCATGTCCAATTGGGCGCTGCCCGAGTACATCGCCGACGTGCTGCCGCCCGAAGCGCGGCGCATCGAGGCATTGCGTCGCGCCTTGCTGGACACGTTTCGTGTGCACGGTTATGAATTGACGCTGCCGCCCCTGCTCGAGTACGTTGACTCCCTGTTTACCGGAACCGGTCACGACATGGAGTTGCGTACCTTCAAGCTGGTCGACCAGCTTAGCGGGCGCACCATGGGCTTGCGCGCCGACATCACGCCGCAGGTGGCACGCATCGATGCCCACTTGCTCAACCGCGAAGGAGTGAGCCGCCTCTGCTATTGCGGTCCGGTGCTGCACACGCTGCCGGCCGGGTTGGCCGTGAGCCGCGAACCCTTGCAGATCGGCGCGGAACTGTATGGTCATGCCGGACTCGAGGCTGACATCGAAATCCAGAACCTGCTGCTCTCAGTGCTCAGGCAAAGCGGCGTGACTGTGCGCCTGGATCTCGGGCACGTGGGCGTGTTTCGGGCGTTGGCCACGCACGCCGCTCTTGACGCTGCCGCCAGCGAGACCCTGTTCGCACTCTTGCAATCCAAGGATACACCGGGCATCGATGCGGCCACCGCGAGCCTGGCCGAACCGTGGCGCGCCGCGCTGCGCCTGCTGCCGCGGATGTATGGCGGTCCCGAGGTGCTTGCGCGCGCGCGCCGCGAACTGCCTGACCTGCCGCAGATTCACGGCGCGCTGGATGATCTGCGGCGCCTGGTGGCCGCCATCGACGGCGCCGAGATCAGCATTGACTTGGCCGAACTGCGCGGTTACCAGTACCATAGCGGCGTGGTGTTTTCGGCTTACACGGAGGGTTTGCCCAACGCAATCGCGCGCGGCGGGCGCTACGATGAAGTCGGGCGCGCCTTCGGACGGGCACGCCCGGCAACCGGGTTTTCACTGGATTTGCGCGAACTGGCGCGACTCGGTCCGGACGCGCCTGAATGCGACGGAATTCTCGCTCCCTGGTCGGATGACGCGGCGCTTAAGGACAAGATCAACGCCTTGCGCGCGGCGGGTGAGGTTGTCGTAGCTGCGTTGCCGGGCCATGATCGGGCGTCCTGGCTGCCTTGTTGCGCGCGCGAGTTGCGCCTGCAAGGTGGTCTCTGGACCCTGATGCCGATCGTCCCTTTGGCCGCAGCGGCTGCCTGACGGAGTAAAGTCGTCGCGCATTTTCTGTCCCGTTCCTGTTCGCAGCTGCGCTGCTCCATCAGGGCTTGATCGTTCGCTTCCCATTTTTCATGTAACAGGCATGCCATGGCAAAAAACGTAGTCGTCATCGGAACCCAGTGGGGCGACGAGGGCAAAGGCAAGATTGTCGACTGGCTGACCGACCACGCCGGTGGTGTGGTGCGCTTCCAGGGCGGACACAACGCCGGCCACACGCTGGTGATTGCCGGCCGCAAGACCATTCTGCGTCTGATCCCCTCGGGCATTTTGCGCCCGGGCGTCACTTGCTATATCGGCAACGGCGTGGTGTTGTCGCCTGAGGCCTTGTTCAAGGAAATCGATGAACTTGAAGCCGCCGGCATTCGTGTATCGAATCGCCTGCGCATTTCGCAGTCCTGCACCCTCATCCTGCCGTATCACGTGGCGCTCGACCAGGCTCGCGAGGCCGCCAAGGGCGCGGGCAAGATCGGCACCACCGGTCGGGGCATCGGCCCCGCATACGAAGACAAGGCTGCGCGGCGGGCCCTCAAGCTGATCGACTTGTTCAATCCC
>JBEIFV010000308.1:0-4362 GCA_040382235.1 Burkholderiales bacterium
AGCGGCTTGTCACCACGATAGCCGAAAGTATCGGTGCGCACGAAACGAAACCGGGCATCCTGCTCCCAGTACCAGTCCGAAGACAGCATGGTGAGCTGGCGAAACCGGGCTTCGCTTGCACGCAGGCGTTCGAGGCGATCGGCCGATTCGGCCCGCAGACGCTCGCGCTCGGCCTCGACTCGGCTGCGTTCGCTGATATCCACCAGCGCGGCGCGCAGCAGCTTGCCTTCGCCCGGCAGGCGCATCCAGCGCGATTCAACCGCCACTTCGCGCCCGTCCATGGTGCGAATCCGCCAGTCGGCCACCACCGCTTCGCCGGCCAGCACGCGGCGCGAGATGCGCGTGATCTCCGCCGCGGCTTCCTCGCGCGAGCGCCCTGCGGGAGTTCCCAGATCTATGGCCGAGGTGCCGATCAGCTGCGCCCGGGTGCAGCCAAAAAGTTGCGCGGCGGCGGAATTGGCCTCGACCACCCTCCCGGTATGGAAATCGGCCACCACGATGGCCTCCGGCGCGCCTTCGATCAATCCCCGAAAGCGCGCTTCATTGCTGCTGGCCTGGCTCTCCGCCCGCATCAGACGTGTCACATCACGAGCGGTACCGCAGTAGCCTTGCAGCAGGCCGGCGGCGTCGAACAGGGGATCGCCGTTGATTTCGACGAATCGCACCAGGCCGTCGACCTGCCGGCACTGCACAAGCAAATCGCGGAACGGTCCTGCGCGATCCACGATGGCACGATGCTCCTGCCAGGTCGTCGATACCGGCGTCATGTGGGGGTTGTCCCACAGGCACCTGCCCAGCAATGGAGCGCTGTCCGGCGCCGCAGGGCCTGTGATCCGGGTGAAGCGTTGCTGCGCATCGGTAATCCAATGCCAATCGGCCGCCATCTCGACCAGGCGGCGCCACTGCTGTGTACTGCTCGCCAGTTCGCCGCGCATGGCCTCGACGCGCTCGGCCATCCTGTTGAAATCGGCCGCCAGCGCCGGCCCGCCCGGGGCATATGACGCCCCCGGCACCCGGTGCGCCAGGTCACCCAGAGCCCAGGCATGCGTTGCCTCGTGCAGTTCGCGCACGCGCGCGCGCAAGTCGCGCCTGAGAAACCAGATACCGGCAGCCGCCACGGCGGTCACCAGCATCAACCAGGGAACATGGGCACGCAGCGCAGTGGCGACGTCGGCCTTAGGCAGCGCAACTAACAGGGCAAATGCAAACGGCATCGCCGCCAGCAGCACCAGCAGGGCGAACTTTGTCTCCAGGCGGGGGAAACGCCGCCCGGGCGCGGGCGCAGCCCGGTTCTGGTCGGCAGGAAGGTCTTGCATACGGGATTTCGGATTGCCGGGTTGCCGCACGCGGCGAGTGCCAATGATAACCGGGGTTCTGCCGCACTTCCTCCCTCAAGCCAACCCCGGTGTCATTATCAAATCAATTGTCCGCCCCCGCAACCCGCTGCCCGGCACGGGCGCCTAAGTCCAGTCCTTCATGCGCGCACGAATCCGCGCCACGGCCTGGCTGTGCAACTGACACACACGCGATTCAGTCACCCCCATGACGGCGGCGATTTCGCGAAAATTGAGTTCCCGCTCGTAGTACATGCCCATCAGCATCTTTTCGCGCGCGGGCAGCACTTCGATGGCACCGACCAGGGCTTGCCGGAAACGCGCGTCATGCACCTTTTCTAGCGGATCGCCGGAAGCATCAGCCAGGTGCCGATCCAGGAAAGGATCGCTGTCTTCGCCATCATCCTGGCTATCGAAGTGAATCAGCTGGGCACCGCGCGCATCTGCCAGCAGCGCCTGGTACTCGGTGAGCGAAAGCCCCATCTCTTTGGCCACTTCCGGCTCGGTCGGCGCGTGCCCCAGGCGGTGTTCGAGCCGGCCGATGGCCTTTTCGATCTCGCGTTGCGCGCGGCGCACGCCGCGCGGCATCCAGTCATTGGCGCGTAGTTCGTCAAGCATCGCCCCCTTGATGCGCTGCGATGCGTAGGTCTCGAATTGCGCCCCCTGCCCTTCTTCAAAGCGGCCGGCGGCATCCATCAGCCCCAGCATGCCGGCCTGCACCAGATCATCGACCTGGACCGACGCCGGCAGGCGCGCCAGCAGATGGTGGGCCATGCGCTTGACCAATGGCACGAACTGCGCCACATTGAACTTTCGTTCGACAACCCCTGTTGCGGTGTACATGTTTGTGGGTCCTTGCTAGTGCGTTTGCGTTGCTGTGAAATGGTCTTGCATGCATTCGGCCAGGCGCCAACCCGGCACTTCGCCCGCGATGCGCGCAAACGCGCGCGTGGCCTCGGCATGCGGCGCGGTGGCAGCGGTGCCGAAAGCCTGGCCGCGCGCGTTGCACGGCACGCAGCCGGCATAGCCGACCGCCACGCCGAGGAAGCGCCGTGCGGTATCGGATAGCTGGCGACAGATGGCGCGCGCGTCGCGCTCGCCATCGGCGCCGTTGACCAGGATTCGGAAAGCCGGCATCGTCGCGGCGCCGGGCTGGCTGGCCTGCTTGATTGCCGCGTAGGCCGCCGTCAGCGCGCGTTCCCCCGGCGTTGTGACCAGCATGGATTCCCCCGCAGCACCTCCCAGCGGCAGCCAGAGTCGGCCGTCAGGCCCGGCCAGCGGCGGCAAACAGAGGATCAGCAGGTCCGGCGGCTCGGCCAACCGCATGAAGCCGGCGAAGAAATCCGCGCCCGCGGCATCGGCGTCGATCAGCGCCGGCAGGCCGCGACGTGCGGCGATCGCCCGCAACCCGCCCGCAGCCCGCACTGCGACCTGCGCGAAATCACGTCCGCCGTCAAGCAGATCGGACAGGTCGCCATCACAGCGCAATGCCAGTGCATCCAGCGCGCTGCCGGCGGCGTCGAGCAGCAGCACGTTGTGTCCGGCCCGCGCAAGACCGGCTGCGAGTTGCCCCGCACAGGCGCCGTGCGCCCGCGTTTCATGGTCACCCAGCACCGCCAGCAGGCGCAGGCTGCGCCGCTTGAGCAGGCTGCGCAGGCCCGCGGCCTGATCGGCACCGGCGACCGCCGCCAGCGGAGCCGCGCCGTTGCCGCGGCGCAAAGCTGTCACGCGCGCCTTAGGCATGGAATGCTCCCCAGCCCGCGGCCTGCGCCGGCGGCAGGCCCTGCATCGATTGCATGGCGCGTGCGGCGCCTTCATTTTCGCTCAGCGCATAGACCGGATCGACCGCCGCCTTGAGCGCGCGATGCACCAGTGCCGGACTGGTGGGCGCGTGCAGGTCCTCGGGCACGCGTTGGCCATTGGTCACGTGCAGCAGTTCCAGCGCGTGGCGTGCCACCACGTCCAGGGCCGGCGCCAGCTTGGCGGCTTCGTCGATCTTGGTCAGGATCGCGCCGGCCAGCGGCCGCGCGCCGGCGGCGCGGCCCTGATAGACACGCGCCACATCATCGAGGGTCTCTGCCTGGGCCGCGGCGTTGAGCAGCAGCACCCGCTTGATGCGCGGGTTGTTGAGCAGATTGATCTGTTCGGCCACCCGGTTGTCGCGCTGCCCCATGCCGGTGGTGTCGATCAACACCAGTCGCTTGCCCGCCATGGTCGCGATGGTCGCCTCGAGTTCTCCATACGACTGCGCCGAATGCACCGGCACGCCAAGGATCTTGCCGTAGATCGCCAATTGATCGAAAGCACCAATCCGATAACTGTCGGTAGTGATCAGCCCGAGCGATTGCGCGCCGAACTTCACCACGCAGCGGGCCGCAAGTTTGGCGGTGGTGGTGGTCTTGCCTACTCCTGTAGGCCCCACCAGGGCGAACACACCTCCGGTCTCGACCATGTCATGCGCCGGATCGGTACAACGAATGTTGCGCGCCAGAACCTCGGCCAGCCATTTGCGCGCCTGCGCCTCGTTGTGATCGTCGGGCAACTTGTCGGCCACCGCGCGCGCCAGACTGGCCGAGAATCCCGCATCGATCAGTTCGCGCCACACCTTGAGTGCCAACGGCCGCCTCTGCGCCATATCGCGCCAGGCCAGGCCGGCGATCTGGCTCTGCAACATGGCCTTCATCGCGGCCAGTTCCTCGAACATGCGCTGTTCATTGCGCGTAGGCTCGGGCACTGGCGCTGCGACTGGCGGCGCCGCCCTGCCCTGCCCGGTCGGGGGCGCAGGCTGCCGCCGGGCTGAAAAATCCGCTTCTTCACGCACGCTTGATTGCGCCAATGCGCGTCCAGCGTGCCAGTCGCTTGGCTGCTCCTGTGCGGCGTAGGCGTCGGCCACCTGCCACTCCGCGCGCTGCGCCGGCATGCCTTGCATGAACGAATTGGCATGCTGTGCCGGCCGCTGCGGCGGTGCCTCGATGCGCTCCGCGAAGTCCTTGAGACTGGTGAATTGTCCCGGGCGCGCAGGCACCGC
>JBEIFV010000309.1:0-4332 GCA_040382235.1 Burkholderiales bacterium
CCGTCGGCGATATAGCGCTCGACCAAGGTCTTCAAGAGTGAACGGGCGCGTTGGTCAAGCATGCCCATAATTCTACTCGGCCGTCAGCGATACCGACAATCGGCTGCCCGGCACGATAATGCCGCCGCGATCGCCGGGAGTGACGCCTCCATAGCGCGGCGCGAAGATTGCGGGAAGCGGGCGCGCCGATGCGGGCGCCATCCACAGGCGCAGCAGGTGGCGATGCCGCGCCGGTTCGGGCCAGTTCTCGAAATCGTTGCGTGAATGCAGTATCTGGTGATTGTGCAGGAACTGCATGTCGCCGGCTTCGAAGGCCATTTGAAGGTGAATTGCCGGATCGTTGACGAGTTCATCGATCAGGTCCATCACCTCGATTTGTGCGGGCGTGAGCCGCGGCGCCTCGGCGAAGCGCCGCTGCGCCTCCTCGATGTAGTGACGCAGATAGATGGTGGACAGGCGGCCTGCGTGCCAATTGAAAATCGGAATAGCGAACCAGGGCAGCATGCCGACCGGAACTTCGCCGCGACGATCGGTCGGGTACGGCAGGAAGGCGGCCGGAAGAATGTCGGGGCGGCGCTTCAGGATCTCGTTATACAGCGTCACCGAACTGGCGAGAAAAGACTCGCCGCCGCTTTTCGCGGTCGCCAGGCACAAGAGGCCCACCAGATCCGCCGAGTCGGTGTGATACTCAAGGCGTCGGTTGGTCTGGTAGAAGCGCGTGTTGCCGTCCCTGATGTCGGCGCCGACATCCTTCACATGCCCCAGCAAATGGCCACGGCCGTTGGAACTGCGCAGGCTGCCAAGATGACGGCCGAGTCCCAGATAAGCAATAGCTGCCGACTCCAGGTCGTAGCGATGCACGGGAAAGCCGCGCAGCATGGCAAAGCCGCGCCCCTCCAGCAATTCGTCTAGCAGCGAGTCCAGTTTTCGGCCGAGAGCGGATAGTGGAAAATTGGTGCGGCTGATCGACTGCAGCGTTTCGCCGCTGCCCTTGAAGTGACGCACAGCAGCGTCGATCTCGGCGATGTCGTCGGACTCAAGGCGGACGATCCAGTCGTCACGGTGCGCCAGTTCGGGACCGACCCAAGCAGACGCGCCGTCGATCCGTCCGGCGGGCATGGTTGGTGCTGTCGAGGGCACTTTCGCGGACATGGCGGTCTGCCTTGTTGTGATGAGACAATGGATCGTAAACTATTCGCTTGCGACCCGTTGGCAACCCGTCGGCAGCTGGCAAGTCCGCCAGCGGTCACGATAACTCTGGAGACAAACCGATGAAGATATCCACCACGCGACGCCTGGCGGCTTGGCTGGCGCCGTTGACCTGCGCATTAGCGTCCGCCGCGGTCGCGCAATCCTATCCGAGCCGGCCGATCACCCTGATCGCGCCCTACGCAGCGGGTGGCGACAGCGACGCTTCCGGCCGCAACCTGGCGGCGTTCGCCAGTAAGTACATGGGCCAACCACTGGTGATGCAGAACATCGTCGGCGCGTCCGGCACCATAGGATCGCAGAGGGTGCGCTCCAGCGCGCCGGACGGCTACACACTGTTGATCGCGCGCGGTGGCTCGCAGGCGATCAGCCCGGCGCTGGACTCGAAGACCCCCTACAAGTGGAACGATTTCACCATGCTCTCGCTGCTGGATTTCAATCCGGTGGCCTGCGTGGTCAAGGGCGATTCGCCGCACAAGACCATCAAGGATCTGCTGGCGGCGCTCAAGGCGCAGCCAGGCAAGCTCAACTACGCCACCGCCGGTCCCGGCACGACGCAACACATGGCCGTCGAGATACTGCTCAGGACTGCCGGCCTGCCTTCGAATTCGGCCGAGCAGATCGGCTATAAGGGCGGTGGCGAAGCGACCGCGGCGATACTGTCCGGCCAGGTACAGTTCCTTTGCAATAACCTGCCGACGCTGGGCGGCCAGCTCAAGGCCGGCACCATGCGCGGGCTGCTGACCACCACCGCGGAGCGCCTCAAGGAATATCCGGAAATTCCGACCGCACGCGAATTGGGCTTGGCGCCAATGGAAGATGTGATGGGCTGGAGCGGCCTGTCTGGCCCGCCGGGCCTGCCGCCGGAGGTGGTGGCCAAATGGGTTGATGTGTTGAAACGTCTGGCGCAGGATCCCGACTGGATCAAGGGCAACGCCGGCTTCGGCGCGATTCCCGCGATCCGCTCACCGGCCGATACCGAGAAGTTCGCGCGCGAACAGTTCGAGTTCTACGAAAAACTGGGGACCGCGCTCGGCCTGCGCAAGTAAGTGCATGAGCTGGGCGGGAAGCATCAACTAACGGCGCCTGCGCTGTTGTCGGCCAGATAGCGAAACGCGCGCTGTAGCTCGGGCTGAAAGGCAGGTTCAAACGAGATGTCGAACACTTCCAGAGGTGCCATGTGAAGGCGCAATCCGGTATGCCCACTGGCTAGCCGGAAGGTGGTAATGCCGCCAATCGGGATCGACTCGTCGATAAAGAAGTCCTTGGTCGGATCCTGCATGCGCTTTTGGAAAATTGCGCCGAGCAGATGCGTGACGGCATCGTTGCCGAGAACCAGGTTCTGGGTGTTTCCCTTGCCGTCGACTAGATTGACTTCAAGGGTGCGGGTTTGCGGGTCGCGTCGTGCATTTTCGACCGCGACAGCGTTGAAGCTTGGTCGTTTCATGATTTTTCGGCCTCTCTGCCATTCATAGGTTGCTGTGCATCAGCCTTGGTCGGTGACCGCGCCGCGCGTGGCCGGGCCGACCAGCTTCATGTACTTGGCCATCAGGCCGCGCGTGTAGCGCGGTGCCGGCCGCCGCCATGCCGCGCGGCGGGTGGCGATAACACTTTCGGACACGTTCAGTTGCAATGTCAGCGTGTGCGCATCGATGGTGATCGAGTCGCCTTCCTCGACCAGTGCGATCAATCCGCCCTCGTAGGCCTCTGGCGTGACATGGCCGACCACCATGCCCCAGGTGCCGCCGGAGAAGCGGCCGTCGGTGATCAGCCCGATCGAGTCGCCCAGGCCCTGGCCAATCAGGGCCGAGGTCGGTGCCAGCATTTCCTGCATGCCCGGGCCGCCCTTGGGGCCTTCGTAGCGGATCACCAGCACGTCGCCGGGCTTGATGCTGCCGGCGGTAATGGCCTGCATGGTTTCGTTTTCCGAATTGAAAACGCGCGCCGGTCCGGTGATCGAGGGATTTTTCAGGCCCGTGATCTTGGCCACGCAACCTTCGGGCGACAGATTGCCCTTGAGAATCGCCAGATGGCCCTGCGCATACATCGGTTTGTCCCAGGGGCGAATCACCTCACCATCGGGGGTCTTGCGCCATTTCGCCAGTTCCTGCCCGATGGTGTTGCCCGTAATGGTCATGCAGTCGCCATTGAGGCAGCCGTGTTCGAGCAGCATGCCCAGCACCACAGGCACGCCGCCGGCGCGATGCAGGTCGGTCATCATGTACTTGCCCGAGGGCTTCAAGTCGCACAGCACCGGCGTTTTCAGGCGCACGCGCTCGAAGTCATCGATGGTCCACTCGACTTCGGCGGCCGCGGCGATCGCCAGGTAGTGCAGCACGCCGTTGGTGGAGCCGCCGGTGGCCATGATGAGCGCCACCGCATTCTCGATCGATGCGCGGGTGATGATGTCGCGCGGACGCAGGTTCAGGCGGATCGCGTCCACCAGCGCGCGTCCGGAATCGGCGGCGCTGTCGGCTTTCTCGCCATCCGGATTGGCCATCGACGACGATCCCAGCAGCGACATGCCGAGCGCCTCGAATGAGGAAGACATGGTGTTGGCGGTATACATGCCGCCGCAGGCGCCGTGGGTCGGACAGGCATTGCGCTCGATGCCGTCGAAGTCCTCTTTCGACATTTTGCCGGCGCCAAAGGCGCCCACCGCCTCGAAGGCCGACACCAGGTTGACCGGCTGGCCTTTCCAGATGCCGGGCTTGATGGTGCCGCCATAGACATAGATGCCGGGCACGTTCATGCGCGCCAGCGCCATCATGCCGCCTGGCATGTTCTTGTCACAGGCGCCCACCACCAGTGCGCCGTCCATCATCTGGCCATTGACCGCGGTCTCGATGGCGTCGGCGATTACTTCGCGCGAGATCAGCGAGTACTTCATGCCTTCGGTACCCATGCCGATGCCGTCGGTGACGGTGGGCACGCCGAACACCTGCGGCATGGCGCCGGCGTCCTTCAGCGCACTCATGGCGCGATCGACCAGCGGCTGGATGCCGGCGTTGCATGGGTTCATGTTCGAGTGACCGTTGGCGACACCGACAATCGGCTTGTCGAAATCGGCGTCGGTGAATCCGACTTCGCGCAACATCGCACGGTTGGGGCTGCGGTTGACGC
>JBEIFV010000310.1:0-4315 GCA_040382235.1 Burkholderiales bacterium
GCTTCATGAGGTAGTCGTCGGCACCGGCTTGCATGGCGGCAACCGCGGCGTCCTCGCCGATGGCGCCGGAGACGATCAGGAACGGCGTATCGGGCTCCTGTTCGCGCAGGACGCGCAATGCAGCCGCCGAGGAGAAGCTCGGAAGATTGTGATCCGATATCACCGCGTCCCAGGTGCCACTGGCCAATGCCTGGCGCATGCCGGTTTCGTCCTCGACGCGCACCGCCATGTGTGCGAGGCCGGCGGCGCGCAGCGCGAACTGCAACAACTCGAAATCGCTGTCGGAATCCTCGACACACAGGATGCGCATCGGTGCGCGCCCGGCAGCCGCCGGGTGCGGGACCGGCGTCAAGGTCTTGAAGCGGTCGGTGATGCCCAGGCGATCGCTTTTCATGCCGGCAGGCGCCGTGGCAGTGCAGTTCGCATCCTGGCGGGCACGAGCTGCCGTGAAGGCGGGGGAAAGCGCAACTTGAGGCCAATTAGCCATGCATACACGTTCATGTTCATTCGATGCGGATGGCCTGCTCGGCCGAATAATCGTTGATGTGGCTCCAAGCGGGCCGGCACATCGCATTGGGAAGCGCGCATTTGCGAGTTTGTCGGCGTCCGTTCGCCAAGAGCAACTGCGCGAGGATACACCGGACAAACCGATTTTTCAGGGAAGGCTGGGCTGAAATGGGCGAATCGCGACGATTGGTGTTGCGGCGGCAGCGGCAGCGGGTGGCGCCGCCTGGGCGGGCGGCCCTGTTGGCGCCGCCATGGCCGCGACAGTGGCGCTTGGCTTGACCACTTGGCACAACTTCAGCGCCGCCACCATGCTGCGGCAGGTTGGGGAAAAGGCAAGGGCGGAAGCGCGCGCGGCGGCCGACGCCGGGCCGGTTGCTGGCCTGGCGCCGCTGGCGGTCGAGTTTCGCCAGCAGTTCGAGACGGCACGCGGCGAGCTTCTGCGACAGCGCGGGATCATCGATCATGCGATCGCGGCACTGGTGCCGGGATTTTCCAGAATGCATAAGCAGACCGCGCCGCAGGGGAACTGGCGATCGCCATTGCCCGCGGCGCTTGCGCGCTACCGGCAAGCCGAGTTTCGAGACCTATCTCGATTCGCTTGAGCAGGGCGGAGCCGATGAATGGCAGCAATTCGTCAACGCCCTCACCACCAATCTGACCTCATTTTTCCGCGAAGCACATCATTTTCCGGTGCTGGCAACACATTTGCAGAGGCTCAAGGCCAAACCACGCATCAACATCTGGTGCTGCGCCGCATCCACCGGTGAGGAGCCCTACACCATCGCGATCACCGCGCAGGAGGCGCTCGGTAACCTGGCGCCGCAGGCGCGCATTCTCGCCACCGATATCGATACCCGGGTGCTGGAAATAGCGGGTGCTGGCAACTACCGCGACCAGGCCGTGGCCAAGCTGGATGCAGAGCTGGTGCGCAAGTATTTCCTGCGCGGCAGCGGCGCCAACGCGGGTCAGGTTCGGGTACGCCCGGAAGTGGCAAGCCTTGTCACGTTTCGGCAGCTCAATCTGCTGGCGCCGTCGTGGCCAGTGCGCGCCGGGTTTGATGTGATCTTTTGCCGCAACGTGATGATCTATTTCGACAAAGACACCCAGCTCACGCTTTTGCGCCGTTTCGCGCCGCTGCTCAACCCTGGCGGCTTGCTGTTTGTGGGGCATTGGGAGAATTTTTCGCAGGCGCGCGACATCTTCGGTCTGCTCGGCAAGACTGTTTATGAGGTCAACCCCGAAGTTGCCTTGAAAGCCAATCGCCGCTTGGGGCATGCTTGATCGGGCGCAGCCCGCTTGCAGAAATCCATCATGGCAAGGATTGACTTGTGAGAGCAAGGCGACACGCGAATCCGGCAAGCAAAAGAGGGCCGAAGCTGTATTTCGATCCGCAGTTCGATTGCGATGCCGCCAAGATTCTTCCAGGCGAGTACGACGCCCCGGGCCGTGATCTGGTGATCGTGACCACGCTGGGTTCCTGCGTGTCGGCCTGCCTGTGGGACGATTCCCGCAAGGTGGGCGGCATGAATCGTTTCATGCTGCCCGATTCGGGTGCCAGCGGCTACGATCTGCACGGCGAATTTGGGCGTTACGGTGTGTTCGCGATGGAGCTTCTGATCAATGACCTCATCAAGATGGGGGCGCAAAAAAGCCGGCTCAAGGCCAAGGTGTTCGGCGCCGGCAACGTCCTGAAAGACCTGGTCAGTTCCAACGTGGGTGAGCGCAACGCGGAGTTCGTGGCGCGCTTTCTGGCCACCGAGCGCATCCCCATCTTGGCCAGTGACCTGCTCGACGTGTGGTCGCGCAAGGTCTACATGTTTCCCGCAACCGGCCGGGTGCTGGTGCGCAAGCTCAAGACCCTCAACAACAACACCATTGCCAGTCGCGAGAGCGCATATCGCATGCAACTGGTTCAGGTCAAGGCGGAAAAAGCCGCCAGCAGCGATATCGAGCTGATCGTCCGAGGCGATCCGCGAGGTTTTGATGGGAATGCCGCCGGATTCCCCCGGCATCCTCGTCACCCAGCACATGCCCGCGGGGTTCACCAAAAGCTTCGCTGAGTGCCTCAATAAATGCTGTGACATAGCCGTTAAAGAGGCAGAAGACGGTGAACGGGTGGTGCGAGGCCATGCCTACATCGCGCCTGGCAGTCATCACCTGCTGTTGCGAAAAAGCGGCGCCAATTTCCTGACTGCTCTGTCGGACGCGCCGCCGGTCAACCGGCATCGGCCGTCGGTCGATGTGTTGTTCAAGTCCGGTGCGGAAATCGCCGGGCCCAACGTGCTGGGGGTGATGTTGACCGGGATGGGCAAGGATGGCGCGCTGGCAATGCGGGAAATGCGCGACGCCGGCGCTTGGAATGTGGTGCTGGATGAAGCCAGTTGCGTGGTGTCTGGCATGCCGCGCGAAGCGATTGCCGCCGGTGCTACCCATGAGGTGGCGACGCTCAGGGATATCGCGGGGCGGCTGCTAGGGCAACTGGGCCGGCAAGGACCCAGTCTTGTCCGGGTCTAGCGCCAAGCGCCAAGCGGGACGGTTTTTTTGTTGCGAGTGCTTATTGGCTGAGAACAATTTTTGGAGAAGAATCATGAACGTAAGCGTTGATCACGAGAATGGCAAGGCGAGGTTGGCTCTCAAGGGGCGCTTTGATTTCACTTGCCATCGCGGCTTCAAGCAGGCCTACGAAGACGCCTTCGCCGGTGCCGGCGTGGCAGAAGTGGTGGTCGACATGGGTGAGGTCGATTACCTTGACAGTTCGGCCCTGGGCATGTTGCTGCTGCTGCGCGACAAGGGCAAGGCGATGGGCAAACCGGTGAGCCTGGCCAACTGCGGCGGCACGGTGCGTGATGTGCTGCGGGTTGCGAATTTCGACAAGTTGTTCACGCTGCACTAGCCCGTGATTTCAATACCGTCCCCGCAGCATATGGCGCTTCCCGTCCGCACGGCGGTGCGCCTTACCGCGCTGGTGGTCGAAGACAGTCCGGCGCAGGCGCACTACCTTTGCGCGATCCTCAGGGCCGAAGGGCATATCGCACTGCATGCCGCTGATGGTTCTGCGGCGCTGGAGATCTACCAGCGCGAGCGCCCCGACGTGGTGTTGCTCGGTTATGCGATGGCCGGCATAAATGGCCGCGAGACCGCGTTGCGACTGCGCCAGCTCGAACCGGCGCGCTGGGTGCCGATCTGGGTTGTCACCGGCAACGATGACACGACCGAGATCGCCGGCGCGATCGCCGCCGGCGCGGACGCCTACATTCCCAAACCGGTGAACGTGGCGATGCTCAAGGCGCATCTGTTGAATGCCGCGCGTTACACCGCGATCCAGCGCCAGATGAAGGCGCAGAACGCTGAACTCAACGCCTACTTCGAGCTTTCCGAGGAGGAAAACCGCGCCGCGCGCGACATGATGAAGCGCCTGTTGCCGATTCAGACCGATCACGGCGCTGTGTTACGCACCTGGAATTCACCGGCGTTCAAATTCAGCGGCGACATTGTGATGGCCGAGCGCTCGCCCGACGGCTCGCTCAAGATTCTGCTGGCCGATGGCGTGGGGCATGGATTGACCGCCGCCCTGAACGTGTTGCCGCTCGGGCGTGCGTTCCAGGCGATGGCTCAAAAGGGTTTCGGCCTGCAGGCGCTGGTGACCGAACTCAACCACACCATCCGGCGTGATTTGCCGTCGCATCGATTCGTGGCCGTGACGCTCGTCAGCGTCGATTGCATCGAGGAGCGGATCGAGGTATGGAATGGCGGCAATCCGCCATGCCTGATGTTTGATGCCGAAGGGGCGGTCATCAAGAGCTGGCCC
>JBEIFV010000311.1:0-4263 GCA_040382235.1 Burkholderiales bacterium
GCTGCGGCGCACCACGAGGTTGAGCCATTCGCTGAAAATCGTGTAGCCGACGCCGATGCAAACCGTCAGCCACATCACGCGCAGTGCCCCGCTGGCCGGCCAGCGATCGCTGCCCGCCAGCAACAGACTGCCCAGCAGGGCCGCGGCCGCGATCAGGATATCGCCACCCGTACAGTGCAACACGGCCAAAGCCTTGTCGCCCCAGGTGCCGCTTGCCCAGAGTGTGTAGAGCGGCAGGTGGGCGCTTTCCCACAGCAAGTTGCCGATGGCGATGACGGCGAGATAACGCCGCAGCATGGCAAGCCACGACAGGTCGCCGAATAATGGAAATGAATGCCTCATACCGCCATTATCGGCTGCATTGGGTGCGACCGCCCGATGCGGGGGGCGCCAAGGGCGTGAAAAGCGGGGGCGCCATGCCGTGATCAGCGCGCGGCTTTGTGCGAAATGCATTTCACTGCGCTATGCTGAAAACGGAATGACGCAAGATGCCGGCATGGGCACACAAGGAGCCGTGATGAAAGCCATCTGGAAAGACACAGTGATCGCCGAAAGCGACGATACCGTGGTGGTCGAGGGCAACCACTATTTTCCGCAAGCCGCGCTGCGGCGCGAACTGGTGCGACCAAGCGACACCCACACCACCTGCGGCTGGAAGGGTGTGGCGAGCTACTACTCGCTCGATGTGAGCGGGCAGGTCAATGCCGACGCGGTGTGGTACTACCCAAGCCCGATCAAGGGCGCCGAAGCGGTCGCCGGCCGGGTGGCATTTTGGAAAGGTGTACAGGTCGTGCCCTGAGCCATCCGCGGCCCGGGCGAAGTGGTTGGAAAGCGCTGAGCAAGTGCCTTGAATGCGGGCTCTCGAACGAAGTTCCCTACCAATTCAACGTTTTGCAAGATTGACCTTCTCGACTTAGGGACTTGTTCGGTGTTTCCTTTGCAGGACGGTGTGCCGGCGTGCCGCGCCAGCTTCTGCGGTGCGCGGTGCATGACGACGCCGGCTCGCGGCCACGCCGTCATGTCGCGCGGCACGCTCAGTGGTGTGCCAGACGGCCGCGCGTGAGCCAGCGGTCCAGCAGTTCAAACAGGCCTTGCGTAGCCAGCGCCATCACTGCTGCCGGAAGTGCACCTGCCAACAGGGCGCTGTGATCGTTGAGTGCCAGGCCGGAGGCGATGCGTTCACCAAAGCCGCCGGCGCCGATGAAGGCGGCGATCGTGGCGGTGCCCACGGTGGTGACCGCAGCGGTCTTGACGCCGGCCAGAATCACCGGCGCCGCCAGCGGCAGATCGATCGATGACCAGCGTTGCCATGGCGTCAAGCCCAGCGCGGTGCCGGCCATGCGCAGGCCTGGAGATACCTGCTGCAGACCGGTGGTCACGTTGCGCACGATCGGCAGCAACGCATAGAGAGACAAGGCCACCAGCGCCGGCACCGTGCCGATGTCGCCCAATAGCGGGATCAGGATCGCCAGCAGCGCCAGCGACGGAATGGTCTGCAACAGGCCCACCACCGCCATCACCGGCTGTTCCAGCCGCGGCCGTGCCGCGGCCGCCGCGCCCAACGGAATGCCGACCGCCAGGGCTGCAGCAACCGCCACCAGCACCAAAAACAAATGCTGGCGCGCCAGGCGGCCAAGGTCGTCGGCGAACAGGCGCTCGATGAAACCGGCGCGGCCGCTTGACGCAGCCGCGGCTTTGGGCGCCACGAAATCGGCCGCGATGGCGCCAAACGGGCGCCCGCGCAGTTCGGCCTCGCCGTTCATGGCGATCATGCGGGCCGCGGGAATGCGCCCCTCGAGAGCCAGGATCGCCTGCCAGGCCTGGGGAAAGCGCTGCGCCGCATCACGCCTATACAGCAGTACGGCGTCGTAACGTGGAAAGTAGCCGGCGTCGTCCGCCAGCACGGCAAGTCCCAGCGCCGCGATCTTGGCATCGGTCGAGTAGATGTCGATCAGCGCGATACGTCCGGCCGCCAGCGCCTCGTAGGCGATGCCGTGATCGATGCCGACCGGCTTGTGCGGCAGGGCGTAGCGCGCCTTGAGGCCTGGCCAGCCATCGGCACGGCCGATGAATTCATGCGAAAGCCCCAGACTCAATGTCGGATGGCGCGTCAGGTCGCTGATGCGCGCGATGCCAAGCTGGCGCGCCTGGTCGGCCCGCATGGCCAGCGCATAGCCGTTCTGGAAGCCCAGCGGTACCGCGATATCCAGCCCCTGCGCTGCCAGCTTGCTGCGCATGCTTGCGAGATCGGTGGGTTGCGGGTTCTTGAGAATCTCGGCATCGATGGTGCCAAGGTACTCCGGGTAGACATCGATCGCTCCCGCCTTGAGCGCTTCGTAGACCACCGCGGTAGTGCCCAGCCCCTGGCGATGCAGCACCGCGGTGTGCGGCGCCGCGGTCTGCGCGACGATCTCGCCCAGAATGTAAGACTCGGTGAAGCGCTTGGAGCCGACCACGAGTCGGGCGTTGTCGGCACTGGCGAGCGCGGGCAACAGGAGGGCTACGGCGCAAACGAACGCACCCCAGGCATTCGGGGCGCGCCAGGTGCCTGTTGCCCGCCTTGTGATGACGCCGGGCCTTGCGGGTTCAAGCATCGTGGTTGCGATCATCGGTCCAGCCCATCAAGCGAATGCCATGCGGCTTTGCGCCCGTGGCAGCCGCAGTGCGCCGCGCCTCGGGCTGACGCAAACGCAAGCTGATACAAACGCTGCGGCTCGGGCAGCGGGCTCGTACCCCTGATACCGTTGTCATCGGCCAACTCCAACATCGCATGGTGTGCCAGCTTTTGCCCATTGCCGGGCTTGGACCGAAAAGCAAAAAGGGGCGTCGCACGGTGCGAAGCCCCTTGGAATCCTGGTGGGCGGTACTGGGATCGAACCAGTGACTTCCACCGTGTGAAGGTGGCACTCTACCGCTGAGTTAACCGCCCGAAGAGAGTCCTTGAGTATAACAAAAAGCCGCGCCCAGGCGCAGCAGCTACAATCACGGGCTTGTCCGTTTCCAATCAGAATTGCATCATGTCGCAGGTACGCACTCGTTTTGCCCCCAGTCCGACCGGATTCCTGCATTTGGGCAATGCGCGTGCCGCGCTTTTTTCCTGGGCCTATGCGCGCCGTCACGGCGGCAAGTTCGTCTTGCGCATCGAGGATACCGATCTCGAGCGCTCCACCGAAGAGGCGGTGCAGGTCATTCTGGAAAGCATGGCCTGGCTGGGCCTGAACTACGATGAGGGGCCGATCCGCCAGACCGCGCGCCTGGCGCGCTATCAGGAACTGCTGGAGCAGATGCTGGCCGACGGCCGCGCCTATCGTTGCTACGCCAGCCGCGAGGAGCTCGATGCGCTGCGCGAGGAGCAGCGTGCGCACAATCTGAAGCCGCGCTACGACGGCCGCTGGCGCCCGGAAAATGCGCATGGCAAGGTGGCGCCGCAGGGCGTGAAGCCGGTGATCCGCTTTCGCAATCCCGACAGCGGCGACGTTGCCTGGCATGACCTGGTCAAGGGCGACATCAGCATCAGCAACAACGAACTCGACGACCTGGTGATCGCGCGCGCCGACCTGGTGCCCACCTACAACTTCGCGGTGGTGGTCGACGATCTCGACATGGCCATCACCCACGTGGTGCGCGGCGACGATCATGTCAACAACACGCCGCGCCAGATCAACATTTACCGCGCCCTGGGTGCGCCCGTGCCGCAATTCGCCCACCTGCCCACCATCCTCGGGCCGGATGGTGAAAAGCTTTCCAAGCGTCACGGCGCGGTCAGCGTGATGCAGTATCCGGCGGATGGCTATCTGCCGGAAGCCTTGTTCAACTATCTGGCGCGGTTGGGCTGGAGCCACGGTGACGCCGAAAAGTTTCCGCGCGAGAAGTTCATCGAGTGGTTCGAATTGGCAACCGTCAGCCGCTCGGCAGCGCAGTTCGACCAGGCCAAGCTGACCTGGCTCAATCACGAGTACATCAAGGAAGCCGATGCCGCCAGGCTCGCAAAATTGGTCGAACCGCTGGTGATCGAGCGTGGCGGGCGAGTCGCCAGCGGCCCGCCACTGGCAGGCGTAGTGGCCCTGTTGAAGGACCGCGCGCATACCGTCAATGAGATCGCCGATGCCGCCATGCTGTTCTACCGCGATCACGCGCCGGAGGCGGCCTTGCTGACCACCCATGTGACTGCCGCGCTGCGGCCCGCGCTGGCGGCCTTGCGCGGGCGCCTCGCGGGCGCCGTGTGGGAGAGGGCGGCCATCGCGACCGAGATCAAGGCCACAC
>JBEIFV010000312.1:0-4239 GCA_040382235.1 Burkholderiales bacterium
CACCGTTTCGCCGACGGCGACCAATATCTCAATGATCGGCACATCCTTGAAATCACCAATATCGGGAATCTTGATTTCGATCGTCGCCATGGCCTTAGCTCTGTTTTCCAAAGATGCCCGCAAGCGGGTCGTGTCTGGGGTTGTGGAAGGGTGGAAAAGTCCTGAATCAAGGCGGGCGCGAAGCGCCGCCCTATTTGGCCTTGATGGTATGCAGCATCACCGGCCCGCCGGAACTCTTGTCGAATTCGCAACCGGCGTCGGCGCCGGCCTGCGCCACCTGGCGGCCGGTGCGCGCCCGATCCCAGGTGGCATGCATCGCGCCCAGCGCGAATGCGCGCCCCGAGCCGATGGCCCAGAAGCGGTCGAAGGAAAACACTTCGCGATACGAATACACGCCGAAAATTCCGTTCGGATTGGCCATCAGCATCACGTATTGCGACGACTCATAGGGATCGTCCTCTTCTTCCTTCGGGTTCAGGAAAAAATGCTCCTTGAGCATGGGATGCAGGCGCACCATGGTCTCGAAGATCTCGACCTTGTTGCCGAACGCGGGCTTGTCGACCCGCTTGAAGGCATGCTCGATGACGTGATGATGCGCGCTGGAACCGGCAATGCCGATCCAGGTGTCGCGCACCTTGAAGATCTTCGGGTTGGCCTCGTATTTCGAAGACAAGCGGGTGTCGCCAAACGTGGTCAGGCGGTCGGCCGCGATCGCGATCTGCCCGCCTTTTCTTGCTACGGTGATGGTTGTCATGGGCCTTGTTTCGAAAGAAGCGAACCCCCGCTTTTCTCAGACTGATAGTGGTGTCGAATCGTAGCCATTGCCGGACCATTCGAACAAATAAACCGCCGCAAAATCAAACCGCAGCCTAAAGCAGGGTGCGACGCATGTCGGCCAGTAGCTGCGCCAGGAAGGCCGTGAAACGCGCGCCGGCCGCACCGTCGATCACCCGATGGTCATATGAGAGCGACAAGGGCAGCATCAGGCGCGGCACGAAGGCCCGGCCGTCCCACACCGGCTTCATCATCGATTTCGACACACCCAGGATCGCCACCTCGGGCGCATTGATGATCGGCGTGAAAGCGGTGCCGCCGATGCCACCGAGCGAGGAAATGGTGAAGGTCGCGCCCTGCATGTCGGCCGGCTTCAGCTTGCCTTCGCGTGCCTGCGCCGACAGCGACGCCATGTCGGCGCCCAATTCGATGATGCCCTTCTGGTCGGCACCTTTGATCACCGGCACCATCAGGCCGCCCGGCGTGTCGGCGGCGAAGCCGATGTTCCAGTATTTCTTGACGATCAGGTTGTCACCGTCCAGCGAAGAATTGAAGTCGGGGTATTTCTTCAATGCAACCACCGCCGCCTTGATGATGAAGGCCAGCATGGTCAGCTTGACGCCCGCTTTGGCCATGGCGGCATTGGTGGCGACGCGGAATTCCTCCAGTTCAGTGACGTCCACCTCGTCATGCTGGGTCACATGCGGAATCATGGCCCAGTTGCGCGCCAGGTTCTGGCCGGAGATCTTCTTGATGCGCGACAAGGGCGCGGCTTCGATCGCACCGAACTTGGCGAAATCGACCTTGGGCCAGGGCAACAGGTTGAGACCGGAGCCGCCAGCTGCGGCGGTCGGCGTCGGCGCGGCAAGACTGCCGGCCATGACCTGCTTGACGAAATCCTGCACGTCCTCGTGCAGGATGCGCCCCTTGGGGCCGTTGCCGCCCACCCGGCTGATGTCGACACCGAGTTCGCGCGCGAACTTGCGCACCGATGGCGATGCATGCGGCCGCTCGCCTGGCGCCGCGGGCGCCAGCGGCAAAGGCGCGGCCGGCACTGCCGCCAAGGGGACCGATGCGGCTGCGACCACTGGCGCTGCGGCCACTGCAGGCGCGACCACAGCGTTGCCCTCACCGACGGGCGCCGCCGCAGGTATCGACGCCAACGCGGCATCCCGGGCCGCAGCCGTGGGCGCAGCCGCGCCACCTTCCTCCATCAATGCGATCAGGGTGCCAGTGTTGACGATGTCACCCAACTTGATCCTGAGTTCCTTGATCACCCCGGCCGCAGGCGACGGAATTTCCATGGTCGCCTTGTCGGATTCGACGGTCAGCAACGACTCATCGGCCTTGACCGTGTCGCCCGGCTTGACCAGGATTTCGATGATCGGCACGTCCTTGAAGTCGCCGATATCGGGAACAAAGATTTCCTTCACAGCCATGTTTGTCTCGCGGTTGGGTTTATTCGGAGCTGCGCAACTGGTGCCAAAGCCATGTCTGTGACGACGCCGGCTTGCCTGTCAACACCATCGATTCAGCCAATTGTAGAGCCGGCAACGCCCGCACACAGCGGGGCGGCCGCGCGCAAACCGCGGCCGCATTTCCCGCATGCGGGTTCACACGGTGGTCGGATCCGCCTTTGCCGGGTCGATGCCGTATTTCTCGATCGCCTGGGCCACCACTTTGGCCTCGATCGCGCCGTCGTCCGCCAGTGCCTTCAAGGCGGAGACGGCCACAAAGTAACGGTTGACTTCAAAGAAATGACGCAGCTTCTCGCGTGTGTCGGAACGGCCGAAACCGTCGGTGCCCAGTACCTTGTAGGGGCGCCCCTTGGGAATGAAAGGTCGAATGCCGTCGGCGAAAGCCTTCATGTAATCGGTCGCGGCGATGACCGGACCGCGCGTCGATGTCAGGCAGGCCTCGACATGCGACACGCGCGCCTCATCCAGCGGATGCAGCAGGTTCCAGCGTTCGCACGCCATGCCGTCGCGTCGCAGTTCGGTGAACGACGGGCAGCTCCAGATATCGGCGCCGACACCCCAGTCCTTCTCCAGCAGTTCCGCACCTGCCAGTACTTCAAGAAAAATCGTTCCGGAACCCAATAGCTGGACGGTGTGCCTGGGCGCCGCCTTGCCGGCCAAGGCCGGCCGGAATCGATACATACCCTTGAGAATCTGCGCCTCCATGCCCTTGGGCATTTCGGGATGCTCGTAATTCTCGTTCATCAGGGTGATGTAGTAGTACACATCCTCCTGGTTCTCCACCATGCGTTTCAGTCCGGCCTGGATGATCACCGCCAGCTCGTACGCGTAGGTGGGGTCATACGAGACGCAGTTGGGGATGGTCGCGCTCATCAGGTGCGAATGGCCGTCCTCATGCTGCAGGCCCTCGCCATTGAGCGTCGTGCGTCCGGCGGTGCCGCCCAGCAAAAAGCCGCGCGCGCGCAAGTCGCCCGCCGCCCAGGCCAGGTCGCCGATGCGCTGGAACCCGAACATCGAGTAGTAGATGTAGAACGGGATCATGATGCGGTTCGAGTTCGAATAGGAGGTGGCCGCGGCCATCCATGAACTGAACGCACCGGGCTCGTTGATGCCCTCTTCAAGGATCTGGCCGGCCGCGTCCTCGCGGTAGTACATCACCTGATCCTTGTCGACCGGGGTGTACTTCTGGCCTTCCGCCGAATATATGCCCAGCTGGCGGAACATGCCTTCCATGCCGAAAGTACGCGCCTCGTCGGGAACGATGGGCACCACATACTTGCCGATGTTCTTGTCGCGCACCAGCTGGGTCAGGATGCGCACGAAGGCCATGGTGGTCGACACCTCTCGCCCCTCGCCACTGGCCTTCAGTTGCGCATCGAAAGCCTCGAGCGGCGGCGCTGTCAGCGTTTCCGCGGCGCGCAGGCGGCGCTGCGGCAGATAGCCGCCGAGCGCGCGCCGGCGCTCGTGCAGGTACTGCATGATGGGGTCGGTTTCGGCGGGCTTGTAGAACGGCAGTTCTTCCAGTTTGGCGTCCGCCACCGGGATGTTGAAACGGTCGCGGAAATCGCGAATGGTCTCGATGTCGAGTTTTTTCAACTGGTGCGTCGGATTTTTCGCCTGGCCCTGCTTGCCCAGGCCGTAACCCTTGATGGTCTTGGCCAGGATCACTGTCGGCTGGCCCTCGTGGTTGACCGCCGCGTGATAGGCCGCGTAGATCTTGTGCGGATCATGGCCGCCGCGGTTCAGGCGCCAGATGTCGTCATCCGACAGGCGCGACACCATTTCCTTGAGTCCCGGATACTTGCCGAAAAAATGCTCGCGCACATAGGCACCGTCATTGGCCTTCATGTTCTGGTATTCGCCGTCGACCGCCTCCTCCATGCGCTTGTGCAACAGACCCGTCGAATCGCGTGCCAGCAGCGGATCCCAGTACGAACCCCAGCTCAGCTTGATCACGTTCCCGCCGGTACCACGGAAATCGGCTTCC
>JBEIFV010000313.1:0-4122 GCA_040382235.1 Burkholderiales bacterium
AACAGGAACAGCACCATCACGGCACCGACATAGACCAATACCAGCGAGATGGCAAGAAACTCCGCCTTGAGCAAAACCCAAATGCCTGCCGCGGTGAAAAAGGCTAGGACGAGAAGCAATGCTGCGTGGACCGGATTGCGCGAGGTAATCACCCCGATGGCGGCCAGCACCAGAATCAGCGAGAAAGCGTAGAAGACCAGGTCTTGGAACATGGATTGGCTAAAACGTCTGCTTAGCGAAAACCAGCGTCCGCCGAGCGAGCCGCGGCGATCTCGGACTCGTAACGATCACCGACGGCCAGCAGCATGTCTTTCGTGTAGTACAGGTCGCCACGCTTTTCGCCGTGATATTCGAGGATATGGGTCTCGACAATCGAATCGACTGGACAGGATTCCTCGCAAAAGCCGCAAAAGATGCATTTGGTCAGATCGATGTCGTAGCGTGTGGTACGACGTGAACCATCGTCGCGAACTTCCGATTCGATGGTGATTGCCATTGCCGGACACACCGCCTCACACAGCTTGCAGGCAATGCAGCGTTCCTCACCATTGGGGTAACGACGCAGCGCATGCAGCCCGCGAAAGCGTGGCGATTGCGGTGTTTTCTCCTCGGGAAACATGAGGGTGATCTTGCGTTCGAACAAATGGCGGCCGGTAAGGGCCATGCCCTTGAAAAGCTCGCGCAGCATTAGGCTTGCGAAAAATTCTTTGACAGTGGTCGCGGTGGACATTTCAGTTCCAGATATTGAATGGCGACACGGTCCACAAACCGATCACCGTAAGCCACACCAGGGTAAGCGGAATGAATACCTTCCAGCCCAGACGCATGATCTGGTCGTAGCGATAGCGCGGAAAGCTGGCGCGAATCCAGATGAAAAACGTAAGGCCGCCAAAAATCTTGACGGCAAGCCAGCACCAGCCGGGAATCCAGTTGAACACGGCCGAGTCGATTGGTGCCGACCAGCCGCCCAGGAAAAAAATCGCAGCCAAGCCTGAAATGAGGATCATGCTGGCGTATTCGGCAAGGAAGAACAGGGCGAATGCCATGCCTGAATACTCGACCATGTGACCGGCGACGATTTCCGATTCCCCTTCCACTACATCGAACGGATGACGATTGGTCTCGGCCACACCGGCAATCAGGAAAATCACGAAAATCGGCAGCAGGGGCAGCCAGTTCCACGACAGAAAGTTGAGACCCATTTCTGCGAACATGCCGCGCTGCTGGCCCAACACGATCTCGCTCATGTTGAGACTGCCGGCCACCAGCAGCACGATCAGTAGTGAAAACCCCATGGCGAGCTCATACGAAATCATTTGCGCCGAGGCGCGCAGAGCGCCCAGGAAAGCGTACTTCGAGTTCGAAGCCCAGCCGGCCAGGATCACGCCATACACCTCCATTGAAGTAATCGCCATGATGAACAGCAAGCCGGCATCGATATTGGCCAACACCAGTTCCGGGCCGAAGGGCATCACCGCCCAGGCGGCCATCGCCGGCATGATGACCATGATCGGTGCCAACAGGAAAAGGCTCTTGTTGGCGCCGGCCGGAACGATAACTTCCTTCAACAGCAGCTTGAGGCCGTCGGCTATCGGTTGCGCCAGGCCGGCCAACCACTTGATCCCGAAAAACGTGACCACGTTGGGCCCTACACGCACCTGCATCCAGCCAATGAACTTGCGCTCGTAGAGGGTGGTGTAGGCCACCCCCAGCATCAGGGGGATCACGATCGCCACAATCAACAGCAAGGTCTTGACCAAGGTGAACAAGTACGGCCAAGCCGCACCCAACTGCAGCGCGCCCCACAAGTGCAACTGCTGCGCCAGGGCGTCCATCAGGCACGCTCCACGTTGAGGCAAGCGGCAAGCGGCCCGGCAGCAATGGTCGATGCATGTCCTGCGGCAAGGCGAATGCAGCCGGCCGCAACGCCGGCGTCCGCGACCGCAGCGATCACCACACCGGAATCACCGGCACCGATGCGCACTCTGTCGCCCGCTTCTAAGCCCAACCTTGCAAGGTCGGCACGATTCATGCGGGCACGCGGCGGGCGGGCATCGGCAGTCTGCTGAAGCGAAGCCGCACGCCGTACCAGGGCGTCCGCAAAAAAAATCGGCACATCGGCGATCCGCTCGAAACCGCCCATGGGGCGAGCCGCGACAGCGATCGTGGCAACACTTGTGCGGTTGTCCAGGCGCGCCGCCAGGTCCGCGGGCAGACATTCCGCGCGTACCGCCTCAACCGATTCCTGCTCAAACCCGTCCAGGCCAAGCAGGTTGCCCAAAACGCGCAGGACCTTCCATGCCGGCCTCGCATCTCCCAGCGGTCGTACCACGCCGGCAAAGGACTGCGCCATCCCCGCGGCATTGACGAAGGTGCCGCCAGTTTCGGTGAATGGCGCCACCGGCAGCAGTACATCGGCGTAATCCAGTGATTGCCGGAAAGGCGTCAGCACCACCGTCATCTCCGCATTCGCCAGGCTTTTGCGCGCAAGTGCTCCATCGGCCATGTCGAGTTCCGGCTCGGCATTGAGCACGAGGTAGGTCTTGAGAGGTGCCTCGATCATCTGCCTTGCGTTGCGCCCTTCGGCGCCGGGTGTGGCCCTCACAATTGCGGCGCCGACACTGTTTGCCGCTTCGCCGAAGAAACCGAAGCGCACCGACGCATCCGGGTTGAGCTCGCGCAAGCGATCGGCGATGGTTTGCACCCGCGCATGCAGTTGTGCCGCATCGGCCGCCTGCGACGCAAAGTTGCCCAGGAACAAGCCAACCTGGCGCCCGCCTTTAAGGCTCGCGGCAATCGCCATCGCGTCCTCCGCGGCAACTGCGCCATCGAGCGCAGCGATGATGGCATCGAGTTTGGCGGCCATCTCCGAAGGCGCAACTGTGACGCTGTGGGCAAGCGACATCAATTGATCGTCGTCCGCCGGGTTGATGAGGCTTATCTGCGCTCGCTTCTTCGCAATCTGCCGCAAGCGTTGCGCGATCAGCGGATGGTCCTTGCGCAGGAACGACCCTACTACAAGTACACGATCAAGCTGGTCAATGTCTGCGATCGGCATGCCCAGCCAGCTCACGCCAAGCTGAAATGCGTCGCCCGAAAAGTCGCTTTGCCGCAGACGATGATCGATGTTGTCGCTGCCGACCGCGCGCGTGAGCTTTTGCGCCAAATACAACTCTTCAAGAGTCGAGTGCGGCGAAGCCAGGGTTCCAATCGATGCCGCACCATGCCGCGCCCGGATATCACGCAGGCCGTTGGCCACGAATTCAAGGGCGGTCTGCCACTCGACTTCAACCCATTGCCCCCCGTGCTTGAGCATCGGCCGGGTCAGACGTTCGTCGGAATTGAGCGCCTCGTATGAAAAACGATCCTTGTCGGAAATCCAGCATTCGTTGATCGCGTCGTTCTCAAGCGGCACCACACGCATTACGCGATTGCCCTTGACCTGCATGACCAGATTGGAACCCAGCGAATCGTGCGGACTCACGCTCTTGCGCCGCGCCAGTTCCCAGGTGCGTGCCGAATAACGGAAGGGCTTGCTGGTGAGCGCGCCTACCGGACAGATGTCGATCATGTTGCCCGACAGTTCCGAATCCACCGTCTTGCCCACGAAAGAGGTGATCTCCGCATGCTCGCCGCGTCCGAGCATGCCCAGTTCCATCACGCCGGCGATTTCCTGACCGAAGCGCACACAGCGCGTGCAATGAATGCAGCGGGTCATTTCCTCCATCGACACCAAGGGGCCCACGCTCTTGTGGAACACCACGCGCTTTTCTTCCTGATAGCGTGAGGCGGAACCACCATAGCCCACAGCCAGATCCTGCAGTTGACATTCGCCCCCCTGATCGCAGATCGGGCAGTCAAGCGGATGGTTGATCAGAAGAAACTCCATCACGCCCGCTTGCGCCTTGCGCGCCTGCTCGGACGCGGTGAACACCTTCATGCCCTGGGTTACCGGTGTGGCGCAGGCAGGCAAGGGTTTAGGCGCCTTTTCGACCTGCACCAGGCACATGCGGCAATTCGCCGCGATGGAAAGCTTCTTGTGATAACAGAAGTGTGGAATGTAGGTGCCGAGCTTGTTGGCGGCATCCATCACCATACTGCCTTCCCGCACCTCCACCTTGT
>JBEIFV010000314.1:0-4115 GCA_040382235.1 Burkholderiales bacterium
GCACCTCCACCTTGTTGCCGTCAATTTCCAGTTCGATCATGTGATTCGCCTCAGGCCCTTCTCAAACGTAGGCCGGCACGAGGCAATGCTTGTGCTCGATGTGGTACGCGAACTCGTCGCGATAATTCTTGATGAAGGCGCGCACCGGCATCGCTGCTGCATCCCCCAGGGCGCAAATGGTGCGCCCCTGGATGTTGTCAGCCACCGAATTGAGCAGATCAAGGTCGTCGGGACGCCCCTGTCCATGTTCGATGCGATGCACCACCCGATACAACCAGCCGGTACCTTCGCGACACGGCGTGCACTGACCACAGGATTCCTCGTAGTAGAAGTAGGACAGACGCAACAGGGATTTCACCATGCAGCGGGTCTCGTCCATCACGATCACCGCGCCAGAGCCCAGCATCGACCCTGCTTTGGCGATCGAGTCATAATCCATATCGGTGGCCATCATGACCTCACCGGTCAATACCGGCATCGATGATCCGCCGGGAATCACGGCCTTGATCTTCTTGCCGCCACGCATGCCGCCAGCGATTTCGAGCAGCTTCGCAAACGGAGTGCCGAGCGGAATCTCGTAATTGCCGGGCTTTTCGACATCACCGGAGATTGAAAATATCTTGGTACCGCCGTTGTTCGGTTTACCCAGCTCCAGAAATTTATCGCCGCCGTTGTTGATGATCCACGGCACTGCTGCGAAGGTCTCTGTATTGTTGATCGTGGTCGGCTTGCCATACAAGCCAAAGCTGGCCGGAAACGGCGGCTTGAAGCGTGGCTGGCCTTTCTTACCTTCGAGCGACTCCAGCAGCGCCGTTTCCTCGCCGCAGATGTAGGCGCCGTAACCATGGTGGCCGTACAGTTCGAAAGAAAATTCGGAACCAAGAATTCTCGGGCCGAGATAACCAGCCGCACGCGCCTCCTCGAGCGCCTCTTCAAATCGTTCGTAATCGGCCCAGATTTCGCCGTGAATGTAGTTGTAGCCCACCGGCACGCCCATCGCGAAGCCGGCGATGATCATGCCTTCGATCAACACATGCGGGTTGTAGCGAATGATGTCGCGATCCTTGAAAGTACCCGGCTCGCCCTCATCCGAATTGCAGACCACGTACTTGGCACCCGGCAGCCCGCGCGGCATGAAGCTCCACTTGAGTCCAGTGGGAAAACCGGCGCCACCGCGTCCGCGCAAGGCCGATTTCTTGACCTCGGCGATCACATCTTCAGGCTTGATTCCGGTCAGCAGAATTTTCTTCAGCGCAGTGTAGCCGCCGCGCTTCTCGTAGTCCGCCAAGCCCCAGTTCTTGCCGTCCAGGCCGGCAAGAATCAGTGGATTGATATGACGATCGTGCAGGCAGGTCATTTCAGCTCCTCCAGGAGCTGGTCGATTTTCTCATGCGACATGAAGCTGCACATGCGCTTGTTGTTGACCAGCATCACCGGTGCATCTCCGCAGGCGCCCATGCATTCGCCCTCGACCAGCGTGAACCTGCCGTCAGCCGTGGTTTCACGAAAACCAACGCCAAGTTTTTGCTTGAGGTACCCGGCGGCCACGGTCCCGCCGGACAAGGCGCATGGAAGATTGGTACAGATGTTGATCTTGTGGCGTCCAACCGGCTTGACGTTGTACATGTTGTAGAAGGTGGCGACTTCCTGCACCGCTACAGCCGGCATGCGCAGGTAGTCGGCGACCTCTTGCATGGTCTCGGCGCTCAGCCAGGTCCGTTCGTCCTGCGCTATGGCCAACGCGGCCATCACGGCGGACTGGCGCTGATCGGCCGGATACTTGGCGATCTCGCGGTCGATCTTTCTGAAGGCTTCCGAACTGAGCATTGGGGTTTTGGTATCTACCTGTCGATTTCGCCGAACACGATGTCCTGAGTGCCGATGATGGTCACCACGTCGGCGAGCATGTGGCCGCGCGACATCTCGTCCAATGCCTGCAGATGGGCAAACCCCGGTGCTCGAATCTTCAGGCGGTAGGGTTTGTTGGCACCATCGGACACCAGGTACACGCCGAACTCACCCTTGGGATGCTCCACCGCGCAATAGGCCTCACCTACCGGCACGTGAAAACCTTCGGTGAAAAGCTTGAAATGGTGAATCAACTCTTCCATGTTGGTCTTCATCGCCACGCGGGACGGGGGTGCGACCTTGTGATTGGATGTCATCACCGGACCGGGGTTGTTGCGCAGCCACTCCACGCACTGGCGAATGATCTTGTTGGATTCGCGCAGCTCCTGCACACGCACCAGGTAGCGGTCGTAACAGTCGCCGTTGGTGCCCACAGGAACATCGAAATCGAGCAGATCATAGACTTCATAGGGTTGCTTCTTGCGCAAGTCCCACTCGACGCCCGAACCGCGCAGCATCGGGCCGGTAAAGCCCATCGCCTGCGCCCGCTCCGGTGTCACGATGCCGACATCAACCAGACGCTGCTTCCAGATCCGATTGTCGGTCAGAAGCGTTTCGTACTCGTCGATATAGCGCGGAAAACGGTTGGTGAAATCCTCGATGAAATCCAGCAGTGACCCCTGCCGGTTCTCGTTCATCGCCTTGACCGCGGAATCGCTGCGCGCCTTGTTGCTGCGATATTGCGGCATGACGTCGGGCAGGTCGCGATATACCCCGCCCGGCCGGTAGTAGGCGGCGTGCAGGCGCGCACCCGACACCGCCTCATAGCAATCCATCAGATCCTCGCGCTCGCGAAACGCGTAGAGAAACACCGTCATCGCACCGACGTCGAGTGCATGCGCGCCCAGCCACAGCAAATGGTTGAGGACGCGCGTGATCTCATCGAACATCACGCGGATGTACTGCGCGCGCAGCGGTACGTCAACCCCCATCAGCTTCTCGATCGACATCACATACGCATGCTCGTTGACCATCATCGATACATAGTCGAGACGATCCATATACGGCACAGACTGTATGAAGGTCTTCTGCTCGGCCAGTTTCTCGGTTGCGCGATGCAAGAGCCCGATGTGCGGGTCGGCACGCTGGACCACTTCGCCATCGAGTTCGAGGACCAGGCGCAGTACGCCGTGGGCCGCCGGATGTTGCGGCCCGAAGTTGAGGGTGTAGTTCTTGATCTCGGCCATGCCTTACTTCTTCGATCCGGCGTAATTCTCTTCGCGAATGATGCGCGGCACGATCTCGCGCGGCTCGATCGATACCGGTTGGTAGATCACGCGTTTCTGCTCCGGGTCATAGCGCATTTCCACATGACCGGAAACCGGAAAGTCCTTGCGAAACGGGTGACCGATGAAACCGTAGTCGGTGAGGATGCGGCGCAGGTCGCTGTGCCCTTCGTACATGATGCCAAACAGGTCGAACGCTTCGCGCTCATACCAACCCGCCGAATTCCAGACCGTACACACCGAAGCCAGTACCGGGAAGTCGTCGTCGGTGCAAAAAACGCGGACCCGGACGCGCCAGTTGTGCTCGATGGACAGAAGGTGCAACACGGTTGCGAAGCGCGCCCCTACCCATGAGCCCTCTCCGTAGGTCGAATAGTCAACACCGCATAGATCGAGGCACTCGCCAAAGCGCAGCGCCGGATCATCGCGCAGAATGCGCGCACACTCGATGTAGTCGGCGTGCTTGACCACAATGGTCAATTCGCCCAGCGCCAGCGTCGAGGAGAGCGCGCGCTGACCCAAAGCGGTCTGCACGTTTGCCTGAAGCGTTTCCAGCCGGGTCATGAATAAAGTCGGGTGAGCGCGGGAATCAGCGCGCGATTGTATTGGTGCGACGAATCTTGTTCTGCAATTGCAGAATCCCGTACAGCAGTGCCTCGGCCGTCGGCGGGCAGCCCGGCACATAAACATCGACTGGAACGATGCGGTCGCAGCCGCGCACCACCGAATAGGAGTAGTGGTAGTAGCCACCGCCATTGGCGCAGGACCCCATTGAAATCACCCAGCGCGGCTCCGCCATCTGGTCGTAGACCTTCCGCAGCGCCGGCGCCATCTTGTTGCACAGGGTGCCTGCGACGATCATCACGTCCGATTGCCGCGGACTGGGCCGGACTACGATGCCGAAGCGGTCGAGGTCGTAGCGTGCGGCGCCCGCATGCATCATCTCGACTGCACAACACGCAAGGCCGAAGGTCATGGGCC
>JBEIFV010000315.1:0-4102 GCA_040382235.1 Burkholderiales bacterium
ACAGCTACTGCCGGCAGCAGGTGCGTTGTTAGGGAAACACTGACCACGCCCGCAGGTCGAGAAAGTCGCTTTTCGACATGTTGAATGGAAAAGGCACTTTGTTCGAAAACCCGTCCAGGCTTCGCTTGTCGACCATCACCTTCGGAAATGTGCCGCGCGGGGATCTCGCTTGATCCCCTGGCTTGATCCGCAATCGACGTTTCCGCCGGTATCGCGCGCCTTGACCGAACCCAACGGCCTGTTGGCCGCCGGCGCCGACTTGTCACCCAAGCGACTGCTGGAAGCCTATCGGCAGGGCATCTTTCCCTGGTATTCGCACGGACAGCCAATTCTGTGGTGGAGCCCCAACCCGCGCATGGTCATGTTTCCCGCTGAATTCACGCCACGCCGCTCGCTCGCCAAGACCCTGCGCAACAAGGCTTACGAAGTCCGCTGCGACTCGGCATTCGAAGCGGTCATGCGCGAATGCGGCGGCAAGGCGCGCGCCGGACAGGACGGCACCTGGATCACCGACGAGATCGTGCGCGGGTATTGCGCATTGCATGCCGCCGGCCATGCGCATTCGATCGAAACCTGGATCGAGGGGCGCCTGGCGGGCGGCCTGTATGGCGTGGCGATCGGCCGCGCCTTCTACGGCGAATCGATGTTCTCGCACGTCACCGATGCCTCCAAGATCGCGTTCGCGCATCTGGCGGTTTTCTTGCAGGAGGCAGGTTGTGGCATCATTGATTGTCAAATGCAAACCAGCCATCTCGCCTCGCTCGGTGCGCGCGAAATTCCGCGCGCCGAATTCACTGCCCGTCTGGGCGCCATGACCAACGATACGCCGATGACCGGGTGGGCGAGTCTTGGTCGCAGGTGGGGTGTGGAGCGGGCAACGTGACCAGGCTTAACGAACTGCCCTTCTCGGTCCTGCAGTTCTATTCGACCGCGCCCTATCCATGCAGTTATATCAACGGCCGCCTGGCACGCTCACAGGTGGCCACGCCCTCGCACCTGATCAATGCCGACGCCTATTCCGAACTGGTGCGTGCCGGCTTTCGCCGCAGCGGCATCTTTACCTATCGGCCGCATTGCGACGGCTGCCGCGAATGCGTGCCGGTACGCGTACCGGTGGCCACCTTCGAGGCAACCCGTTCACAGGCACGCGCCTGGAAAAAGCATGAACACCTGCGGCCTTCGGTCACCGGGCTGGGTTACATCGCCGAGCACTACGCGCTCTACCTGCGCTACCAGGCAAGCCGGCACGCCGGCGGCGGCATGGACCAGGACAGCCGCGACCAGTACGCGCACTTCCTCTTGCAAAGCCGCATCAACAGCCGCCTGATCGCGTTTCGCGAACCCCTTGAGGGGCGCCCGATCGACGAGGGCACGCTCAAGCTGGTTTCGATCATCGACATCCTCAACGATGGCCTCTCTTCGGTGTATACCTTCTACGATCCCGATGAGGTGAAGGCAAGCTTCGGCACTTTCGGGATCATGTGGCAGATCGACCAGTGCAAGCGCCTCGGTTTGCCCTACCTGTACCTGGGCTACTGGATTCGTGACAGCCGCAAAATGGCCTACAAGGCGAATTTCGCGCCCATCGAAGGGCTGATCGACGGCGTGTGGCAGACGGTTGCCTGACAAGGCCTCGCGCCATTCAAGCCGCGACGCCGGGCCGCGCGCATTGCGCAAGCCGTCCGAACCCCATCAAGTAAAATCAAACCTTGCCGCGGCATGTACGATGCCGCAAGCGCAATCCAACACCTTCGGGAACTTCCCCATCATGAGCAAACAATACGAACCCGCCACCCCGCGCAAGACCGCATTCCTGGGCCTCGGTGTCATGGGCTTTCCCATGGCCGGGCACTTGAAGCAGGCCGGGCATTCAGTGGTGGTCTACAACCGCACCGCAGCCAAGGCCGACGACTGGGCCACCCAGTACGTCGGCAGCCACGCCGCCACCCCGCGCGAGGCAGCGCGCGACTGCGACATCGTCGCCTGCTGTGTGGGCAACGATGACGATTTGCGCTCGGTGGTGTTGGGAGAGAACGGCGCCTTTGCGGGCATGAAAAAGGGTGCGGTATTCGTCGACCACACCACTGCTTCGGCCAACGTGGCACGCGAGCTCGCTGCCGAAGCCGCCAGGCTGGGCCTGCGCTTCATCGACGCGCCGGTGTCCGGCGGCCAGGCCGGTGCCGAAAACGGCATGCTGACCATCATGTGCGGGGGTGACGCGGCCACCTTCGACGAGATCAAGCCGGTCATCATGGCCTACGGACGCATGGCGCAGTGCCTGGGGCCGGTGGGCGCCGGACAATTGGCCAAGATGGTCAACCAGATCTGCATCGCCGGGCTGGTGCAGGGCCTGTCGGAGGGTGTGAATTTCGGAATTGCCGCAGGGCTTGACATGAAGCAGGTGCTGGAAGTCATCTCCAAGGGTGCCGCCGGCTCGTGGCAGATGGAGAACCGCGGCAAGACCATGGTCGACGACAAGTTCGATTTCGGCTTCGCGGTCGACTGGATGCGCAAGGACCTGGGGCTTTGTATCGATGAAGCCAGGCGCAATGGCGCGCCCTTGCCGGTGACCGCGCTTGTCGACCAGTTCTACGGCGACGTCCAGCAAATGGGCGGCAAGCGTTTTGATACGTCGAGCCTGATCAAGCGGCTGCGCAAGTAAGCAGGCCAAACCGCAGCGCATCTGAGGCACAACCCGCTCTGCCCTGGTCGCCGGCTGATCCGGCTGCAAGCGCGGTGCACAACAAACAAACTGCCGACACCATGCATCACGACCTGGCCATCACCGACATCAAGGCCTACGCCACCTCGTTCCCCTTGCCCAAGGACGGCAACGTGCGCCTGGGGATCGGCCGCGCGGTCAAGAAAGATGCGGTGGTGGTCAAGGTGACCACCGCTGGCGGCCTCGTCGGCTGGGGCGAGTCGCACCATGCGCGCGCGCCCTCGACCATCGCCAGGCTGATCGAAACCACGCTTTCGATGCTGGTGATGGGTGAGAATGCCGCCGACGTACAGGGCATCTGGCAAAAGATCTACACCAAGCAACTGGCAAGCCACGGTCTGGGTGCGGGTACCGCAATGGCGATGAGCGGCATCGATATGGCGCTATGGGACATTCGCGGCAAAGCCACCGGCTGGCCCTTGTACAAATTGCTGGGCGGCGCATCGAAACCGATTGCCGCCTACGCCGGCGGTATCTCGCTGGGCTTCCAGGATCCGGCGGCGCTTGTCGAGGAGGCGCAACTGCATGTCGCCGCCGGCTACAAGGCGGTCAAGCTGCGCCTGGGCGACAACCCGAAAGACGACCTGGCGCGGGTGGCGGCAATCCGCCGCGCGTTTGGCGACGACCTGGTGATCCTGACCGACGCCAACATCGGTTATTCGGTCGCCGACGCGCGTGCGGTCATGCCGGGGCTGGACGCCAACGGCGTGGCCTGGCTCGAAGAGCCGTTTCCGGCGCATGACTATCGCAGCTACCGCGAAGCCAAAGCCTTCGGCCGGGTGCCGCTGGCGGCCGGCGAAAACCATTACACGCGCTTCGAGTTCTCGCGCCTGATCGACGAGGGCATCGTCACCATCCTGCAGCCCGACCTGTCGAAAACCGGCGGCATCACCGAAGTGATGAAAATCGCCGCGATGGCCTCGGCCCACAAGCTGCCGGTGCACCCACACACCTCGATGACCGGCCTCAACATGGCCGCATCGATCCATCTGCTGGCAGCGCTCGACCAACCCGGCTATTTCGAAGGCGATGTCTCGAAGAACAATCTGTTTCGCGACTCCCTGGTGAGCCCGCTGCCGTATGTGGTGGATGCCGCCGGCAGCGTCCGCCCGCTCGAAGCGCCAGGCCTGGGCCTGGAAGTGGATGAGGATTTCCTGATCCGGCACCCGGTGATCGAAGGCCCGAGCTACGTGTAGCACCTCACAAGGCAGCAGAGGAAATCAATGAAAACCACCCTGAAGCGCACCCTTGCCGTCGCCATGCTTGCGGCAATAGCTCCGCTCGCGGCTGTTGCACAGAGCTTCCCGTCCAAGCCGATCAAGGTGGTCGTGCCGTTTCCACCCGGCGCCTTCAACGACACCCTGGGTCGCACCCTGGCGC
>JBEIFV010000316.1:0-4019 GCA_040382235.1 Burkholderiales bacterium
GGATGAAGATCTCGGAGGTCTCGTTGCGCTTCTGGTATTCGTAGCTCGACAATTCCTCGAAGCGGGCGAGGCGCGCCTTGCTCTTGGCCTGGCGTGCCTTGGGGTTCTGGCGCACCCACTCCAGTTCGGTCTTCAGGGCCTTCTGGCGCGCCGATTCGGTCGACTCCTCGGTCTTGAGCCGTGCCTGCTTCTGCTCCAGCCATGAGCTGTAGTTGCCCTTCCACGGTATGCCGTGGCCGCGGTCGAGTTCGAGAATCCACTCGGCGGCGTTGTCGAGAAAGTAGCGGTCATGGGTCACACCCACTACGGTGCCGGGAAACTTTTGCAGGAACTGCTCCAGCCAGTCCACCGATTCGGCGTCGAGGTGGTTGGTCGGCTCGTCCAGCAACAGCATGTCCGGTTTTGAAAGCAGCAGACGGCACAGGGCGACGCGGCGCTTCTCGCCCCCCGACAGCACGCCGATCTTGGCGTCCCAGGGCGGCAGGCGCAGGGCGTCGGCGGCGATCTCCAGCTGATGCTCGGTATCGCTGCCGGAGGCGGCGATGATGGCTTCGTACTTGGCCTGGTCGGCCGCCAGCTTGTCGAAATCGGCATCCGGCTCGGCGTAGGCGGCATACACCTCTTCCAGTTTTTTCTTCGCTTCCATCACCTCGCCCATGCCCTGCTCCACCGCTTCGCGCACGGTCAGTTCGGGGTCGATCTTCGGCTCCTGCTCGAGGTAGCCGATGGTCATGTTGGGCATCGGCACGGCCTCGCCAATGATGTCTTTGTCGACCCCGGCCATGATTTTCAGCAGGGTCGATTTTCCGGAACCATTCAGGCCCAGCACGCCGATCTTGGCGCCGGGGAAAAACGAGAGGGAAATGTCCTTGAGGATCTGCCGTTTCGGCGGCACGATCTTGCCGACGCGATGCATTGTGTAGACGTATTGAGCCATGGCTTTGCTGGAGGGTCGCTGTTTTCGGAAAGGCGTGACTTTACTCCAAGCCGGTGGCCGCAGACGGCCGCCATGTAAGCTGTGGAATGCGCATGAGCGACTTGCGCGGATCCATCACCACTCCAAACTAAACTGGGCGGGAATCCAAGGCATGGCAGTCAGGCAAAAAACCCTCAACCTGGCCCTGCAGGGCGGCGGTTCCCACGGCGCCTTCACCTGGGGCGTGCTCGATCGCCTGCTGGAAGACGGCCGCATCAGGATCGACGGCATTTGCGGCACCAGCGCCGGCGCGATGAACGCGATTGTGTGCGCCTACGGCAACATGCAGGGCGGGCCGGAAAAAGCGCGCGAACTGCTGCACGATTTCTGGCAAAAGATCAGCGCTGCCGGCGAGCGCTACAGCCCGGTGCGCAACTCGCCGTTTGACGCGCTCTTCGGCAACGCGCTGCGCAACGCCAGCTTTGCGATGTTCGATACGGTGACGCGCGCACTATCGCCCTACCAGTTGAACCCGCTCAATTTCAACCCCTTGCGCGAAGTACTGGAAGAGGTGGTCAAGTTCGAGGAATTGAAAACCTGCAAGGAGATGCGGGTGTTCGTCTGTGCCACCAATGTGCGCACCGGCAAGCCGAAGGTGTTCCACAACCACGAGGTCACCGCCGACGCGGTGCTTGCTTCAGCCTGCCTGCCGACCCTGTTCCAGGCGGTGGAGATCGACGGCGAGCATTACTGGGACGGCGGCTATGTCGGCAACCCGCCGATTTATCCGCTGATCTACGAAACCGACTCCACCGACGTGCTGGTGGTGCACATCAATCCGCTCGACGTACCCAAACTGCCGCGCACCGCTGGCGACATCATGGACCGGATCAACGAGATCAGCTTCAATTCCTCGCTGGTGAGCGAAATGCGCGCGATCGCCTTCGTGCAAAAGCTGATTTCAGACGGCTGGATCAAGGACGAATTCCGCTCGCAGTTGCGCGACATGCGCATGCACGCGATCCGCGCCGACAAGGATCTGGCCCACATGGGGCTTGAAAGCAAGCTTGACGCCGGCTGGAAGCACCTGAGCGGCCTGCGCGACCTGGGCCGCGCGCGCGCCGGCGAATGGCTTGCGACCAATTTCGACGCGCTTGGCAAGCGCTCGACGATCGACATTCGGGCGGACTATCTTTGAGGAAACACTGAACAAGCGCGCAGGTTGCGAAAGTCGCGTTTGCAAATTACTGCCCGCCTGCTGCTCACATCTTGTTTCAACTGCGGCTCCCCGCGCGAGTTAACGCTTAGGCAGACTACGCGTTATTGAGAAGTGCCTGCCATACCCTATGGCCTGCAACCGGAGCCGCGCCATGAACCAGCTTGCCAGATACACCTTGATCCCGACCTTCGTCGGATTGCTGGCAAGCATGCCGCTGCCGGGACCGGCGTTTGCGCAAGCCCATGCAGCGCCCGTATTCGAACAACGGCAGGTCGGATTTTCGCAAGCCGAACTCGACCAGATGCTGGCGCCGATCGCGCTTTACCCCGATGCCTTGTTGTCACAGGTGCTGATCGCCACCACCTACTGGCCGGAAGTGGCCGAGGCCGCGCGTTTCTCGCTCGAGCATCCGGAACTGACTGCGGATGATGCGCTGCGTGTGGTGCAAGGCTGGAACTGGCACCCGAGCGTCAAGTCACTGCTGGCGTTTCCGCAACTGCTGGCGATGATGGGGCAAAGACCGGACTGGGTGGCCAGCCTGGGCGACGCTTTCCTGGTGCAGCAGGCACGGGTGATGGACAGTATTCAGGTGCTGCGGCAACGTGCACAAGCCGCCGGCAGCCTGCAGTCGAACGGCTTGATCAGTATTGTTCAACAAGGGCCGGTCGTGTCGCTGGTGTCGCCTGATCCGCAGGTGATCTACGCACCCTGGTACGACGCCAACCTGGTCTATGGCCGCTGGTGGTGGCCGCGCCATCCGCCGCTGGTCTGGACGGCCTGGGGCAGCCCATTTGGCGCGCGCTCCTACACACCCGGCGTCTCGCCCCACGTGGTCGGCCTGCCCACGCGACTTTTCTTCGGTGCGTTCGACTGGCAGCGGCGCGAGGCGCGGATGGTGCACGCGCAGCGCAGCTTCGGGTTGTCACAGGCGCCGCACGCTCATGTGGACTTCATCGATCGCAGGGCAAGTGCAATCAACGGCCGTGTGCCGGTACCGGGATCCGGCTTCAGCGTTGCGCCTGCCGCCAACGCCACAGCGCGCCAGCCGGTGACGTTGATGGGCTCTGATGCATCGCCTGGCCACGGCCGGCGGCATCAACCGCCGCCGCAGGCAGGTCAGGCACTTGCGCCTGCAGCCGCTGTGCAAGCGGTAGCGCCGGCGCCAGGCGGCGCACGCGATCCGCTTGCGGTGCCGCACGGGCGTCGCCCGGAAATAGCGCCACCGGCATTGCCTCAGGCAACGGCGCCGTCGCCGCGCGCTGCGATGACGGGCCAAAGCGCGGCCCCACCCATGCCAGCCCAGGCCCCGCCGGCGGCGGCCAACCCGGTGGAGCGGCCAAGCGCGATCGCGCATCCGGCGCCGCCTGCCGGGGCGCACCGTCCGGCACATGCACCACACAGCTTTCGCGCAGACCGGCCGGCCGCGGCGCAGCCGACGGAAGCGACTGGTCGGGCGCAATCCGCCGAAGGTTTTGCCACCCGCGCCGCCAGACTCCAGCAGCCACAGGGTGCGCAGCCAGGCGCAGCGGCCAATGCGCCGGCAGTACGCTCGGGCCCAATGTCGCCGCCGGCTCCGGTAGCGGCAGCGGCACCGGTATCGGCAGTGCGCTCAGGCCCAATGCCACCGCCTGCACCGGCACCGGCACCGGTAGCGGCACCGGTAGCGGCACCGGTAGAGGCAGCGCGCGCGGCAACCAATCCTGCCACCATGCAAGCACGCACCGGGCATCGCGACAAGTAGGCGCGGCGCGGGCCACTGGGGATTGCGACGCGCTCGTGCGGGGGGCATTGAACATACAAGCATGTGAAGCGCGCCGGGAAGCCACGTGATCGCAGTCTGATCGCCGAGCGTCGCTTGCAAATGCCTTCTCATTTGCAAGCGAC
>JBEIFV010000317.1:0-4012 GCA_040382235.1 Burkholderiales bacterium
GCTCTTGCGAAAGCTGTCGCGGTCGTCCAGCGCGGTCAGGAAAATCACCGGAATCGACGCCGTTTGTTCGTTCGCCCGTACCGCCGCAAGCATGCCGAAACCGTCCATGTTCGGCATCTGCACGTCCGAAATGATGATGTCGGGGAGCTTGCTCACGGCCAGCTGCAAGCCCAAAAGGCCGTCTGCCGCGGTAATCACATCGTGATTCGCCGAGGCCAGGTGCAGGCGCACGAGTTCGCGAATGGTCGGGTCGTCTTCGACGACTAGGATGTTCGCCACGGCGGCTTTACGGTGTCCGGTAAATTGATCAATCGCAGCGTGGAAGTGCAGGATGAAACACTTCGCGGCGCTTTATCTGTGTTTTACGCATGGCCCAAGCAACAGCCCTGCCCGCGCGTCGCTTTTTCCCACGCCCCCCTGTCTCACGACCCCCTGCATCGCTCGATTGTAACAAGCTCCGCGTCCCGCCTGCGCGGGATAGGGCGTAAATTGTGGTCACGCACGGAGCACTTGCATAACTGTCTGCCGGGCTTAAGTGGTGACGGCAAACCGATGCCAAGTACGAAGACTCAAAAAGCCGGCGCATCAACTTTTCCAGTCGTAAGCCCTGCGTAATGTTCAGGTGCTCAAATCAGGAAGGCACGACAACCAAGGGGACAACATGAAATTTCTTTCATCGCTCCAATCGGTGCGCGCCCTTGCAGCGCCACTGATCGCAGCCACGGTCATTGTTCTGGCAGGGTGCTCGGGGGAGTACGGTTATTCACGCAGCGTGTTTCAAGGCAAAGTGGTGGATCGCCCCGCTGCCGAAATCGAATCGTTCGCCGGCAAACCCGACGCGGTCGACAAACTTAGCGGCGGCGACGAGGTCTGGACCTACAGTAAACGTACCTTCGATGCCGAAAACGGCAACTCCAAGGACGCGGCGCTCAGGATCACGCTGCGCAAGGATCCCAAATCCGGCACCCTGGCCTATGCGGACATCGACTTTGTAGCGCAATAGGCCGGCAACGATTTACCCGAGCCTGCAGCAAGCATGGCTGACACAAGGGCTATTTGGGCCACGCCATTCGCACGAAAAAACGCCCCGCGTCGGGGCGTTCAAAAATTGGCGGAGAGAGCGGGATTCGAACCCGCGGTAGGTATTAGCCTACACACGCTTTCCAGGCGTGCGACTTAAACCGCTCATCCATCTCTCCGCGGAAGGCCGATTTTAGCATTCCAGCGCCAGCCGCCACGTCATGGCATAAAAAAGCCCGACCGTCTTGCGAGGGTCGGGCTTGCTCGTAGCCGGAGACGCTGGCAGCGCGCCCCCGTACGACTTAGTTGGTTTCGGTGCTGATACCGCCGCGCAGGCTCGGATAGCGCACATGCTCCACCAGTTCCTGCGTTTGGGCATCCGGCGCACGCGTCAAGAGGCTGACGATGATGATCACCGCGAAGCCAATCGGCACCCCGAAGGTACCGGCCGAAATCGGCGCGATATCCCACCAGATGTTGTCCGCAATTGGCGAGGTCACACCGAACACGCTGCGCAGCCAAGGCTGAGTGGTCGCCATGTAGTAGAAGGTGACACCCAGCCCGGCGACCATGCCCAGGCACGCACCCATTGCATTGGCGCGCTTCCAGAACACCCCCAGCACCAGCGCCGGGAAGAAGCCCGCTGCCGCCAGGGAAAACGCTGCGGAAACCAGGAAGAGAATGTCCGCCGGTTTCTGCGCCGCCACCGCCGCCGCAGCCAAAGCTACCACCAGCAGCAGCACCTTGGAAATGGTGACACGCCGCGTGGTCGGGGCATTCGGGTCGAGCATCTTGTAGTAGAGGTCGTGCGACAAGGCGTTGGCAATGGTCAACAGCAAACCATCGGCGGTCGAAAGCGCCGCCGCCAGCCCGCCCGCTGCCACCAATCCGGAGATCACGTAGGGAAGGCCCGCGATTTCCGGCGTCGCCAGCACCACGATGTCGCCGCCAATGGCGATCTCCGCCAACTGCACGATGCCGTCCTTGTTGATGTCGATCACCGATAGCAAGGACGAATCCACCTTCTGCCAGGACGCCACCCACGCCGGTAACTTGGTGAACTCGGAGCCCACCAGCAAGGTATAGACGTCAAACTTCGCCAGCACCGCCAGGGCCGGGGCGGTGAAGTACAGGAGAAAGATGAAGAACAGCGACCAGAACACCGATTCACGCGCCTCCTTGACCGACGGCGTGGTGTAGTACCGCATCAGGATGTGCGGCAATGCCGCTGTACCCACCATCAGGCAGAACACCAGCGCCAGGAAGTTCTTGCGCGAGATATCGCGCGCTTTCTCGTCCTTGCCTGGAAATGGATCGGCATGCTTGAGCGGTGGATTGGCGCGCGCGCCGACCGCCGCCTCCTTGGTCCAGGCCGATTTCGCCGCTGCGGCATCCTTGGGGAAGTCCCTGACCGCTTTCTCGGCCGCGTTGATCTGCGGCAAGGGTGCGTTGGCCGCCTTCAAGTCCTCCAGACTCTTCGCAGTCTTGGCGCGTTCGGTATCGAGCGAACCCGGCAGTGCCTTGACTTTCTCATTGGCCGCCTTGGCGCGGTCGGCGAAAATCTGGCGGACTTCCTTTTCCTTGGGATCATCGGTCAACTGCTTTTCGCGTTCGGTGACCTTTTCAAGGGTCTTGCCGTAGACGAATTGCGGCAGCGGAATGCCGGTGTGCTTGACCGACAGCCACACCACCGGAATCAGGTAGGCGACGATCAGGATGATGTACTTCGCCACTTGAGTCCACGTCACGGCCTTCATGCCACCCAGGAACGAACACACCAGGATGCCGCCCAGCCCGAGGAAAATCCCCAGCTCGAACGAAACGCCGGTCAGGCGCGTGGTGATCAGGCCGACGCCATAGATCTGCGCCACCACATACACGAACGAGCACAGCACGGCTGCGAAAATGCCGATGGTTCGGGCGAAATTGCCGCCGTAGCGTGCCCCCAGGAAGTCCGGTATCGTGAACTGGCCGAACTTGCGCAGGTAGGGCGCCAGGAACAGCGCCACCAGGCAATAGCCGCCGGTCCAGCCCAGAATGAAGGCCAGGCCGTTGAAGCCGGTCAGGTACAGCGTGCCGGCCATGCCGATGAACGACGCCGCCGACATCCAGTCGGCGCCAGTGGCCATGCCGTTGAACAATGCCGGTACCTTGCGCCCGGCCACGTAATACTCGGACGCGTCCGAGGTGCGGCTCATGATGCCGATGCCGGCATACAGGCCGACGGTGGCGATCAGGAAAATGTAGCCGATCCAGTTGCGCGGCAGCCCCATCTGTTCGAGCACCGCCAGGACGATGACGAACACCACGAAACCACCGGTGTACCAGGTGTAAGCTTTTTTCAGCTGCGCGAAAAACGCGCCGCGTTCTTGTGCGTTGGTTGCCATGATGTCTCCCTTAGTCGCCTTCTGCCACGCCGTATTCGTCGTCAAGCTTGCCCATCGCGCGCGCGTAGTACCAGATGATCACGACGTAGATGATGAGCGACCCCTGGGCTGCCATGTAAAACGACAGTGGCCAGCCGAAAATGGTGATGCTGGCCAAGTCGCGGGCGAAATAACCCATGACGAACGTGGCGACGAACCAGATGAACAGCAATACGCCGGTCAGGCGCAGGTTCCTCTGCCAGTACTCCTTGTGCTTCTCGGTGATCTGAATTGCCATACAACCTCCTCGGATGAATACTTCTTTGGTTGGTGCCTTTTGCTGCGACTTTCCACTGCGACTTTTGCTACAACATCGTTACCGGCGCTCGCTTCATGCGCGCGCCATCGGCGCCTGACCGCCTGCCCCGCCAGCAGAACCTGAATCGCCTTGCGCCTTCAACTTTTGAATGTCCGCATCCAGCAGATAGGCGATCTTCGGATTGAAGCGCACCGTGTGGCGTCGCAGGCCTTCCAGTTCGGTCATCTCGCCCAGCACGTAATGGGTCATGCCCAACTGGTACCAGCCATGCTTGTTCATGGGTTCGATGCGGACCACTTCCTTGAAA
>JBEIFV010000318.1:0-3957 GCA_040382235.1 Burkholderiales bacterium
CCTTCGATAGTGGGGGTGTCGAGCTTTGGAGGCGTGAAATGGGCGCGCGCGATATGCGGTATGCGAAGTAGGGCATGCCGTGTGTTGCGTGCGCTGTTGCCGCGAGTGCTGCCGGTCTTGGTGTAAACTTCAAATTTCCGAAGACGTCAGCTCATGACCAAATACGTTTTCGTCACCGGCGGTGTGGTTTCTTCCCTCGGGAAGGGCATAGCCGCCGCGTCGCTGGCGGCGATCCTCGAATCTCGCGGTATCAAGGTTACCAACCTCAAACTCGACCCTTACATCAACGTCGATCCGGGCACCATGAGCCCGTTTCAGCATGGTGAGGTGTTTGTCACCGAGGATGGTGCCGAGACCGATCTCGACCTCGGCCACTACGAGCGGTTTTCGTCGGCGCGCATGCGCCGCTCCAATAACTTCACCACCGGCCAGATCTACGAGTCGGTGATCAAGAAAGAGCGGCGCGGGGAGTATCTGGGCCGCACGGTGCAGGTGATTCCGCACATCACCGACGAGATCAAGGCCTTCATCCGCAAGGGCGCCGCCGAGGGCACGCCGCAAGAGGCGGAGGTGGCGATCGTCGAAATCGGCGGCACCGTCGGTGACATCGAATCTTTGCCGTTTCTGGAAGCTATCCGGCAAATGGGCCTTGAAGGCGATCGCTCCGACACCTGCTACCTGCACCTCACCCTGGTGCCGTACATCGCTTCGGCCGGCGAGATCAAGACCAAGCCGACCCAGCATTCGGTCAAGGAACTGCGCGAGATCGGCATCCAGGCCGATGCGCTCTTGTGCCGTTCGGACCGCGCGATTCCCGATGAGGAGCGCAGGAAGATCGCCTTGTTCTGCAACGTGGCAGCCCAGGCGGTGGTGTCTGTATGGGACGCGCGCTCGATTTACCAGGTGCCGGCAATGCTGCATGAGCAGATGTTGGACGAGATCGTGTGCCACAAGCTTGCCATTCTTGCCAAGCCCGCGAATCTGGCCGAATGGAAAAATCTGGTCGAAGCGCTTGAGCATCCGCGCGAATCCGTGACCATTGCGATGGTCGGCAAGTATGTCGATCTTGCGGACTCATACAAATCACTGAACGAGGCCTTGATCCACGCCGGCATTCATACCCGTTCGAAAGTCAATGTGCGCTATGTCGATTCGGAGGTCTTGGGCGACGCCGACGCGCATGCGGTCGCCCTGGCATTGACCGGCGTCGATGGCGTGCTGGTGCCCGGCGGCTTCGGAGTGCGCGGTGTGGAAGGCAAGATCAAGGCGATACGCCATGCGCGCGAGAACAGGATTCCCTATCTCGGCATTTGCCTGGGCATGCAGCTTGCGGTGATCGAGTACGCCCGCAACAAGGCTGGGCTGGCCGGCGCCAACAGCACCGAGTTCGATGCCGAAACGCCGCATCCGGTGGTCGCGCTGATTACCGAGTGGCAGGACCGCGATGGCCGGGTGGAGCGGCGCAGCAGCAGTTCCGACATGGGGGGCACCATGCGCCTGGGTTCGCAGCCGGCCGATGTCGTCGCCGGCACCCGGGTAGCGGCGATTTATGGCAGTGCCACGGTGCAGGAGCGACATCGCCACCGCTATGAAGTCAACAATCATTACCTGCCGCAGATCGAAGCCGCCGGGCTGGTAGTGTCGGCACGCGCCAAGGCGGCATCCACCGGTGAGGCTCTGTGTGAATTGATCGAACTGCCCGATCACCCGTGGTTCGTTGGCTGCCAGTTCCACCCGGAGTTTTCCTCCACCCCGCGCCTGGGGCATCCGCTTTTCAAGTCCTATATCGAAGCGGCGCTCGCGGCAAAGGAGCGCGCCCGCGCCCCGGCTCCGGCTGCGGCGCAAGCTGCCGACCTGGCGGCCTGAAACCCATGCAACTGTGCGGCTTCGACGTCGGGCTTGCGCGACCGCTGTTCCTGATCGCCGGGCCCTGCGTGATCGAGTCGCGCGAGATGGCGATCGATATCGCCGGCAAGTTGAAGGAAATCACCGCCGCGCTCGGCTTGCCCTATATTTTCAAGGCTTCTTACGACAAGGCAAATCGCAGCTCCGGCACATCTTTTCGCGGGCTCGGGCGCGAACGCGGCTTGGCCATATTGGCCGAGGTCAAGTCGCAAGTCGGCGTGCCGGTACTGACCGACATTCACGACATCCCGGAGATCGAGGAAGTAGCCGCCGTAGTCGACGTGTTGCAGACCCCGGCCTTCCTGTGTCGGCAGACCGATTTCATTCACGCCGCGGCTTCCGCCGGGCGCCCTGTGAACATCAAGAAAGGGCAGTTCCTGTCACCCTGGGAAATGAAGAATGTGGTCGACAAGGCACGTGCGGCGGCGCGAGGCGCGCGCCCGCATGATCCGGCTGCCGCGCACAACATCATGGTGTGTGAGCGCGGTGCGTCCTTTGGTTACAACAACCTGGTGTCCGACATGCGTTCGCTGGCCGTGCTGCGCGAGACCGGCTGCCCGGTAGTGTTCGATGCCACCCATTCGGTACAGCAGCCCGGCGGCATGGGCGATCGCTCCGGCGGTCAGCGCGAATTCGTGCCGGTGCTGGCGCGCGCAGCGGTGGCGGCGGGGGTGGCCGGCGTGTTCATGGAGACCCATCCGGATCCCGAGCGAGCCTTGTCCGACGGGCCCAATGCCTGGCCGCTCAAACATATGCGCGAACTGCTCGAAACCCTGATGGACCTTGACGTGGCGACCAAGAAGCGCAGTTTCGCCGAGCAGTGTCTTTGAGGCCGCAAGCATTGGTTTTGGAGTTTCGCAAACGATTACTGAAGGAGAATCTGCAATGAGCGCAATTGTTGACATCATCGGACGCGAAGTCATCGACAGTCGCGGCAATCCCACCGTCGAGTGCGATGTGCTGCTCGAATCAGGCTCGATGGGTCGGGCGGCCGTGCCATCCGGTGCTTCGACCGGTTCGCGCGAGGCCATCGAGTTGCGCGATGGCGATGCCGACCGTTATTTCGGCAAGGGTGTTCTCAAGGCGGTCGAGTACATCAATACCGAGATCGCCGAATCGGTGGCCGGACTCGACGCCAACGAGCAGGCTTTTCTCGACCGCACCTTGATAGAGCTGGACGGCACCGAAAACAAGGGGCGCCTGGGCGCCAACGCGCTGTTGGCGGTTTCGATGGCCAATGCCAAGGCGGCTGCAGAGGAAACCGGACTGCCGCTATATCGCTACCTCGGTGGGTCGGGTGCGATGCAGTTGCCGGTACCGATGATGAATGTGATCAACGGTGGCGCGCATGCCGACAACAATCTCGACCTGCAGGAATTCATGATCATTCCGGTCGGTGCGCCGACCTTCCGCGAGGCGGTGCGCTACGGGGCCCAGGTGTTCCACACCCTGAAGAAGATACTGCACGAGCGTAGCCTCACCACCGCGGTCGGCGACGAAGGCGGTTTCGCACCATCGGTGGCCAATCACGAGGCGGCGATCAAGCTGATCATCGAGGCGATCGAAAAGGCCGGGTTCGAGCCCGGGACCGAGATCGCGCTGGGCCTGGATTGCGCCGCCAGCGAGTTCTATAAAGACGGCAAGTACCACCTTGAGGGCGATGGCCTGGTGCTTTCGTCGGGGCAATTTACCGATTATCTGGCGAGCGGGTGCGACAAGTACCCGATCCTCTCGCGCGCGGACGGCATGGCCGAAAACGACTGGGATGGGTGGAAACTTCTGACTGACCGCCTAGGCAAGAAAGTGCAGATCGTCGGCGACGACCTGTTCGTCACCAACCCCGAGCGGGTCGCCCTCGGGGTGCGCCGCGGCGTCGCGACCTCGATCCTGGTGAAGGTCAACCAGATCGGGACGCTGACCGAGACGCTCGACACGGTCGCGCTCGGCCGCCGCCACGGCCTCACCTCGGTGATGTCGCACCGCAGTGGCGAGACCGAGGACGCGACCATCGCCGACCTCGCCGTCGCCACCGACTGCGGGATGATCAAGACC
>JBEIFV010000319.1:0-3936 GCA_040382235.1 Burkholderiales bacterium
CCATGGTGGACGCGCGCAACGACTACTGGATGCCGATGGACCAGTACATCGGCGGCATCGAGCACGCGGTGCTGCACCTGCTGTACGCGCGCTTCTGGACCAAGGCCATGCGCGACATGGGTTTGCTCAAGTTCGATGAACCCTTCGTCAAATTGCTGTGCCAGGGCATGGTGCTCAACCACATCTACTCGCGCAAGAATGAAAGCGGCGCGATCGAATACTTCTGGCCCGACGAGGTCGAGAACATTTTCGGCCCCGACGGCCGCATCACCGGCGCCACCCGCAAGAGCGACAGGCTGGCGATCGACTACAACGGCATCGGCACGATGTCGAAATCGAAGAACAACGGCGTCGACCCGCAGGACCTGATCGAGAAGTATGGCGCCGACACCGCGCGCCTGTACACCATGTTCACCTCGCCGCCGGAAGACACGCTCCTGTGGAGCGATGCCGGGGTCGAGGGTTCGACGCGCTTCCTCAAGCGCCTGTGGGCCCTTGCGCACGCATGGTCCGGCGCCATCGCGGGCGCGCCGGCGGTCGATGCCGCTGCGCTTTCCGATGCCTTGAAAAAGCAGCGGCGCGAGGTGCATGCGGCCCTGAAGCAGATCGACTTCGATATCGCGCGCATCCAGTACAACACGGTGGTCTCGGGCGCGATGAAACTGTTGAACGCGCTCGACTCCGTGGCGCGCGACGAGGCGGGGGCCGCGTCGGTGGTGCGCGAAGGCTTGTCGATCCTGCTGCGTGCCTTGAATCCGGTGGTGCCGCACATCACGCATGCCCTGTGGCAGGAGCTCGGCTACGCCGCCACCATGGGCGATATCCTCGACGCACCATGGCCCAAGGTCGATGCCGACGCGCTCAAGTCGGACCAAATCGAACTGGTGCTGCAGATCAACGGCAAGCACCGCGGCAGCATCACGGTGCCTGCAAGTGCCACGAAGCAGGAAATCGAAGCCGCGGCTTGCGCCTCCGACACGGCCAGCCGCTTGATGGAGGGCCGGCCGGCGAAAAAGGTCGTGGTGGTCCCCGGCCGCCTGGTCAATATCGTGGCCTGATGCAGGCAAAAGCCGATGCGTGCCCCGAGCAAGCCCTTGCGCCAAGTCGCCGCCGTTCTGGTGGGTGCGGCCATGCTCCTGGCCGGCTGCGGCTTTCAGCTGCGCGGCAGCGCCGAATTGCCCTACGAGACGCTGTTCGTCGATCTTCCCGACAGCAACCCCTTGGGCGCCGAGCTCAAGCGCACCCTGCGCGCCGGCACCAAAACCCGCATCGTGACGCGCCGCGAAGATGCCGAAGCAGTACTCCTGCCGTTGCGTGAACTGCGCGGCAAAACCATTCTCTCGCTATCGAGTTCGGGGCGGGTGCGTGAGTTCCGGCTCAGGTACAACTTCGATTTCCGTGTCGCCGACCGCCAGGGGCGCGACCTGCTCGAACCTGTACTGCTCCTGATCGAACGCGATTTCCCCTTCAACGACAATCAGGTGCTGGCCAAGGAAACCGAGGAAGCCCTGATCTATCGCGACATGCAGTCCGACATGGTGCAGCAGATATTGCGCCGCATGGCCGCGGCCCAGACCCTGAAGCCCGGCAGGTAGCTGCGGCGCGCGCCACACGCGGCATGAACCTGACACCCGAACAACTGCCGGCGCAATTGGCCAAGGGCTTGGTACCCCTGTACGCCGTGACCGGCGAAGAGTCGCTGCGAGCCCTGGAAGCTGCCGACGCCATCCGCGCCGCCGCGCGCGGGCGCGGCTTCACCGATCGCAAGGTCTTTTCTGTGGCCCAGCATTTCGACTGGGCCGGGCCGAGAAGCGAACTGTCAGGCATGTCGCTGTTTGGCGACCGCGTGTTGATCGACCTGCGCATTCCCGGCGGCAAGCCCGGTCGTGAAGGCGGAGAGGCACTGGCGGAACTGGCGCGCCTGGCGCATGCGGATGCGGTGCTGCTCGTCACCTTTCCGGGTGACTGGAGCACACTCAAGACCGCCTGGTGCAAGAGCCTGGCCGACGCCGGCGTGCTGGTGGAATCACGCGCCATCGACGCCTTGGCATTGCCGGCTTGGTTAGGCGAGCGTCTGGCCCGGCAAAAGCAGAGTGCCGACCGCGCGACCCTGGAGTTCATCGCCCACAAGGTCGAAGGCAATTTGCTGGCCGCGCATCAGGAGCTGCAAAAGCTGGCGCTGCTGCACCCGCCCGGCTTGCTGTCGCTCGAAATGGTGCGCGATGCGGTGCTAAACGTGGCGCGCTACGACGTCTTCAAGCTGTCCGAGGCCTGGTTGGCGGGCGATCTGGTGCGTCTGCGGCGCATGCTCGATGGCCTGAAGGGCGAGGGCGAAGCAGCGCCGCTGATCCTGTGGGCGATGGCCGACGATGTGCGCGCGTTGGCCAGGATCAGGCGCGGCGAACGGGTGTTCAACAAGGGGCCGCGGCTGCCTGCCTACGAGCGTCGCGCGCGCGCCATCAGCCCGCGCAGGATCGGCGAGGCGCTCAAGCACGCCGCCGCCATCGACCGCCTGATCAAGGGGCTGCGTCCGCGAGAACTGTCGGACGATGTGTGGGAAGAGTTTTATCGGCTCGGGGCGCGACTGGCGGCCTGAAACCTGCGCCACACGCCGCGCCACAGCGGCGTTTTCACCTAAAATCGGGTTCATGAGTGCCGTCCTGAAACCTGCAAGCGACTTGGCCACGCTGATGCGCGAGATGGGCCTGGCCGCACGCGGCGCCGCGCGCGCCATGGCGCGTGCCCCGACAGCCGCCCGCAACGCGGCATTGATGGCGATCGCACACGCCGTGCGCACCGAGCGCACGCACCTGCAGGCGGAAAACAGCCGCGACCTCGATGCCGGCCGCGCCAAGGGGCTCGATGCGGCCATGCTCGATCGCCTGCGCTTGTCCGACCAGGCGCTGGAAACCATGGCACTGGGCCTGGAACAGATCGCTGAATTGCCCGACCCGGTGGGCGAGATCACGGACCTCAAGTTCCGGCCCAGCGGCATCCAGGTGGGCCGCATGCGCGTGCCGCTGGGCGTGATCGGCATCATTTACGAATCGCGGCCCAATGTGACTGCCGACGCCGCCGGGCTGTGCATCAAGTCCGGCAACGCCTGCATCTTGCGCGGCGGCTCCGAAGCCCTGCATTCCAATCGCGCCATCGCCGAATGCGTGCGCGCCGGCCTGGCGGCCGCCGGTCTGCCGGCCGATGCGGTGCAGGTGGTGGCAACCGCTGATCGCGCCGCGGTGGGCGAGCTGATCACGATGACCGAATACGTGGATATCATCGTTCCGCGCGGCGGCCGTGGCCTGATCGAACGCCTGATGCGCGACTCGAAGATTCCGATGATCAAGCACCTGGATGGTATTTGCCACGTGTATGTCGACGCCGATGCCGATCTCGAAATGGCGGTGGCGGTCGCCGACAACGCCAAGACCCAGCGCTACGGCACCTGCAACACCATGGAAACCCTGCTGGTGCATGCCGCCATCGCGCCTGCGGTGCTGCCACGCCTGGCCGCGATCTATGCTGCCAAGGGAGTGGAACTGCGTGGCGACGTCGCCGCGATGCAAGTCGTGCCCGCGATCAAGGCCGCCACCGAAGAAGACTGGTCCACCGAATATCTGGCGCCAATCCTCTCGATCAAGGTGGTGGCCAGCCTGGATGCGGCGATGGACCACATCGAGCGTTACGGCTCCAGGCACACCGACGCGATCGTCACCAACCATCACGGCAACGCGATGCGCTTTTTGCGCGAAGTCGACTCCGCCTCGGTGATGGTCAATGCCTCCACCCGTTTCGCCGACGGCTTCGAATACGGCCTGGGCGCCGAGATCGGCATTTCCAACGACAAGCTGCATGCGCGCGGCCCGGTTGGGCTCGAGGGGCTGACCAGCGTGAAGTGGGTGGTGCTGGGGAGCGGACAAGGGCGCGCCTGATTTTGCG
>JBEIFV010000320.1:0-3801 GCA_040382235.1 Burkholderiales bacterium
ATTTCCCCGCGCAACTCCGCGCGGACTTGCTTATGAAATGTTTTCTCGATGCCGATTACGAACCGCCCGCCGACCAACGCGCCCACTTTGAAGCCGGCGCGCAAGCGGAAGAACCTGGTGATCCGCGATCGCTCGCATGCCACCCGCTTGCAATTCTCAGGCAAGCGCTGCACCGGCGTCGAGGTCACCGGCCCGGGCGGCCCGGCGCTGATCCGGGCGCGCCGTGAAGTGGTACTGGCGGCCGGCGCGATCGGCACGCCCCAGTTGCTGCAACTCTCAGGCGTAGGTGCGCCCGATCTGCTGGCGCGCCATCAGGTGGCGCTGGTGCACGCACTGCCCGGCGTCGGCGAAAACCTGCAAGACCACCTGCAATTGCGCATGGCCTTCAAGGTCACAGGCATCAAGACCCTGAACACCATGGCCAACAGCTGGTGGGGCAAGGCCAGAATGGGCCTGCAGTATGCACTGCGGCGACGTGGCCCGCTGACCATGGCGCCTTCGCAACTGGGCGTGTTCTGGCAGTCCGGCCCGGAGCACGCCACTCCCAATCTCCAGTATCACGTACAGCCCTTGTCGCTGGACAAGTTCGGCGATCCGCTGCACACCTTTCCGGCGTTTACCGCTTCGGTATGCAACCTGCGTCCGACCTCGCGCGGGCATGTGCACATCACCAGCGCCGACCCGCGCGCCAAGCCGGAAATTCGCTGCAACTACCTTTCCACTGCGGAAGACCGCAAGGTGGCGGCGGAAGGCCTGCGGCTGACCCGGCGCATCGTCTCGATGCGCGCCCTCAAGCGTTATGCGCCGCAAGAGTTCTTGCCGGGCCCGCAGTTCCAGACCGATGAAGAGCTGGCCCAGGCTGCCGGCGACATCGGCACCACCATTTTTCATCCGGTCGGATCCTGCCGCATGGGGCGCGCCGACGACCCGCTGGCGGTGGTCGATTCGCAACTACGGGTATTGGGCCTTGAAAGCCTGCGCATCGCCGACGCTTCGGTGATGCCCACCATCACCTCGGGCAACACCAATGCGCCGACCATGATGATCGCCGAGAAAGCCGCCGCGATGATGCTGGCCGGCTGATCGCGAAGCTTCTCGATCACGCCACTGCGGCGGAGATTCATGACCAACAGCCACCACCTCAAGCCAGGCAGCGGGAACGCAGGGGCGTCAGCCTTGCGCGTGCGGGTAGGCAGGCTCGACCTGAAGAATCCGGTCATCTGCGCCTCGGGCGAGCATGTGATGACCGAAGCCGGCATGCGCGCCGCGCTCGCCGCCGGCGCCTCGGTGGTGGTGGCCAAATCGATCAACGAGAGCCAGGCCGCGCGCGACCAGCTGGCGCAGACCGACTACCTGCGAACCGGCGACAACTGGGAGCGGCTTGACTGGCAGGGGCATGGCGGCAACATCCTGTGTCGCTCCGGCTTGCAGCCGCGTGCCGCCGACGACTGGATAGCCGCCGTCGCGGCACTTGACCACCAGGCGCGCATCCAGGATGCCTATGTCGCGGCCAGCGTGATCCTGGCAGACCTCGAAGCGGCGGTTGACCTCGCGCGCGCGATCGAAGCGGCAGGCATCCGGCTGCTGGAATTCAACGTCGGCACCCCCTACGGAGACGAAGCCACCCACGGTGGCGTGACCACCGAACGGGCGGCCGCGAGGATTCGTGAACAGGTGTCCGCAGTCACTGCGGCGGTGAAGATCCCGATCTGGGTGAAACTCACCGGGCAAAGCGAAAACGTGACCGCGCTGGCGGTCGCAGCGCGTGACGGCGGTGCGGCAGCGGTCACCATGATCGGCCGCATGCTGGGCATGCTGCCCGACCTGGATTCGATGGCGCCGGCACTCGATACCAACCTGGGTTATGGCGGGGCCTGGGCCTTGCCGCTGACCTGCTACTGGCTGGCACGCAGTCGCAAGCAACTGGGCGCCGACTATCCGCTGATCGGCACCAATGGCGCGCGCAGCGGCCACGATGTTGCGCGCATGCTGCTGGCCGGCGCCAGTGCGGTGGAAATGTGTTCAGCGGTGATGACCGGCGGCTTCGGCGTGCTCACCGCTGCGATCGACGAGATGTCCACCTATCTCGCCAAGCACGACACTTCAGCGCAGGCCATCGTCGGCCGCGCCGCCGACGGTGTCAAGGCCTTTGCAGCGTTGCCGGCGCACGCGGACGCATGGCGTGCGTTCGTGCCCGCCGCCACGCTGGGCGGCTGACGCGCAAGCCGCCTTACTTGGCGGCGTCGGATAGTTTCAGATCGACGATCAGCTTCTTGAAGTGCCGGTCTTCGGCATCGAGCACCGCGCGAAACTGGTCCGGATCCAGGTACATGGTGCTGTTGAAGGTCTTCCTGGTGGCATCGATGAATTCCGGCGACTTCATCGCCTCGGCTATCGCCGTCGTCCATTTACGGAGAATGGCCTCCGGCGTGCCCTTGGGCGCGAAAAATCCGAATTTGGTGACGTCCGTCATGTCCAGACCGGCCTCGCGCACGGTCATGAAATTGGGCATCAGCTCGGACCGCTGCGGCCCGGTGATCGCCAGCGGGATCAGTTTGCCGGCGTTTACATGCGGCATGATGGCGTTGGGCAGGCCCACCACCATGTCGACATTGCCACCCAGTATCGAGGTCACCGCCGGGCCGATGCCTTGGTAGGGCACATGCAGGATCTTGAAATTGCCGGCCGCTGCGATCGCCTCCCCCGCCATATGGGTGGTGGTACCGATACCGGCCGAACCGAAGGTGACACGGCCCGTATTGGCGCGGCCGTACGTCACCAGCTCGGCCATCGATTTGAAGGGCGCGTCGGGCCGCACCGCGACCACAAACGGAGTGCCGATGACGTTGCCCATGGGAATGAAATCGGCTCGGCTGTAGGGCGTCTTGGTCATGTTCGGAATCACGGTCATCGCGCCGGTGCCGGTGTAGAGCAGCGTGTAGCCGTCCGGATTGGACTTGTGCACCGTGCCTGCGCCGATGATGGTGCCGCCGCCGGCAACGTTGTCGACCGTAAGCGGCTGGCCCAGGATGCGTTGCAGGGCGGGGGCAAGAATGCGCAACTGCTGGTCGGTGCCACCAGGGGCGTACGGCACGATCACGCGAATCGGGCGCGTCGGATAGTCCTGCGCGGCAGCGTTCGCCAGCGGCATCAGGGTGACGGCGACGGCAATTGCAAACTGAAGGATGCGATTCACGGTGGGGGTCTCCCTGGTTTTGGTGGTGCGGCCGGTGCGCAAGCATAACCGCAAGCGCCAAGGAGAAGCGGGACAAGTCCGTAAATCGAAAAAGTCGCTCCGGCAACCGGCTGAACCGAAAAACTCTTGCTGACCGAGACCGCATTCTTGCGGGGTTCGCATTGCAGCGACTTGTTCAGCGTTTTCGTAGCGACACTGCTGCTTCAGCCGATGCCCATGAGCCACTGAATCACCTGCTTCATCAAGAAACCGAACATACCGAACGCCAGCACGAAGAACAGCACGAAGCTGCCCATGCGCCCGGCCCTGGATTCGCGCGCCACGCTCCAGATGATGAAGAGCATCAGGACGATCAGGCCGCCCACACCCCAGGTCATGCCCAGATGGGCGAGTTGCGCCTCGGTCAGGCCGAACGCCGTGCCTTCCATGCCTAGCCGACTACCGCCGAGGCGCGCTTGTGCGACCGCGACCTGCATGCCGCCGCGGCTGTGCGGCCGCAAGCCATGCACGGCGCTACGCTCATGACCGCCCGCCGTCAGCGCGCGCCGGCCATGCTTGCGTATCGAGCAGATCGCGGTAGGCATGCCAGGTGGCATGCCCGAGCA
>JBEIFV010000321.1:0-3673 GCA_040382235.1 Burkholderiales bacterium
ATGCGTTGGACCAGGCGATCGTCGAGCGCATTCGTGCGCGTGCGGACGCCGGGTTGCTTGGCTTGATTGGATCGCATACCAAGCGGATCACGTTTGAGCGACGCCTGCGCAGCAAAGGGTTTGCCCAACCGGCGATCGAAAGCCTGGTGTGCCCGATCGGGATGCCTGGCATTGCGGGCAAGGCGCCCGGAGTCGTTGCGATCGCAGTTGCGGCCCAGTTGCTGGCGCAGGCTGGCACGCAGTGCGCGGCAACGCGCGCCGGCACCATGGCCACTGCTTAGCCAGTTGCACCAATTTCGTGCGATTGGCTGTATGGCGCATTGACTTGGTGCGCACCCGGTCGATCATGCTGTGAGCGACGCGCCGGGCGCTGCGCGATGATGGCGCGCGCTGTTTGCTCGGGTGCGATTGCAACGGCCATCGGCATGCGTCTTGCGTAACGATGAAGATCGCCGCATACGCGGCTCACGTCACGAGAACCGCACATGAGATTCGCCATCAAGGCATGGCAGGCCGCGCTTGCCGCGACCATCCTGGGCTTCGCAGCACAGTCCGCATTCGCTCAGGTTGAAAAGCCGTCCATCAAGTTTTCGCAGGGCTGGCTGTTTCAGGCCACCCAGGCACAGTTTCCGCTGGCGGCCGACAAGGGCTACTGGAAAGCGGAAGGCCTTGAAGTGTCGGTCGATCGCGGATCGGGTTCAGCCACATCGATTACGCGCGTGATCTCCGGCACGCATGACATCGCGTACTCGGACGTCGGCACCATCGTCAAGTGGAACGCGGAGAATCCCGGCCGCGAACTGATGATCTTCTACATCGCCGAAGACGGGTTTCCGTTGGTGGCGGTGTCGCTCAAGTCCAAGGGCATTTCCAAGCCGAAGGATCTCGAAGGCAAGAAGTTGGGCGCACCCAGCTTCGACGGCGGCCGCCAGATGTTCCCGGCTTTCGCCAAGGCCAACGGCATCGATCAGTCGAAGGTCACCTGGTTCACCATGGATGCGAACCTGCGCGAGCAGATGCTGGCCAAGGGGGATGTCGACGTGATCACCGGCTTTCTCACGTCCGCCGTGCCCACGCTCAACGGATTGGGCATCAAGACAGCCGATCTCGCCGTCATGCGCTATGACGACTACAACCTCGATGGCTTCGGCAACGCCGTGTTCGCGACCCGTGATTTCGTGGAGAAGAATCCCCGCACCGTGATGGCCTTTGTCAAGGGCTTGAACCGCGCGATGAAGGAAATCGTTGCCGACCCCAAGGCGGCGATCGCCGCCATCAAGGGGCGCGACCCGCTGGTCAATGTCGACCTCGAGACCGAGCGCTTGAAGCTGTACGTGAAGGAGTTGCTGTTGACCAGGAACGTCCGTGACAACGGCTTTTCTTCGGCCGATACCAAGAAGATGGAACGGCAGATCGCCTCGGTGATGGATGCGTTCAACGTCAAGGCCAATGTAACGGTGGCGAGCGTCTACACCGAGAAGTTCCTGCCGCCCAAGGCGGACCGCATTCCCCCACCATACAAGGAATAATCTGCCGCACCATGGCGCGAACGACAGCAAGGACAACGCACACCACCAAGCCCAAGGCTGTTTCGGCAATGGCCATGGGTTTGCGTGCCGGCGAGCAATGGCGGGTCAATCCCCAACTTGCCGACATGACCCGCCCGCCGCGTGCGCTGCGGCCGGCGCGGATCGCTGCGCACGGCAAGGACATCATGGTCGACTGGAACAAGTCGGCCATGATCGTGATCGACATGCAGAACGACTTCTGCCATCCGCGCGGCTGGCTGGCCGGCATCGGCGTTGATGTCGCGCCGGCACGCTCGCCGATCAAGCCGCTGGTCAGGTTGCTGCCGGCTTTGCGCCAGGCGCAGGTGCCGGTGCTGTGGGTCAATTGGGGCAATCGCCCTGACCTTGCCAATGTAAGTCCGGCGCTGCTGCACGTATACGACGGCGCCGGCCGCGGCAGTGGATTGGGGTCGCCGCTGGCCAACGCGCCAGTGCCGGGCGCGCGCGTGCTGCAGAAAGATTCGTGGGCCGCTGCGGTGGTGGATGAACTCGCGCCGCAGCCAGGTGACCTGTGCGTCGACAAGTACCGCATGAGCGGCTTCTGGGATACCCCGCTCGACAGCATCCTGCGCAATCTGGGCATCAGCACGGTATTTTTTGGTGGCGTCAACGCGGATCAGTGCGTATTGGCGACCCTGATGGACGCCAACTTCCTGGGCTACGACACGATACTGGTCGAAGATTGCTCGGCCACCACCTCGCCGCGTTTTTGCTGGGACGCGACGCTTTACAACGTACGCCAGTGCTTCGGGTTTTCGACCGGTTCGAAAGCCATGCTCGAAACGCTTTCGGCCTGATCATGCAAGCACCGGTCATCCATCGCTCCGCGCGCACGCATCAGGCCTACAAGATCGCCGCAGCGGATGCGAATTACTTCGTCTTCACCGCCGACCCGCTCACCGATCAGGTCGGGTTTGTGCAGGTCATCGAGATTTTCGAGGTGGGCGGGGCCACACCTCCCAACCGCCATGCGCTTGCCGACGAAATATTCTATGTATTGGCAGGCGAAGGCGTTGCGGTGTGCGACGGCGCACGCATTGCTGTGCGGCAGGGAGACAGTTTTCTGGTGCGTGCCGGGCATGAGCACATCGCGGAGAACACCGGCAGCACACGTCTTTATTGCCTGACGACCATGGTTCCCGACGAGTATTTCGCGGCACTCATCAGGAACGGTGTGCCTTGGCAACTTGATGCGGCCGATCTGGCCGTGCTTACCGGAGTGCACACATGAAAGCAAGGCTTGCAGCGGTGCAGCCGCGCAGTGGCGGCGGCAGTACCGAATCGCGCAACGCGGTGGAGGCACTCGATTGGCTCGATCGGGCCGCGGCCGCGGGCGCCGATCTGGTCATGTTCCCGGAGGGCTATCCGGGCCCGGTCAATCCGGCCAACACCTACGATGCGTTCGGCCCGCTGGCCGCGCGTGCCGCGCAGCACAAGCTGCATGTGTTGGCCAGCCGCGTCGCCCCTGTCGATGGTGGTTTCGCGGTCGAACTGCATCTGATCGACGACCAGGGCAAGACGGCGGGCGTATATCGGCGCACCACGCCGCGCGGGCCCTATGTGTATCGCGACATCGATGCCTGGGACTTCAACTACATCGAATCGAATCAGCCGCCGATGGTGGTGCAGACCCGCCTGGGGCGCATAGGCATGCTGGTGTGTTCCGAGTTGTACACGCCTGAACTGTCGCGCCTGCTTGCGATCCAGGGAGCCGACATCATCCTGTATCCGGCCGGAGGTGCGATCAACGAGTTTCTGCCGGGTTGGCGCACGCTGGTATGGGCGCGTGCGATCGAGAACATCGCATTCACCGCGGCCTGCCAGAACCTCTATGGTGACGAAGAAGGGGTGGGCACGATCGCAGCGCCCGAAGGCGTGTTGGCGGCATCCACGGGCGAGGGCCTGATCATTGCCGATCTCGATTTCGATCGCCTGGCGTATCTAAGGCGCGAAGACGAACGCATAGAGTTCCCGAAGCGCTATTCGACGATTCCCGGCGTGATGCGCTGGCGTCGCCCTGAGCTGTATGGCGCGCTCGGCGAAGGTACCAGCGGCGAGTCGAAAGAATAATCAGGAACAGACCGGGCGGCCGCGGACAAGGCGTG
>JBEIFV010000322.1:0-3435 GCA_040382235.1 Burkholderiales bacterium
CGGCCCTCAATCGGCGATTGACGGCTGCACCTGGCGTCAGCCATACTCCCAAAAGGGGTTGGATTTCCTATCCTTATCCTTCAAAGTGGCTATGCGACGCATCGGCATATGCTGGCGCCGCAAGCGCTCAGTCAACTCGCTCAGGTCGGCGTCGACGGTGGACGTGTTTTGGCCGGTCTAGAACTGCGATCCAAAAGACCTCGAAAGAAAGCCTTCCTGGACGAGGCACATATGCCACTTCCGCACGGTGGGTGCGCTGATGGCGGCGGCTGCCGCCGCCATCAGCGCAAGTTCGTCAATCCGCGCAATCAACAATTTCATCAGCCGCGCGACGATCTGGTCGGGCCACTCCGCGCGACGGCCACGGTGTCGTACAGGACCCTATTTCAGGATTTTTGATCTGCCGCAAGCTGTGGCGTCTTGCTAAGGATACCCTGAGGTCTTTAAGGAGTTCACCGTGAGCCGATTCCGTTATGTCCCCCCGTTGGTCCGCTTAGTCACCATGCTGGCCTTGGGCATGGTCGCTGTAACCACACAGGCCACCACCACGCTGATGGGCCATGATCTGTCCCAGCCTGCGCGGCCCTACGAATGGAATTCCGTACCCGCCACCGACATCAACTGGACCGATACCTACGATATCCGCAAGGCTGTGGGTGTGACGCTTTCTTCGGGCACTTCGTACCACTTCAACAGCTTTACGGCGATGCTGGCGATGGTCACGAGCGATTCCCCCGAGTACCTGCAGGCCGAACAGGTGCGCGCCGCGATCTTTGCAGACGCGGGTGGCCGGCCGGGCGCCCTGCTCGCCGACCTAGGGATTATCGAGCTGCACCCCTTGCAGCCGATCCAGTCACCGTTTGCTGCCCAGCGCATCACCTGGGACGCCACCGCCCTGGTGTTGTTGCAGGGTGGAAATACCTACTGGTTCGGACTGAACGACGCCACGCAGTACAGCGAATTCGGCATACCGCTGGCGCACTGGACCATTATGGAATCCGGGGGCTCGACACTGCCAGTGGGTGCCGAGACGCTGGCCGGCTACCGCATCTCGAATGATGGTGGCGCGAATTGGAATGCGTCGATCTTCTACAACGCGATGCAGATCGATGTGACGCCAGTACCTGAGCCGCACAGCGTGGTTCTGATGTTGGCCGGGCTCGGCTTGGTGGGTGTCGCTGTGGCGCGGCGGCGACCTGTCTGACCCCCGCTACTGGCGGTTTCCTGGTGCGCGAAACCATTGATTGCATCAATTGGCGTTTTGATGCATTTGATATAATTTCGCATCACTCAAATGGTGGGACATCATTCCATGCGGACCACACTCACTCTGGAAGACGATGCGTTTGCGACAGCCCAGGCATATGCGCGCGCCCGCGCGATCAAGTTGGGTCAAGCGGTGTCGGAACTGATTTTGCGTGGCAGCGAGGCCAAGATGCCAATGAAGGAAATCAATGGCGTCTGGGTGTTTGATCTGCCGCCGGACACGCCAACAATTTCCGCCAGCAAGGTCAGGCGCCTGCTGGATGAATCGCCGTGAGTCGATACCTGCTCGACGCCAATGCGTTGATCGCGTTGGGATGGCCAGCACATGAACATCATGGGCAAATCCAGGCCTGGTTCAGGAAGAATGCACGTCATGGGTGGGTGACCATGCCGTTCACACAGGCCGCCTTTGTGCGCGTGGTTTCGCAACCGGCGTTTTCCGGCAATCTGGTCGGCCCTCGCGAAGCGGTGGAACTGTTGTCGCGCAACCTCGCTCACAGCAATCATTCATTCTTTCCAGCGGACATGGGTATTGCGGAGGTGGCGGGACTATGCTCTGGCGGGCTGATGGGGCACCGCCAGGTCACCGACGCCTATCTGCTGGCCCTGGCTATCAAGCGAAACTGCAAGCTGGTGACGTTCGATTCCGGCATACGGCAATTGCTCGCTACGGAAACGGAACGACAGATCCACATCGAATTGCTTGCTTGAGCGCCGGTGAACGCTCGTGGTTCACATATTCGGGGCAATTGCGGATTGGTCGTGGCAAGAACCGTCGCTGCCCCTGCAAAGCCTTGGGAACCGTAGTCCCGTTACTCGTACTTGCGCGCGTCCTCGATCACGCGGCCGTCGTTGGGCAGTTCGCCCGGGGTCATGAACTGCACCTCGCCGCGCAGCTTGGTCACCTCGCGCATGGTCGCCACGATCGCCTCGGCCAGGCCGGGAATGGTCCAGTCGGCCACCTCGACCTTGAGGGTCATGCGGTCGTTGGCCATCTCGCCCTCGATCACCAGGCGCGCGCGATCCACATCGGGGTGGCGCTTGACGATTTCCGCCACGTGGCCGGGCTGGACGAACATGCCCTTGACCTTGGTGGTCTGGTCGGCGCGCCCCATCCAGCCGCGGATGCGGGTGTTGGTGCGACCACACGGACTCGGGCCAGGCAGTACCGCGGACAGGTCGCCGGTACCGAAGCGGATCAGCGGATAGTCCGGGTTCAGCGTCGTGATGACGATCTCGCCCACTTCCCCTTCGGCCAACGGGTCGCCGGTGCCGGGGCGCACGATCTCGAGGATCAGTTCCTCATCCAGGATCATGCCTTCCAGTGCCTCGGACTCGTAGGCGATGTTGCCGAGGTCGGCGGTGCCCAAGCGGCTGCGTTACTTCCTGCAAGCGGACGCGGCCCTGCAAGGCACGGTGCTGCGCATTTTCCTCTCCGTGGCGGAACGCTGCCTGCGCGACCATAGCCCTGCTTGTCCCGCCACCGCGCGGATCGGAGCGGTCGCCTTCATCCACCGTTTCGGCTCTAGCCTGAACGAGCACATCCATTTTCATTGCTGCGTCATCGACGGCGTCTTCGAACCGGCCGTCGCTCCGGACGAGGCGCCGAGCGCCACCTTTCATGCCGCCCTTGCCCACGAACTCGACGCGGCGGCGTTTGCCGACGTGCAGGCGCGCGTGCGAACCCGTGTTCTGCGCACTTTCGTCAGGCGCGGCCTGATCGACAAGGATGGCGCCGCCGAAATGCGCGCCTGGGCGCACGACGGCGGCTTCTCGGTGGATGGCTCGGTGCGCATCGAGGGCACCGACCGGGTTGGGCTCGAACGTCTGTTGCGCTACTGTGCCCGTCCGCCTTTCGCGCTGGCGCATCTGCACCAGCGCGATGCCGAGCATCTGGTCTACCGCAATCCCAAGCCGGCGCACACAACAGCGCCCGGCGCACGCCCGGCGGCGCTGGTGCTGACGCCACTCGAACTGATCACGAAGATCGCCGCGCTGGTGCCGCCGCCAAGGGCGCATCGTCATCGTTACTATGGTGTGCTCGCGCCCAATGCACCGCTACGCGCTGTGGTGACGGCGCTCGCTCCTGCCGCCGTCTCACCAGCGCCGACTTCTGCGGCATCCAGCGAAGAGCCCCGTCATCGCGCCGTGGCCCGGTATCTGTGGGCC
>JBEIFV010000323.1:0-3414 GCA_040382235.1 Burkholderiales bacterium
GCCGGGGCCAAGCTCCGCGCCGGCATGGCGGGCCAGCGCCGGCATCGCGATGATGCGCCTGGCCTCGCGTACGCCGCGCATCAGCGTGTCGATATCGGCGCGATCCTCCATGAAGCGCGGGCGCATCAGCGGGCGGGCCGCGGGGTCGGCGGAGACCAGTTCCAGCGTGCCGCGCGCGGCGGTGCGCAGGATGGCGACATGCAGCACGAAGCCGTGCCGGCGCGGCATGGTGCGCGCGTTATCCTTCATGCCGACCATGAAGGTCATCTGCACATCGGGCTTGGTCAGGCCGGGCCGGCTGCGGTAGAAGCCGCCGGCCTCCGCCGCGTTCGATGCCAGCATGCCCTGACGATTGAAAAGGTAACGCAGGGGGGCCATAGCCACCCGCGGCGCGGTGCGCCACGACAGCGCGTACGACTCGGCACCCGGGTTGTCCATCGCCACCGACACCGATGGATGATCCTGCAGGTTGGCGCCGACCCCGGCGAGCGCATGCACCACCTTGATGCCGTGGCGTTCGAGCGCGGCGTCCGGGCCGATGCCCGAGAGCATCAGCAATTGCGGCGAATTCACCGCGCCCGCGGAGAGCACCACCTCGACGGCGGCGCCCAACTCTTCGCGCCGGCCGTTGCGGCGGATGGTGACGCCGGTGGCGCGCGCACCGCGCAGCTTGACCCGTTCCACCAGCGAATCGGCGAACACCTGCAAATTCGGACGCTTCATCACCGGGTGCAGGAAGGCGCGCGAATTGCTCAGGCGAACGCCGTTGCGCTGGTTCAGGTCGAACAGCCCGAATCCTTCCTGGCGCTCGCCGTTGAAATCCTCATTGCGCGGGTGACCGGCGGCGCAGGCGGCATCGACAAAGGCCCGCGCCAGCGGATTGCTGTTGGCTAAGCGCTGCACGTCGAGTTCGCCGCCGGCGCCGTGCCAGGCCGATGCGCCCGCCACATGATTCTCGTGGCGCTTGAACACCGGCAGCACATCGGCATAGCTCCAGCCCGGATTGCCCTGTGCGGCCCACTGATCGTAGTCGTCGCGGTGGCCGCGCATGTAGACCGTGCCGTTGACCGAGGTGCAGCCGCCGAGCAATTTGCCGCGCGGGCAGGGAATGTCGCGGCCATTGACCCCAGGCCCGCCGCTGAACACGTGCTGCCAGTTGTAGCGTGCATGCGGCAGCAGGAAGATATTGCCGATCGGCAGGGTGGTCTTCAGGTTGACCGGAAAGCGCCGGTCCGAGGGCCCGGCCTCGATCAGCGCCACGCGCAAAGACGGGTCGGCGGATAGCCGGTTGGCGATGATGCAACCGGCCGCGCCGGCGCCGACAACGATGAAATCAAAATCGCAGCCTGGTGTCATGTCGCTGCGCTCACGCGGGCCTGTTTCCGGCCGCCGGCACCGGGCTCATGATCGGCAGACAGCACTGCATTGCGAAACGGAGGTATGAAGTGGTGGTCATGCAGCTTTGCCTGTCGCGTGTAAACCAGCGGGTTCGAGTTTCGGAGAACGTGAATTGTCCACTGTTTCGACTTGCGGCTGAATCGCAGAAGGCTGAAGGCAACATAGTGTGCCGTTGCGCCGCGCAGGAACAGGCGCTGCGCTTCTGCGCCCGAATCAACGGGTGCCGGGCGCGGGCAAACCCGGCCTTGTATATTGAAGGGTGGAAAACCTGCGCGACGTCACCCGTAACCCGGGCTCACAGGAGCACGCCATGATTGAATTCTTCTTCGATATCTCCAGCCCCTGGACCTATCTCGCGTTCCACAACATCCAGCCACTGGCTGCGGAGACCGGTGCCACCATCCGCTGGCGCCCGATCCTGGTCGGCGGCATTTTCAACAGCGTCAATCCGAGCGTCTACGCGGGGCGCCAGAATCCGGTACCGGCCAAGGCCGCCTACCAGTTGAAAGACATCGGCGACTGGGCCCGGAATGCGGGTATCGCCCTCAAATTTCCGCCAAGCGTGTTTCCGGTCAACAGCGTCAAGGCGATGCGCGCCTGCATATTGCTCGAGCCGGCGGGCAAGCTGCTGCCGTTCGCGACTGCCGCTTTCGAGGCCTACTGGGGCGGCGACCGCGACATCTCGCAGGATGCTGTGCTCACGGACTTGTGCGCGCAGGTCGGCGTCGATGCGGCGGCAACGCTGGCCGGCATCGCGCGGCAGGACATCAAGGATCAGTTGAAGGCGAATACCGAGGAAGTGATTCGCCGCGGCGGCTTCGGCTCGCCCACCATGTTTGTGGGCGGCGACGACATGTATTTCGCCAATGACCGATTGCCGCTGGTTCCCGCCGCTGTGTGGCCCGCCAACGGCCGGTGAGAAGAAGGAAACCGACATGAACTCAACGACCACAAGATCACCTCTGCTACTGATGGGCGTGCCTGGTTCGCCCTACACCCGCAAGATGCTGGCTGTGCTGCGCTATCGCCAGTTGCCCTATGAGCTGCTCTACCGCAACTCGCCGCGCCTGGCGGCGCTGCCCAAGCCCAAGGTCGAGTTGATACCGGTCTTCTACCTGCCGGACGCAACTGGCGCACTGCAGGCCCTCACCGATTCAACTCCGCTGATCCGGCGCTTCGAAGCCGAAGTGCCCCAGCGCCTGGTGCGCCCGCATGACCCGGTGATCGCCTTCATCGACAGCGTGCTGGAGGACTATGGCGACGAGTGGCTGACCAAGCCGATGTTCCACTACCGCTGGCATTACGCAGACGACATCCACAAGGCCGGCGAGATCCTGCCGCGCTGGCGCAACATCGGCGGCCCGGAGGAAGAAGCGCGCGCTGCCTCGGCGCAATTCTCGCGCCGCCAGATCGACCGCCTGCACTATGTCGGCTCCAGTCCCGCCACCGCCGCGGTGATCGAGAACAGCTACAAGCGCTTCCTCGATCTCTTCAGCGCGCACCTGCGGGTGCAGCCGTTCCTGCTGGGCGCGCGCCCCGGCGCCGGTGATTTCGGCATTTATGGTCAGCTGACGCAACTGGCGCACTTCGACCCGACGCCTGCGGCGCTCACACTCGCACGCGCACCGCGCGTCTACGCCTGGGTCGGGCTGGTCGATGATCTGTCGGGGCTGGCACCGACAGACGACCAATGGGTCATGCGTGACAGCCTGCCGCCGACGCTTGTCGCCATCCTGGCCGAGGCCGCGCGCACCTATCTGCCGGTGATGCTGGCCAACGCGCGCGCCCTGATGGCGAAATCCGATCAAGTGCGCACCACGATCGACGGCCTGCCCTGGGTGCAGAATGCCTTTCCCTACCAGGGCAAATGTCTGAAGTGGCTGCGTGACGAGTTTGGAGCGCTCAATCCCGACGACCAGCGTGCCGCCACCCGACTGCTCGATCAGGCCGGCCTGGGCGCGCTGATACACGAGGCCCTGTAGCCCGGGGCAAACCCGATGCACACCATCGACTTCA
>JBEIFV010000324.1:0-3390 GCA_040382235.1 Burkholderiales bacterium
CGGCTGCAAATCGGCCGCAGCGGTCCATTTTTCACCGTCTTCTTGGCCCATAGCTGGGCTATGGGCCTTCGAATCCCGCAAAAACTGTCCTCGCTGGGGCCAATTTTCGCTCTCGACGCCCTAAGTCCGACAGGCTGCTAGTGTCGGATTTGCACCGCCGTTAACAACGAATTTCGGTGGCAAAAAAGCGTAAGTGGATGAAACGGCAGGCGGCTTGGCGGCCTGCACAGCCGTCCACGCCGCTTCGATCCCGGCCGCCGCCTCCGGTCCCGACTTACGTAATTCGTCCCAAATCAAAAGCTTAAGGCGCAATCGAGCCGAAATTCGGTTGGTCGCCATCCGGCCACTTGCGGGCGTATCACATTTGCATTACAATGTGGATATGAAGACCTCCACCCTGCCCGCCGTGCGTGTTGAGCCCGCGCTGCGTAGCGATGCCGAGGCTGTCCTCGACGAAGGCGAATCACTCTCTGATTTCGTGGCCGCGTGCGTTCGCGACGGCGTCACTTGGCGGCGTACCCAGGACGCCTTTCTTGCGCGGGCGCGAGATGCCGTCGAGCGATCCGAGCGTGCAAACAACGGCATCTCGCCGCAGGAGGTTCTGCGGCGGATGGATGACCGGCTGGATGCGGCCCGTCAGCGGCTGGCGGCGGGCAAGCGGCGCGCCGGGCAGTGACCAGCTACCGCGTCCTCCTCACCGAGGAGGCCGCCTGCGACTTGCTGCGGATCGAGGATTTCATCATCGAGCGCGAACTTTCCAGCGCGACACCTGACCTCGATACAGTGCGGCGCCTCAGAGACGCCGTCGACCGCGCGCTTAGGCTACTGGAGTTCTCACCGTACTCATGCCGCAAAGCCGCTCGCGCCCTGAACGACAGGCAGCGTGAACTCATCGTTCCCTTCGGAAACGCCGGGCTGGTTGCCGCATTTGAAGTGCGTGGGGACGTTGTCCGAGTCGGCGCCATTCGACATCAGCTCGAGCAAGATTTTTGACTGATCCTTACCGGCTGCGCTTCTTACCTCAACGTCGGGCCGAGGATGCAGATGGGCCGGCTACGTTGTGTTGGCCGCGATCCGGATCGCCGCGGCACCGCTGAAGCCGCACGCACCAGGGGAGATGGTTACACCGGGCCCCGGCCGCATGACGCGCCTGCTGCAACCGGCTGCGGAAACAAGCCAACCGTCGCAACGCATGGCCCGTTCGGGGCGGCCGGTAGCGTCAAGCCCAGGGGTGCGCCCGTGCCTTGGCGAAACATGCCTGTCACACAGTGCCCGCATACTGCGCGGCTCGTCCGGATGTGCGCATCCGGTCGTAGCCGATGTGTAAAAACAGCGCGATTCCACGCGTTTTTGCGGGGCGTATCGGCAAGCGTATTCAAGCGTCGGCCGCCAGCCCCAAGGAGGCGCTGCGAATACGCAGGCATTCAAGGGCCGAAATGACACGGAAAAACCCCCCAATTGATACAAAGTGTGACCAAAATCACGATTGGTTCAAAACAACCCCGCAAACCCAAGCTTTCGCTGCAGTGCGGTGTGATACAAGTATTGTCTGCAACGGCTGCGGGCGCCGTGCCTCATGGTCTGCCTGTGTGTCGCGGCCGTCATCGAACCTCCCGGAAATCGCCCGTTATTCCCCTGATGTCGCATTTCTCACACCTCACCGCAGACGACCAGAAGCGCTATTTCGCCCTGGTCGAGCAAGCGCTCGCGGTGCGCCGGCATTTCGATTTGCTGCTGTGGCTGCAGGGCGACGTACAGCATTTTTTGCCGCATGAAATCATGCTCTGCGCCTGGGGCGACTTCCGGCTGGGCTTGATCGCGCATGATATAGTCTCAGCCCTGCCGGGAGTGCGCACCCAGCGGGCCAGTGTGGCGGCGGTATCGCCCCTGCTGTCGGGCCTGTTCAAGCGCTGGATCGAACTCAAGCGCAAGCCATTTGCGCTGGCGGTGGGCGCCGATGGTTTCGCACTGGACGACAGCGCGCTCGATGGCGAGCTTGGCGGGGCGCTCGGCAACATGCGATCGGCGCTGGTTCACGGCATTTGCGACGAGCGCGGGCGCCACGATTGCCTGTATGTGTTGTTCAGTTCAGACATAGTGCACGGGGAAGGTGCACGGGCGACCATGGAAATCCTGTTGCCATACCTCGATACGGCCTTGCGCCAGGTGCCACAGCTGCATATCGAGCAGGAAGAGGTCGAGGAGCTTGCGCCGCCGCCCTATGACACCCAGGAACACGGCCTCACCGAGCGCGAAATCCAGATCATGACCTGGGTCAAGGCCGGCAAGACCAACCAGGAGATCGGCATGATTCTTGATATCAGTGCCTTCACGGTGAAGAATCATCTGAAACGCATTTTCAAGAAACTGGCCGTCTACAACCGCATGCAGGCGGTGGCAAAATTCGAAGCTGTGAGCCTTTGATGGAGCAAACTGAAGTCGCGATGGCAGGCAGCCGCAACACCGCGCGTCGGGCGCCGGCGCATTTCGCCACCGATGATTTTCTGGGCGCCATCGAGGCCATGCTCGACCCGGGCGTGCTGGTGGCCACGCTCTGGATATTGGCGCTGTGGTTCGAGGGCGAACTGGCGCCGCCCTACCTGATTCTTTCGGTGATCGTGTTTTCGATCACTTTTCCCGGCACCTCGCGCCTGCAGTACCCGATGCGCAAGGTGTTCACCGACATCGCCTTCAACTGGGTGTGGATCGCCGCCTTGCTGCTTCTGACCGGGGTGGCCACGCGCTACATTCGCGAGTTTTCCGACGCCGCGATCACCACCTGGCTGTGGGTGGCGCCGGTGAGCCAGATCAGCGCGCACCTCGCTTTGCGGGTGGCCGCGCCCTGGGTGCTGGCGCTGCAGGGGCCGCCGCAGCGGGTGGTGGTGGTGGGCATGAACGAGCAGGGCCTGGCGCTGGCCGCGCGCATTGGCGCGGCGCGCTATTCCAGGCTTGCGATGGCGGGTTTTTTCGATGATCGCGCGCCCGAGCGCATCGATGCCGCCGGGCAGCACACGCTGTTGGGCAAGCTGGCCGATTTGCCGCGTTATGCGCGTGAAGAGCGGGTGCAGCAGATCTACCTGTCGCTGCCGATGGCCTCGCAGCCGCGCATCCTGCAGGTGTTGAACCAGCTCAAAGACACCACCGCCTCGATCTACTTCGTGCCCGACATGTTCGTGACAGACCTGATCCAGGGCCGCACCACGCAGATCTACGGCATGCCGGTGATCTCGGTATGCGAAACGCCGTTCAAGGGCGTCAACGGCATGGTCAAGCGCGTCTCCGATATCTTGCTGTCGATCATCATCCTGGTACTGGTGGCGCCGCTGATGCTGGCGATCGCCTGTGCGGTCAAATTCACTTCGCCCGGCCCGGTGATCTTCAAGCAGCGGC
>JBEIFV010000325.1:0-3390 GCA_040382235.1 Burkholderiales bacterium
ATGTCGCCTGGCGCGTGCGGCAGGCGACGCTCACCGCGATCGATACGGTCTACCGCTTCGACAGCATGAAAAGCAAGAAGGACGAAGTGCGGCGCCCGGTGCGCAAGCTCACCCTGATGGTCGAGCGGCGCAACGAGCTCGGCCCTGCCGAGGCAGCCATGCGCGAGGGCGAAGCCATCGGCCAGGCGGTCTCGCTGGCAAAAGACCTGGGCAACCTGCCCGGCAATGTTTGCACCCCGACCTATCTGGCCCTGCGCACCAGTGAAATGGCCAAAGCCGTCGGCCTGCAATGCGAAATCCTCGAACGCAGCGATTGCGAAGCGCTCAAGATGGACTCGTTCCTGTCGGTGGCCAACGGTTCGCGCCAGCCACCCAAGTTCATCATTCTGGAGCACAAGGGCGGCAAGCCTGGCGCCAAGCCGGTGGTGTTGATCGGCAAGGGCATCACCTTCGATACAGGCGGCATTTCGCTGAAAGGCGGCGAAGCCATGGACGAGATGAAGTTCGACATGTGCGGTGCGGCTTCGGTGATCGGGGCGATGCAGGCCGCGGCGGTGCTGAAGCTGCCGCTCAATCTGGTGGCGCTGGTACCCACCACAGAAAACATGCCGGGCGGCGCGGCCACCAAACCCGGCGACATCGTCACCAGCATGTCCGGGCAGACCGTCGAAATCCTCAACACCGATGCCGAAGGCCGCCTCATCCTGTGCGATGCACTGACTTATGCCGAACGCTACGAGCCGGCATGCGTGGTCGATGTCGCCACCTTGACCGGCGCCTGCGTGGTGGCGCTGGGACATGTCGCCACCGGCCTTTACAGCAACAACGACAGCCTGGCGCGCGAACTGCTGGCCGCCGGCGACGATGCGCACGATCGGGCCTGGCACATGCCCCTGTGGGACGACTACCAGGAGCAGCTGAAGTCGAATTTCGCCGACATGGCCAACATCGGCGGGCGGCCGGCGGGCAGCGTCACCGCCGCCTGCTTCCTGTCACGCTTCGCGCGCAAGTTCGAATGGGCGCACCTGGACATCGCCGGCACCGCATGGAAAAGCGGGGCGGCCAAGGGATCGACCGGGCGTCCTGTATCGATGCTCACGCATTTCCTGCTCGGACGTGTTGACGAATGACCCAGGCGTGAGGGTCCTTCTCGTGATCGCTCCACTCCTGCCTATCTGACCTGTCCCGCCCCGGCCCGGCCAACATGACCGAGATCACGTTTTATTTCAACGCGCCCGACAAACTGGGCACAGCGCGCGTGCTGGCGGGCAAGGCCTTGGCAAGCCGCCGCAAACTCCTGATATACGCCAGTGATCAGCACACCCTGAGCACGCTCGACAGCCTGCTGTGGACCGTCCCGGGCACGGGCTTCGTGCCGCATTGCATGGCCGGCGACCGGGTGGCCGACCAGACGCCGATCCTGCTCACCACCGACCCGGAAGCGATGCCGCACCACGAAATCCTGATGAATCTCGACCATCAGCGCCCGGCGCTGTTCAGCCGCTTCGATCGCCTGATCGAAATCGTCAGCCGCGACGATGCCGATGATCGCCTGCGCGCGCGCGAACGCTTCAAGTTCTACCGAGACCGCGGCTACGACATCGGCCGTCACGATCTGGATGTCCGAACCTGACCTGCCGGCCTCCGCCGGCAAATTCCCGGATGACGGCATTCCGGTACTGACCGAGGTGGTCGACGCGGCACTTTTGCCCGCGATCGATCTGGCGACGCTGGACGCCACCGACGACGACGACCCCGCGGGCCCGCCGTCGCTGGCGATGTTTCCGGAACTCGAAACCGATACGGGATACTTGCAGCCACCCGGCGCGCCTCCATTTGGGGTTGTCGCCAGCTTCATCGAGCCCCCGCTTGCGCCGCCGATGGTCGCGCCACAAGAGCCTGACCCACCGCCTGCGGCGGCGTCCGAAACGTCCCCAGGCATTGCGTTCGAGGCCGCGCAGGAAATGCCGCTGGAAGCGTCCAACGCCGCGCGCTATGAAGCGCCTGCGGAAACGGACGCTGCAACAAACGACGCACCAGAAGTCGAGTCGCACAACACGCCGCAGGCCGTGCCCGAGCCCACATCGCACATTGCGCCGCAACACGAAACCTCCTACGCCGAGCGCTACGCCGCACGCTATGCGGCGCTGCATCAGGAGCCACCAGTGATTCTGGTCGCACCTGCCGTGGAGCAGGCACCTACCTGGTCCGCGTCCGCAGACCAAGTGGAGCAGGGTGTGCCGGAAGCGCCCGACTCCGAGCCCGAAACGCCTTCGGAGCTCGAGACCCGCATCTTCGAATCGATCGCGGCGCGCCTGGATCGCCTGCTGGATCAGCGGCTCGAAGCAATCGTGCCCGGCGTGGTGGAAGCGGCCCTGTACGGCATTCAGGCCGGCATGACCGCATCGGTCAAGCAGGCCCTGCGCGAAGCGGTGGAACAGGCGGTGCGCCACGAATTTGAAAGAATGGGCAACCCCGAATAGGGCGGCCATGAGCACCTTGCCGGCAACCGTGCCTCTGTCGATCGAGGAGATCGCCCAACGCATCCTGATCGTGCGCGGCCGCCGCGTGCTGCTCGATGCCGACCTGGCGGCGTTCTATGGTGAGACCACCAAGCGGCTTAACCAGCAGGTCAATCGCAACCGCGAGCGCTTCCCAGAGGACTTCATGTTCCAGTTGAACGCGGAGGAGTTCGCCAACTTGAGGTTGCAATTTGCAACCTCAAGTTTGAAGGGCGCCAGCCACGGCGGCCGGCGCTACGCGCCCTTCGCGTTCACCGAGCACGGCGCGATCATGGCTTCCATGGTGTTGAACAGCGCCCGCGCCACCGAGGTCAGCGTTCATGTAGTGCGCGCGTTCATCGAGCTGCGCAACCTGGTCGCCGGCAACAAGGAACTGGCTTCGAAGATGAAACGGCTGGAGCGCAAGGTCGATTCGCACGATCAGGCGATCACCGGGCTGATCGATTCGATGCGCCAACTGCTGGCGCCGCCCGATCCGAAGAAGCGGCCTATCGGGTTTGTGATTCCGGACGAGACGCCGGCGAAGAAATAGCCCAGCAGCGCCGCGCAACGCGGCTGGCAACTGCAACGCCCGCGTGAGCGGGTGTGGGGGGCTGCTCGTTCTCTTGTAAACCATCTTCTTCCGATCTCAATCGTTCCAGAACGTGCTGAACCGGTCCGGGTTCAGTTCGGTGTAGCGCACGGTGTGGGTGATGTTGCGGTGCCCGAGGTAGTGCTGGATGGCGCGGGTGTCGTGGCCGGCGTTGGCCAGGTGGTAGCCGCAGGCGTGGCGCAGCATGTGGGGGTGCACCGCCAGGCCCAGGCCGGCGACTTCGCCGGTGCGGCCGAGCATCTTGCGGAAGCCGGCGGCGCTCATCGGGGCGCCGCG
>JBEIFV010000326.1:0-3329 GCA_040382235.1 Burkholderiales bacterium
GATCACGCCCTTCTGCAAGGACTCAAGCAAGACCAGGAATTCCTTGGTGGACACCGGTAAACCGGCGTTCTTGCACTTGAGGAAAAAATCGATGAGCATTAGAGACCCCCCTTAGAGGCTGCGGGAAAGCTGAAATTCGAGATGGCTTTTCACCGCAGGCCATTCCAGCGGCAGGATACTGAACACCACAGTATCGCGCAATGTGCCATCGGCATGCCGTGTGTGGGAACGCAGGATTCCATCCTGCTTCGCACCCAGTCGTTCGATCGCGCGGCGACTGGCGTGATTGAAAGAACTGGTGCGAAATTCGACCGCGATACAGCCAAGGGTCTCGAAGGCGTGTCGCAGCAACATAAGCTTGCATTCGGTGTTGAGCGCGGTGCGCTGTACCGACTTGGCATACCAGGTGGAGCCGATCTCGACCCGTTTGTTGGCCTGATCGACGTTCATGTAAGTGGTCATGCCGACCAGCTTGCCGGTGGCCATGCTGCGCACCGCGAACGGCAGCATCGTGCCGCTCCCGAAGAGGCGCAGCCGGCGTTCGATTTCGGACGCCATGCCCTCCGGCGCCGGGATCGAGGTGTACCAGAGCTTCCACAATTCGCCGTCACGCACGGCATCTTCCAGCTCGGACTGTTGCGTCGGGGCAAGCGGTTCAATTGCGACGTGCCGGCCGCACAAACTTACCGGCGCCAGCCACGGCACGCTCAGCGCCCTGCGCGCGCCATGAATACAAGACGCTCGAACAACTGTACGTCCTGTTCGTTCTTCAGCAAGGCGCCATGCAGCGGTGGAATCGCGGTCTTGTTGTCCTTGGCCTTGAGAGCCTCGGGCGGAATGTCTTCGGCCAGCAGCAGTTTCAACCAGTCGAGCAACTCGGAGGTCGAAGGTTTTTTCTTCAAACCCGGAATCTCGCGCATCTGGAAAAACACCTCGAGAGCCTCCTTGAGAAGCTCTTTCTTCAGACCGGGAAAATGCACGTCCACGATCTTCTGCATGGTTTCCTTGTCGGGAAACTTGATGTAGTGGAAAAAGCAGCGTCGCAGAAAGGCGTCCGGCAATTCCTTTTCGTTGTTGGAGGTGATCATCACCACCGGACGTTGCAATGCCTTGACCGTTTGGCGCGTTTCGTAGACATAGAATTCCATGCGATCGAGTTCTCGCAAAAGGTCGTTGGGGAATTCGATGTCAGCCTTGTCGATCTCGTCGATCAACAGCACCGACTGACGTTCGGCCTCGAATGCCTGCCACAACACGCCGCGCAGGATGTAATTCTGGATATCCTTGACCTTTTCGTCACCAAGCTGCGAATCGCGCAGGCGCGATACCGCGTCGTATTCGTACAGGCCCTGCTGCGCCTTGGTGGTCGACTTGATATGCCATTGCAGCAGGGGCATGCCCAGCGCAGCGGCAACCTCTTCAGCCAGCATGGTCTTGCCGGTGCCGGGTTCACCCTTGATCAGGAGCGGACGCTGCAGGGTGACGGCGGCGTTTACAGCCAGCCGCAGGTCGTCGGTGGCGACGTAGTTTTTGGAGCCTTCGAAGCGCATGGAAATGTCACCAGCCCGGGATTGATATTGCCCAGATTATAGGGTACCGCACCGCTCTGACGCGACTCGGATTCACCGGTCCCGGCCGAGCGCAGGATATGGCTTATACTTCAATGGCTTTGCAGTCCAACACATACGTAAAAACTTCATGAACAAATATCTGATTTTGGTCTTTCTCGCAGGCGTGGGGATGAATACAAGTGTGAGCGCCCAGCAGGCCGGCACGGCAAGCGGCAAGTCCGGCGGCAAGGCTGCCATGTGCATAGGCTGCCATGGCATTCCCGGTTACAAGATGGCCTATCCGCATGTGTACCACGTCCCCCTGATTGCCGGGCAGAATGCAAAGTATCTGGAGCTGGCATTGAAGGCTTATCAGACCGGCGAGCGCAAGCACCCGACCATGCGCTCGATCGCGGTATCGCTCTCGGACAAGGACATCACCGAGCTTGCCGCCTACTATGGCGGATCCGCACCGGGGGTGAGCAAATGAAAAACCTGATCATCGCTGCCGTGCTGGCATTCGGAGCGAGCAGCGCCCATGCGGCTGGCAATGCCGAACGCGGCAAGCAGAAGGCGCAACAGGTATGCGCCGCCTGCCACGCTGTGGGCGGCGACTGGAACAAACCCTTGCAACCCGAGTATCCGCTGATCGCCGGGCAGCACCGGGACTACCTTGTCACGGTGCTCAATGCCTACAAGCAGGGTGACAAGTCGCAGATTGGCCGCAAGAACGCCATCATGGCGGGCCAGGCGGCAACGCTGTCGAAGCAGGAGATCGAGGACATCGCGATGTTTCTGTCCAAGACTCCCGGCCCGCTGTATGTGAAAAAGCACTGACCCCGGCCATTGCGGGATAGCGCCAGACGACGCCGGCCCGGAAGCCGACGTCTTGCATCGGGCCGGCGTTGGCGCCGCGGATTGTTCGCAGCGGATGATTATTTGACGACGATTTTGTTCGCCTTGTTGATCGCGGTGCGGATTTCCGCGATCGCTTTCTCGATCTCGTCGTCCGACAGGTAGTCGCTTTTCGCCGCCTGCTCGAAGCCTTCGATGCGCGATGAAAATCCGCCGACGGGCAAGGTCATGGTCGAGACCGAATCCGGAGCGGTGGCGTCGACCTCGTTCCAGGTCATGGCTACCGTTGTGAGGTTGTCCGAGTCCGCGCCTGCCCGCCGTTCCGCCTGGTTCATCAATTCGGGGACAGCGCGCATCACGCTGTCGTTCAGGAAAGCCGTGGCGATCAGGCGTGAGGGCAGCGGCCCCCAGACGCCGTCGCTGCAAAGCATCAGGGTGTCGCCGGACTGCAGGCGTGTACGCGCCGATATTTCGATCTGCGGTGATACGTGCGCGCCCAGGCAGTTGAAAATCTTGTTGCGGTCGGGATGCGCGGCAACAGCTTCCTCGCGCACGATGCCCTGCAACACAAGCTGCTGCACCCGCGAATGATCTCGGGTCTGGTTCACGATCTGTCCGGCGCGAATCAGGTAGGCGCGCGAGTCGCCGGCGTGGGCCCACCATGTATGGCCGTCCTGCACGATTGCCGCAATGACTGTGGTGCGTGGTGTTTCCAGCAGGGCATGCTCTTCGGCATACTGCAGGATGGCGGCGTGCGCACCGTTCAAGCTGTCGTTGAAAAACGCTACCGGGTCGGCGAGCTTCGGGCGTGCTTCGCGCTGGTACTTTTGGCCCACGAAGTCGACCGTGATCTGCGCCGCGATCTCGCCGTGCATGTGGCCGCCCATGCCGTCAGCCACGATGATCAGCAGCGATTCGCGCGTA
>JBEIFV010000327.1:0-3246 GCA_040382235.1 Burkholderiales bacterium
GAGATCCTCGATGCGATGGTGCGGCCGTGGGTGGAGTTGCGCAGCCGGCCGGGCGGTTTGGCTTATACGCGTTTGGCCGCACGCGAGGCTGGCGATCCCGCCGAAGGCGGGCGCGGCATCATCGCCGAATTGCTCGATCCGATCTCGCGCGAGTTCATGGCGGCGCTGCGGCGCGCGTTGCCGGCGTTGCCGCCGCAGCGGGTGGACTGGGCCTACCATTTCGTCATGGGCTCGTTGCTGCTGATTCTCGCCAATCCGGCACGCGTCAAGCGTCTGTCGGGCCGCACTTGCACGATCGACGATGACGACGCGGTGGTGCGCGAGATCGTCGACTTTTTTGCGCCGGCGCTAGGCGGCTCGCCGCTGTTGTTCTTGCCCCAGGACGCCGCCCCGAGCAAGGCAAGGGCCGCCAAAGTCGCGCCCACGGTGGCCCGGCGTACCGCCTCGTCGACAGCGCCTGCGGAACCTGCGCCACCGATCCCGGTGCGTGGTCGAGTTGCGCGACCCACGAAGCCGAAAGGAAGCGCTCGGCATGTTGCTGGTGACGCCGCGCAGCGGAAATAGCCGGCCGAGTAACGCGGTGTTGGTCGTTGGTGAACGCAAAGTGCTCACGCTGCATGCGGCGCATCGTGACCGCTATGGCAAGAGCTCGGGCATGTTGGCCAGCGTGCTGGCCATGGCCGAGGCTGGCGATGCCGCACTGGAACTCGCCGGCAAGCTTATCAAGGCGGCGTCGCGCAGCAAGAGCGTCACGCAGCCGTTGTGGAGCCAATCCCGGCGCCGCCGCAGATGCGCGACTTCCTGTGCTTCGAGAAGCACCTGTTGCAGGCGTTTGGCGCGGCGCGCAAGGTGCGCGCTGCCAATTCACCCGACCCCGATGCGGCGATGCGCGAGATGGATGCCAAGGGCATCCTGATGGTGCCCGAGGTGTGGTACGAGCGGCCGATCTTCTACCACCCGAATCGCCTCAATGTGGTGGGCACCGGGTGCGACATCCAGTGGCCAGCGTTCTCCACCCTGCTCGATTTCGAACTCGAATTCGGCCGCTTTATCGGCAAGCCCGGTCGCGACATACCGAAATCAAGGGCGCGCGAACATATCTTCGGCTACACCGTTTTCAACGATGTTTCGGCGCGCGACGAGCAAATGAAGGAAATGCCCGGGCAACTCGGGCCGGGCAAGGGCAAGGACTTCGATACCGGCAATGTGCTGGGCCCGTGCCTGGTCACCGCCGACGAGCTGACCAATCCGTACAAGCTGAAGATGGAGGCGCGGGTCAACGGTGAACGCTGGGGCGGCGGCAATTCTTCGGACATGCACTGGAAGTTCGAGGATTGCATCGCGCATTCGGCGCGTTCAGAGACCATCGTTTCGGGTGAATTCTTCGGTTCCGGAACGGTGGGCACGGGCTGCGGCATCGAGCAGATGCGCTTTCTCAAGCCAGGTGATGTGGTCGAACTCGAGGTCGAGGGCATCGGCATCCTGCGCAACCGCTTTGTCAAGCCGGCCGACGCCAAATCGTGAACCAGGAGAACCCGACATGAGACAAACAATCCGCCGCATAGTGACTGGCCATGACAATCAGGGCCGTTCGAAGATCACCATCAGCGATGACGCTCCCAACGTCATCGAAGTCAAGGGCTGGCCTGGCCTGTTTGTCACCGAGCTCTGGGTCACCGGCGAAATGCCGGTCGACAACATGGGAGCAACCGACCAGGGTGCGCGCCCGATGCGCCACGATCCGACGCCCGCCGGCACGGTGTTCCGGATTGTCGAGATCCCGCCCGAGAAGAGCCTGGCAGGGATCGACACCCGGGCTGCGTTCGAGCATATGGGTAGCCACAACAAGCCGCGCGACGAAGACTCGGCCAGGCATCCGTCGATGCACAAGACCAATTCGGTGGACTATCTGGTGGTGATATCCGGCGAAATGTGGATGGTGATGGAAGAAGGCGAGACCCTGTTGCGGGCCGGCGACTGCATCGTGCAGCGCGGCACCAATCACGCCTGGGTCAACAAGTCGGACAAACCGTGTGTGCTGGCGGCGATCCTCGTCGATGCCAGGCCCGCGCCCTGAAAAAAGGAGAAGCAAGATGGAACCGGTTCGAGTCAGCATCCAACAAATGGAAAAGTGCGTTGCCCGTTTTGCAAGTTTGAGTGGCAGCGACCTGGCATTTCTCGACCAGCGCATGCCGGGCTATCAGCGCGAACTGATCAACATTCTCGGCATGAATGTCACCGAAAATGCAAGCGATCCGCGCCTGGCGCCAAAAATTGGCGGTGCGCACGGCTTCTCGGTGGCGATGGCACGCGCCGACCCGGGCAACGGTGCCGGGTTGCACTGGCACGAGACCGAGGAGTTCTTCATGCCGCTGGTCGGGCGTTGGTCGATCTACTGGCTGGAAGGAGAGGTCCAGCGCGAAGTGATTCTTGACCCTTTCGATTCAGTCAATGTGCCTACCCGCATCTACCGCGGTTTTCGCAATGTCGGCGATACGCCGGGAACGTTGTTCGCGATCGTCGGTGGCCCCGACGCGGGCAAGCCGCACTGGCATCCGAGCGTGGTCGAGGCCGCGCGCGCAACCGGTTTGAGGGTGGACGACAACGGCACGCTGATTGTCGAGCGCTAGGGACGCAAGGCATTTTGACGATGGACCGTTGGTCAGCCGCTTGTGGCCGACTGCGATCCGCGTGCGGCCGGCGAAACACGCCCAGGCTACATCGCGCGGCGCGCTCGCCTGAACCACCGGTCACGCGATTCCGGGGCCTGGACCAGCCGCTTTATCACTACGGCGAATTGTTGAAGTTCCGGTGCCGGCGCAGGCGCGAACTGTTCGACACCATGTTCGGGGGCCGATCTGGACACGCCCGGCTTCGAGTTGTACAATAATACGTACTTGCCTGGAGAATCGCCATGGATGCCATCACCTACTCGTCAGCCCGCGCGAACCTTGCCCGCACGATGGACCGTGTTTGCGAAGACCACGAGGCGCTGATCATCACCCGCAACGGTGAGCAGTCGGTTGTGATGCTGTCTCTGGCGGACTATCAGGCTCTTGAAGAAACCGCCTACCTGCTGCGCAACGCCGCCAATGCCAAGCGCCTGCTTTCCGCCACCGCACAGCTGGGCGCAGGCAAGGGCGTGGAGCGGAAGTTGGTCAGGTGAAACTGGTCTTCGCCGACGAGGCGTGGGACGACTACCTTTACTGGCAAAAGCAAGACCGGAAGATGGTGGAGCGCATCAAC
>JBEIFV010000328.1:0-3243 GCA_040382235.1 Burkholderiales bacterium
GTGCGGAATCGCCCACCAGTTGTTTTCGCCCAGCTCGCCGCGATAGCTCATCAGCATCACCACCGGGATGCCGGCGCCCAGGCCCATGCGCGCCAGCGGCTCGATCGAGGCGCGCAGGCCGGAATTTTCCATCACCAGCACCGCACGCTTGCCCGAGAGGAACACGCCGCCGCAAATCCCCGCACCTTCGCCTTCATTGGTGACGCGGATGGTTCGAATGTCGGGGTCGGCATCGAGCGCCGGATAGAGCGGCTTGAATAGGGAATCGGGCAAAGAACGCTGGTGGAGTTCAAATGTGCGATCAAGCCGCCGACCTGGGATATCTGGATAGAGACTCACCGGGATCGGCGTCTGAGCCCGAGAGCGCAGCGATTCGTCGCATTCTGCAGCGCCGGTGCCGACGGCACTCGTAAACGCAAGCCGAAGTCACTCACCGAAACCAGACTCGACCGACCAGTCGCGATCTAAGCCCGCCGCTTCAAAACACGGCGAAGCAACGCGATGAGCACACCCATCACCAGTGCGCCCGCCACGCCGGCGACCAGCATGTAGAACACGACCCCCTGGTTGTGAAGCTCATGCCTGACAGGGGTCAGGCGACCATTCGACACCCGGTATACGCTGCTGTAGACATTGTTTCCGTCATCCTGGCTTAGCGTGACGCGCTTGGCCGAGCCTTCAGCGACAACGCTGCCTGTCACGCTTGCGCCCGGGCGTATTGGCTGCGCCGCATCCAGGGGGCCGACGGGCAGGTCGAGGGTGAACGCGGGTTCGCTCCGGTAATCATCCACCTGGTTCCACCTCACCACCTGCATGACCGGCGTGCCCCGCTGCGAGTACTGCACGGCCACTGGAAAGTGGGTGGCCGGCGGCTCGTTCGGCTGATAGTCGTGGTAGGTCAGCGCCTGTTTGGCGTATGAGCCTGCGCCAAGACAAGCCGCAGCCATCAGGAGCAGGTCGACTGGTCTCAGTTCCGCCTTGAATAATGCGCTCATGCGATCGCTTTCTGCGCTATCGAAACCCGCCTGCCGGGCTCGCGATGAGTCTACATGATGGTGTGCGCCAGTGCCGGACATCCCCTAGCAGAGCGGCGCGCCCGTGTTGCGAAACTGGCGGCGGCGGATTGGATCGTCCGTGAGCCCGGCGGCTTCGGGTGGTATCATATGCAATACCATGAAAAATCCACCGCGCATTGTGCTCGACACCAATGTTCTGGTGTCTGCAATGCTGTCCCGGCGCGGTGCTTCATACGCACTGTTGAATTTGATTGAGTCCGCCGCGTTTGCGGTGTGCGTTTCTGTGCCGCTAGTCCTTGAATATGAAGATGCGTTACGCCGCGATGCCATCAAAGGCAGGGTTACTTCGTCGTCGGTGGATGATGTGCTTGACTACATTTGCGACGTTGCGGAAAAGCATCAAGTGCACTACCTCTGGCGACCACATCTCAAGGACCCCAGGGACGACATGGTGCTCGAACTTGCGCTTGCAGCCGATTGCAAATACATCGTGACCTACAATTTGCGTGATTTCCGGATTCAGACACGCGGGGCGCTGAGAGTGCTCACGCCCGGTGAATTTTTGAATTTGTTGAAGGAGGCCCTATGAGCACTATCAGTCTGCGACTGCCCGACTCGCTGCACAAGCACGCACGCGCGATGGCCCAAAAAGATGGCATTTCGATCAATCAGTTCATTGCCAGCGCAGTGGCCGAGAAAATGTCGGCGCTCGATACGCAAAATTATCTTGAGCAGCGTGCCAAGCGCGGCAGTCTGGCCAAGTTTCGCGCAGCAATGGCGAAGGTGCCCGATGTTGAGCCGGCCGAATATGACCGGCTGAAATAACTTTCGCGCGGCTACTTTGTGGATGCCCTGTCTATCATTGCGCCATGCGTCCGTCTGAAGCGCTAGCCATTCACGGGGACGCAATCCGCAAGATTGCCGAGAGCAACAGTGTGCGCAATGTGCGTGTGTTTGGCTCGGTCTTGCATGGCACCGAGACAGAGCCCCGCCCGGTCGGCGCCCCAGATGCCTACCGAACCATCCACCGAGAAGCCGCCGTCGTGCGCCCAGGCGCATCTCGGTTGCGTCATCTTTGTCGATCAGGTCGCCGTAGAACTGGCGCAGGTCCGAGTGGACGATGACTATTGGACTATCTGCTGCGTTTGAGACTTCCTCGGCGACTGTCTTCGGACGCGCCAGAAAGCTTCGATAATCCTGGAAGCGGGCGCGATACAGTTTCCCGGAGCCTGCACGGTGACTCAGCGCCCTCCCAACCTTGTCGCAGTACCAGCGGTTGCCGCAGGAAACAACTATTGAGCGCGTGGCGTTGTGCGCGCACCTCAATTGTGCTCGCTCGGCCCCATGATCACGATGCCTTCGGTGCGCTCGACATGGCGCACGAAAATGTACTTGTCTTCACGCCCGTCCGAATGCTTGCGCCGGATGTCGCGCTTCACGCTGGCGTCGACCTTGGCCACCACCAGCCAGGGCACCGTAGCGGCAAGGCCGGCGACGCACAGGCGCTCGAACGCCTCGGCGTCAGTCGCCACATGGGCTTCATCGATGCCGGCGCCGCGCGCGATCGCCGCCAGGTCGACGCGCCCGCTCGCGGTGTGCGTGGGCGGGCCGCCGATCGACTGGTAGCAGTGGTTGTCCCACACCACGATCAAGAGGTTCGGCGGTTGTTCGTTGCCCACGGTGGCCAGAATGCCCAGGTTGAACAACAGCCCGCCGTCGGTATCGAGCGAGACCACACGACGGTGCGGCAGGCCGACCGCCAGCCCGAAGGCTTCAGGCGTGACGCAGCCCAGTTGCTGCTGGAACAGGCTGGCCTCGCGCATTTGTGGTGCGGAGGTGTACCACTCGTCGACACTGGCGCCGAGTGACAGGATTACCAGTTCGTCTTTCAAGTGCGCAGCCAGGCGCTGCATACATTCAAAGCGGGTCATCGCACCACCTCGCCGCCCAGCACCACCGCCGAGTGATAGTAGGCCGCATAGGCCCAGGAATAGGCGTCGACTATGGCGCGCTCGATCTGCTCTTCCTGCGATACCACCCGATACGGGATGCGCATCGCGCCCAGGAGCGGCTCCATGGTTTGCCCGTGCGGAATCGCCCACCAGTTGTTTTCGCCCAGCTCGCCGCGATAGCTCATCAGCATCACCACCGGGATGCCGGCGCCCAGGCCCATGCGCGCCAGCGGCTCGATCGAGGCGCGCAGGCCGGAATTTTCCATCACCAGCAC
>JBEIFV010000329.1:0-3114 GCA_040382235.1 Burkholderiales bacterium
ACGCCAACGGCTTTGTGTTCGACGCCGCGCATGGCGCCGACCTTGGCGCCGCACTGAGCCGCGCGCTGGCACTATGGCAGCAACCCGCCTTGTGGCAGGCGATGCAAAATAGCGCCATGCAGCTCGATTTCGGCTGGGCCAAGTCAGCCGAGCGCTACATGGCGCTGTATCGGGAACTGCGTCCGAACGCGTAAAGTGTCGACCCATGCGCCGCAGTTGGCACGCTCGTTGCACTTGCGATCACAGGCCGTCGACCCGGTGCGCGCACCGCCCCGCCCCCTTTCACCCGATCATCTTCACACTAGCCCCGCATGGACACCCGAAAAGCCCCTGAAACACCCGCCGGCGACGACGTCGGCCGCGACCCTGTCTCACTGCGCAGGTCGATCTCGAACCATCTTTTGTATACCGTGGGCAAGGATTCGGTCGCAGCTTCGCCGCGCGACTGGCTGTATGCACTTTCGAACGCGGTGCGCGACCGCCTGGTCGAGCGCTGGATGGATACCACCCGCCGCCAGTACCGCCAGAACGTCAAACGCATCTACTACCTGTCGATGGAGTTCCTGCCCGGCCGCGCCCTGTCCAACGCCCTGATCGCGCTGGGCCTGTACGACGAATGCCATGATGCCCTGCGCGAGCTGGGGCTGGATATCGATGAACTGGCCGACCTGGAGCCCGACCCCGCGCTCGGCAACGGCGGCCTGGGCCGCCTGGCGGCCTGTTTCCTCGACTCCATGGCCGCGCTCACACTGCCCGGCTTCGGTTACGGCATTCGCTATGAATACGGCATGTTCGCCCAGCGTGTGGTCGAGGGCCGCCAGGTCGAGTATCCGGATCACTGGCTGGTGGCGGGCAATCCGTGGGAGTTCGTGCGGCCCGAAGTCAAGTACACCATCCGCTTCGGCGGCCGCGTCCTGCTGCGCGACAAGCACGCGCACTGGGTCGATACCGACGACGTACTGGCGATGGCCTACGATACCCTGGTGCCGGGTTACGGCACCACAGCGGTCAATACCCTGCGCCTGTGGTCGGCCACCTCGACCGAGGTGATCAACCTGTCGCTGTTCAACCAGGGCAACTACACCGCTGCGATCGAAGCCAAGAACGCCTCGGAAAACGTGTCACGCGTGCTGTATCCGGATGACAGCACCGAGCACGGTCGCGAGCTGCGCCTGAAGCAGGAATACTTTTTTGTCAGCGCCTCGCTGCAGGACCTGCTGCGGCGCTACTTCAAGACCCACAACGGAGTCGAACAACTGGCCGACAAGGTGGCGATTCACCTGAACGACACCCATCCGGCGATCGCCGTGCCCGAATTGATGCGCCTCCTGGTCGACGAGCGCAACATCCCGTGGACCCTGGCCTGGAAACTCACCACCAGGATCTTTTCCTACACTAACCATACCCTGATGCCGGAGGCCCTGGAGACCTGGCCGGTGGCGATGCTGGAGCGCGTGTTGCCGCGCCACATGAAGATCATTTTCGACATCAACGAGCTGTTCTTAGACCATGTCAGGCGCGACCACGGTGACGACAGCGAACTGCTGAAGCGGGTCTCGCTGATCGACGAAAGCCATGGCCGGCGCGTGCGCATGGCCTATCTGTCGGTGCTGGCCAGCCACAAGGTCAACGGTGTGTCGAAGCTGCATTCGCAATTGCTGCGCGAGACCATCTTCGCCGACTTCGACCGCCTGTTCCCCGGGCGCCTGGTCAACCGCACCAACGGCATCACGCCGCGCCGCTGGCTGGCGCTGGCCAATCCGGACCTGGCGCGCCTGATCGACCGCCGCATCGGCCCGGAATGGCGCGTGCGCCTGGATCACCTGGAACGGCTCAAGCCGCTGGCCACGGAGCCCGAGTTCCTGAGCGCGTTCGGCACCGTGAAGGCCTCCAACAAGCGGCGCCTGGCTGATTACATCGCGCGCGAGACCGGCATCACCATCAGCCCGGATTCGCTCATCGACGTGCAGATCAAGCGCATCCATGAATACAAGCGCCAGTTGCTCAACGTGCTGCACGTGATCACCCGCTACAACCGCATCATCGCCGACCCGGGCCGCGACTGGGTTCCGCGCACCGTGATCTTCGCCGGCAAGGCCGCCTCGGCCTACTTCATGGCCAAGCTCGTGATCCGCCTGATCAACGACACCGCCGCTGTCATCAACAACGATCCCCGCGTCGACGGCCGCCTCAAGCTGGTGTTCGTGCCCAATTACGGCGTATCGGTGGCCAAGATGATCATTCCGGCGGCCGACCTGTCAGAGCAGATTTCGACCGCCGGCACCGAGGCCTCCGGCACCGGCAACATGAAGCTTGCTCTCAACGGCGCGCTGACCATCGGCACCGAGGACGGCGCCAATATCGAGATTCGCGACGCCGTGGGAGCGGACAACATCTTCATCTTCGGCATGCATGCCGCCGAGGTCGCCAAGAGCCGTGCCAGCGGCTACCGGCCGCGCGAGATCCATGCCGCCAACCCCGAACTCAGGCAGGTGCTCGACCAGATCGGCGGCGGCCACTTTTCTTCGGAAGAGCCGACCCGCTACCAGCCGATCGTGCAAAGCCTGCTCGACCACGGCGACCACTACATGCTGCTGGCCGACTATGCGGCCTATGTCGCCGCCCAGGAACGGGTCGATGCCCTTTATGGCGACCGCCCCGCGTGGCTCGGCATGGCCGTGCGCAACGTGGCGGCGATGGGGCCGTTTTCCAGCGACCGCACCATCGGCGAGTACGCCGACGGCATCTGGCGCGTGCAACCGATCACCCTGTGAGCGTGTTTCAGGTGAAGCTTGGGTCCGATCTGGGCACGCGAACGCAATTCGGGCAAGCGTGCGCAAGCCGCTGTCCGCACCCGCCCGGATGCTGAGCGCCGCGGCGATTGCCGACCTGGTGGGCGCGCGCGCCGGCGATCCTTTCGCCCTGCTTGGCATGCACGAAGAGGGCGGCCGCCTATGGGTCGCCGCACTCCTGCCCGGCGCGCTGGAGGTCGAGGTCGTGAGCCGCGCCGGCGCTTCGCTGGCGCATCTGCCGCGGGTCCATCCCGACGGTCTGTTCAATGGCGCCCTGGAACCTGGCCAGGCGCGTTGCGACTACCGCCTGCGCGTGCGCTGG
>JBEIFV010000330.1:0-3065 GCA_040382235.1 Burkholderiales bacterium
GGTCAGGCGCAAGCCCGGCGTGCGCCTGACCGCCCTGGTGCCCAACGCGCGCGGTGCCGAGCGTGCGGCGGCGGCCAAGGTGGACATGATGGCCTCATTCATTTCCGCCTCCGAGACCCATTGCCAGGCCAATCTCAACAAGTCGATCGACGCGGCGATCGCCGATTTCAACGAGTTCGCGCCGATTGCCAAAAAGTACGGCATCGCCTTGCGCGGCGCGGTGGCGACCGCCTTCGGCTGCCCCTTCGAGGGCGAAGTATCGATCGACAACGTGCTCAGGATCGTCGATGCCTATATGGCCGGCGGCGCCCGTCACTTGAGCCTGGGCGACACCACCGGCATGGCCACGCCACCGGTGGTGACGCGCACGGTCGAGGCGATTCGCGCGCGCCATCCGCAGGCGATCATCGCGCTGCACTTTCACAACACGCGCGGCATCGGTCTGGCCAACGTGATGAACGGGCTCTCGCTGGGCATCCGTGAATACGAGTCGTCGTTTGGTGGCCTCGGTGGCTGCCCGTTCGCGCCCGGCGCCAGCGGCAACATCTGCACTGAAGACCTGGTGTATCTGCTGCACGAGTGCGGTTACGAGACCGGCATCGATCTCGAAGCGCTGGCGGCGGTGGCGCGCCGCGTGCAGGAGGTGATGCGGCGCGAACTGCCGGGACAGTTCATGCGCTCGGGGCCGCGCCTGAAGCTGTCTTCGCTGGATTCGATCCGCCGCGCTGTCGGTTGACAGTGGCCGGCGCATGCGCCCGGCATGGTTGCGCGCCTGACACCACAAGAACAAGGAAGACAAAAATGCAAGCCTGGCAGCGATGGATGGGATCCCTGGTCGCAATGATCAGCCTGGCGACGAGCTTCGCCTCGGCGCAGGACTTTCCCAGCAAGCCGATGCGCATCATCGTGCCGTTCGCGCCGGGCGGCAATGTCGACATCACCGCGCGCATCATCGCGCAGCCAATGGCGGACATCCTCGGCCAGCAGATGATCGTCGAGAATCGCCCCGGTGGCGGCGGCATGGTCGCCACCGCGCAGGTGGCCAAGGGGCCAGCGGACGGCTACACCCTGGTGCTGGGCTCCTCCAGCACCATCTCGGTGGCACCGGCCACGGCGAAGAACCCGCCCTACGACCCGACGCGCGACTTGGCCGTGGTCGGGCCGATCCAGGCGGTACCGATCGTGCTGACCGCCTCCGCCAAGACCAGCATGACCAGCTATCGCGAATTCGCGGCGCAGGCACAGGCGCGGCCCGGCCGCGTTTCGGTGGCCTCGGCCGGCACCGGCACCTCCAACCATCTCGCGCTCGAATTGCTGATGAAGCAAAGTGGCTTGAGGCTGATCCATGTGCCCTACAAGGGCTCGGGGCCGGCGCTGATCGACCTGGTCGGCGGCCAGGTCGAGACCATGATGGATCAGCTCACCGCTTCGATGGCACACATCAAGGAAGGGCGCCTGCGTGCGCTGGCGGTGACCACCCGCAAGCGCTCGGCCCTGCTGCCCGAGGTGCCAACGCTGGTGGAACTGGGCCTGGGCGACTATGAGGTCAGTACCTTCACCGGCCTCTTCGCCCCGGCGGGCACGCCGCGGCCGGTGCTCGACCGCTTGGCTGCCGCATTGGCGCGCGTGCTGGCGCAGCCGGCGGTGCGCGAGCGCTTCGCGGCCCTTGGCGTGGAAATGATCGAGCAGGACGCCCGGGCGTTCGAGGCCTACGTGAAGAAGGACTTCGACAACTGGCGCGCGGTCGCGCGCGACGCCAATATCTTGCTGGAGTAGGCCGGGATGGGCGTTGCATGCGCGCTCGAAACGCGCCGCCCATGGCCGCCGCAACGGCCCTACCGTTTCTAGGTGTCCGCGCGGCGGAACGAAATCGGCTGCAACGCGTGGCGGCGAGTCCCACTTGGCACCGGCTTTTCGATGCAGACCACTCGGTACGCGCCTCGAATCCGGCGCAAAAGTGCGCTTTCGCCACACATGTTTTGCTTGGATCTCTTCTGCCGCGCAGATTCCTATGACAGCGGCTTCAGCGGCCTGTCCGCAAACCAGACCAGCTGTTGGCTCTGCGCCAGCAGGCGGCCGCTTTCGCTCCATACGTTGGTGTGCTGGTCATGAAAGCCGTCCGCGCCTATATCGCAATGCGAGTCCAGCAGCACATGGCCGGTTCCGGCCTGCGCCAGCCCTGCGGCCGGGGTGCGGAAAAACACGTTGTAGACCAGCGTGGTAATCATCACCGGTTCGGCCAGGCGCAACCAGAGCGAGGGAAACGCGGCGTCGCAAATGGCTGCGACCGAGCGTGAATCCAGCGGGCGCGGTTCGGCATCGCGCAGCCACAGCAGCGAGTCCATCGTCGCGGCGCCGGCGAACATCGGCGCGCTCACCAGTCGGAAGTCGTAGCGCCTGAGGAATTCAGGTATCCGGTAGCGCCGTGGTGGCGCGGCCGCTGTGGCATGGGCCGGCGGCACCTCGGGCATGCGCGCGTCGGCCAGTGTGAATGTGTCGCGCCAGCCCGACAGGGTCACGCTGGCATGGGCGCAGACCCGTTCCTCCCCGCCATCCTCGTCGGCCTGGAGAATCTCGCTGCGCCAGAAGGCGGTGCTGCGGTTCTGACGCATGCAGCTAGTGCGGACGTGGAACGGCGCCTGGCGCAGCGAACCGATGAATTGCGCCTGCAGCGCCACCGGGTCGCCGCGGGCATCCTCCTCGCACAGCACCGCGTGCAGCAGCATGGCCGCGATCCAGCCGCCGTAGGGGCCGATGGTGTTCCAGTAGAGCGGGCTTGAAGGGGAATGCCAGAGATGCGGGCCGGCCGGGCTTAAGGCGAGGGAGAGGTCGAGCGGATGGGTGACTGGCATCAGCGGTGAATTTGAACGCTACCGGGCCGAGTTTACGGGACGCGGCACGCGGCAAGCGTGGCATGCCGCGGGAATTGACGCGCAGTAGTTCATAAACTGTCACCTAGCAGCCTGTCGGACTTGGGAAACGTCGACTGCAAATCGGCCGCAGCGGTCCATTTTTCACCGTCTTCTTGGCCCATAGCTGGGCTATGGGCCTTCGAATCCCGCAAA
>JBEIFV010000331.1:0-3012 GCA_040382235.1 Burkholderiales bacterium
CACGCACAGGTTGTCCGGCGAGTTGCCGACGGTGATGTCGTCGAGCACAAGAATCGCCTTGAGCGTATTGGTGGCGATATCCAGCGCCCAGATGCGACCGTAGCGGCGCGGGCTGGTCGATACCTGCTTGTCGGTGAAATAGACGATGCCGTTGGCAACCCAGCAGCCTTCGTTGGCGCCGAAGATCGCGGCGCCATTGGCCCAGGCCTGGCGATAGGGGCCGGAGGCACTGGTTGTTGCGCCCAGGCCCGGCGCCACGATGGCGATGCTGGCGCCATCCAGGTCGGGATTGGCGATATCCACCCACTCGACCTCATATTCCTGGCACAGGGTCGGAAAGCGCAGGTCGGCATTCATCGTGCCCTTGACTTTCAGGCCCTGCAACTGGCCGCCGGCGTGCAGCGAGTTGAGGCCGCCATCGGCATTGGTGGGGCGGAAGCGATACAGGGTGTTGGCGTTGCCCTGGTCCTCGGTCAGGTACCAGGTGCCGGTCTCCGGGTCGAGCGCGGAGGCTTCATGCGACATGCGGCCCATGTCGACGATCGGATTGACGTTGGTCAGGCTGATGTCGGCAGGCACTTCAAAAATGTAGCCATGCTTCTTGCCGGTGCTGCTCACGTTGTTGCTGCGGATCTCCTCGTTCGAAAGCCAGGATTCCCAGGTCGTGGCGCCGCCTGCGCACGGGCGGTTGAGCCCGCCGAACGAGGTGTAGCTCTCGACAAAGTTGCCGTCGCGCCACACCACATTGGTATTGCCGCCGATCTGGTAGCTGGTACCTGTCAGCCCGATGTCGTGTTTTGCCACACCGGGCAGGCTGGCGCCCATGATATTGGCGGGGTTGGTGGAAGTGCTTCGCTCATGGTTGCGCACCAGCACGATCTCCAGGCTGCGGCCGACGCGCTTGGCGCGCACGATGCCCATGCCGTCATGCGCGCCGGGCGTGGCCAGGCCGTCGGCCATCAGGTCGCCGGTCCAGCCGTAGGATTTGTAGCTGAAGCCGGCCGGCAGGCGGATCAGCGGCAGGCCGGTGACCAGATCGTTGACCGGTGCGATTGCGCCATACGGGCTGGCGACTTCGATCGAGGCGACACCCGGAATGCAGGCGTCAGTGGGCGATGCGGCAGCAGCGCGACTCGCCAGCGCGGTGATCGGGCCGGCAAAAGCAGCAGCGATGGCGGCAGCGCCGCCCTTGAGTACGCCACGGCGGGATGAGGATGGATTCTCGGACATCTAGGTGACTTTCCTTAATGTGATGACGGGCAGTGGAAATACGTAGCGACGGACCGAATTGTGCGGAAGCGCGATGACACGCGAACTAAGCGTCGAACAGCGCCCATGATCCGAAAGAATCATGGGCGCGGCCGCGGAATCAAAGATTGCCGCGCGCCCACGGCCCGCTGATGGCAAAAGTGATGCCGGGTGTCTGGATACCGACAAACAACACCCGTCCACTGGGGTCGAAGCAGGCGCCCGCGAACTCGATGCCGCGGTAATCGCCCGGCGCCACGCTCTTGCCGGCGGCGCTGATCTGCGGTGCGCTCAGGTTGGTATTGTTGAGGCACAACATATACGCCTCGCCGGCACCGTTCAAACCCAGCAGGCGTGAACCGGCGTTGCCAAAGCCGCCGTCTTCGCACAGCACGATGCCGCCGCGCGGGCTGACTGTCACGTTGTCCGGATTGTTGCCGACGGTGCTGTTGCCACTGACGAAAATCGCGCGCAAGTGCATGGTGGCCAGGTTGAGTTCCCACACCGCGCCTTCCCCGCGACCGGGGCGATTGCTGCCGTCCAGGCCGGAGGCGGTATCGACAATGAACATCTTGCCGGCCGCATACCAGATGCCCTCGCCGCGCGCCATGCGTGCGCAGCCCTTGGACAAGGCTTCGAAGGTCGGGCCGGCCATCACGCCCAGGGATACGCCACCGGGCTGGCCCGCGACCACGGTCGGGCTGGCGTCGGGATCGACGATGTCGACCCATTCAAGCTGATATTCGTCGCCGATGTCCGGGTTGAGCAGGGCCACGTCATTGGCCTGGGCGAGCGAGCTTGGCCGCGCCTGGCGCACCAGGGTCTTGATGCGCGCCGCCTGCAGCTTGCCACCGTTTTGCAGGCTGCCGACCGTGCCGCTCAGGTCAGTGGGCACGTAGCGGAAGAATCCGCACAGGTTGCGGTTGTCTTCAGTCTCGTAGACATAGCCGGAAGCCGGATCGACGGCCACCGCTTCATGCGCCAGGCGGCCCATCTCGACGATCGGCGTGGCGATCGAATCAACCGGATTGGCGTCGCTCTCGAACACGTAGCCGTGTTTCTTGCCGCCGATGGCGGAAAAATCGAACAGGGTTTCCTCGCAGGTGAGCCAGCTGCCCCACGGGGTCGGCCCGCCGGCGCAATTGCCCAGCGTGCCGCCGATCGATGAGGTGGCGCTGACCCAGTTGCCATCGCGAAATACCAGGTTGCTGGTGCCGCCGGCGACATAGCCGACAAACGGCGCGGGGTTGGGCGCGGCCGGATTGGTCACCGTGGTCAGGCCAATGCGCACCGTGGCAGCACCGCCGAGGGTGATGATGCCGTTGACAAGACCGGTCGAATAGTTGTGAGGCGCATTGATCGCTTCCGCCGATGTTGCCACCAGGCCGCGTTCATGATTGCGCACGATCACGTTTTCAATGCTGCGGCCGACGCGGCGCGTTTCCACTACTGCCATGCCGTCGTGATTGCTCGGCGTAGGCCTGCCATCGGCCATCAGGTCGCCGGTCCAGCCGTAAGACTTGTACGAAAAGCCGGCCGGCAGTTGCAACAGTGGCAGGCCGGTGCTCAAGTCATTGACCGGTGCCACCGCGCCATAGGGCGAAATAGCCGGCAGGGTTTGCTTGCCGGTGGCGGCCAGCACGTTGCGTGCATGCAGCGCGCCCAGGGTGCCGACCACGGAAGTGGCGGCCAATGCGCCGCTGCGTTTGAGCATGGTGCGGCGTGCGGGGGAAAATCGGTTGAGGGGCATGGAATCTCCGGCAA
>JBEIFV010000332.1:0-3006 GCA_040382235.1 Burkholderiales bacterium
CTGCGGTGTGCGAAGGCGCGATCAAGCTGGGTTTCTCGTCGGTGATGATGGACGGCTCGCTGATGGCCGACGGCAAGACCATCGCCGACTACGACTACAACGTCGACGTCACGCAAAAGGTGGTCGGCATGGCGCACCAGCTGGGCATCACCGTCGAAGGCGAACTGGGCTGCCTGGGCTCGCTTGAGACCATGCGCGGCGACAAGGAAGACGGCCACGGCACCGATTCGACCATGACCCGCGAGCAATTGCTGACCGACCCCGATCAAGCCGCTGATTTCGTCAAGAAGACGCAGATCGACGCGCTGGCGATCGCCATCGGCACCTCGCACGGCGCCTACAAGTTCTCGCGCAAGCCCACCGGCGACATCCTGGCGATCGAGCGCATCAAGGAGATCAATCGCCGCATTCCCAACACCCATCTGGTGATGCACGGCTCCTCCTCGGTGCCGCAGGATTTGCTGGCGATCATCCGCGAAAACGGCGGCGAGATGAAGGAAACCTACGGCGTGCCGGTGGAGGAAATCCAGGAAGGCATCAAGCACGGCGTACGCAAGATCAATATCGATACCGACATCCGGCTGGCGATGACCGCGGCGATCCGCAAATTCATGAACGAGAATCGCGGCCACTTCGATCCGCGCGATTACTTGAAGCCGGCGCGCGCCGCCGCCAAGGCGATCTGCAAGGAGCGCTACCAGCAGTTCAACTGCGCCGGCCAGGCATCGAAGATCAAGCCGGTGCCGCTGTCGGACATCGCCGCCGGCTATGTGTCAGGCAAGTTGTCGCAGGTGGTCAACTAAGGCTGCTGCGGGCACCGGAGCCTCACACGCGAGCGACGGCCCATGGCCCGGCCTGCACTGTCTGGCAGGGGTGTTCCGGCAGGTACGCCTTGTCTCAAGAGAATGCTGTCGTTCCAATGCTGCCGTTCCCGCGCAAGCGGGAGCCCAGTCCCTGCAAATTCCCGGATTCCCGTCTGCGCGGGAATGAAAATGCTGCCGTGACCGCACTTTACGCATCAAGCATCAAGAGCCTGCCCTTCGTTTATCGCGGCAAGGTGCGCGACACCTATGCGGTGGGCGAGGACAAACTTCTCTTGGTGACCACCGACCGCCTGTCGGCATTTGACGTGGTGATGGCCGAGCCGATTCCCGACAAGGGGCGGGTGCTCAACCAGATGTCGAATTTCTGGTTCGCACGCCTGGGTGCCCTGGTGCCCAACCACCTCACAGACGTGGCTCCCGAAAGCGTGGTGGCGACCTCCGAGATCGAGCAGGTGCGTGGACGCGCGGTGGTGGCCAGGAAACTCAAGGCGCTGCCGGTCGAGGCGGTGGTGCGCGGTTACATCATCGGTTCGGGCTGGAAGGATTACCAGTCAACCAGCCAGGTGTGCGGCATCCAGTTGCCGTCGGGCCTGAAGCAGGCCGAGCAACTGGCAAAGCCGATCTTCACGCCGGCCAGCAAGGCCGCCGTCGGCGAACATGACGAAAACGTGTCATTCGCCTTCGTCGTCGACGTATTGGGCGAAGAACTGGCCGAACAGGTTCGCAGTGTCAGCATTGCGCTGTATGAAGAAGCGGCGCGCTATGCGGCGACGCGCGGCATCATCATCGCCGACACCAAGTTCGAGTTCGGTCTCGATGCCGATGGCACGCTGACCCTGATGGATGAAGTGCTGACCGCCGACTCGTCGCGCTTCTGGCCGGCCGACCAGTATCAGGTGGGCATGAGCCCGCCCTCGTTCGACAAGCAGTTCGTGCGCGATTACCTCGAAACATTGCCGTGGAACAAGAAGGCGCCGGCGCCCGCCTTGCCGGCCGAAGTGGTGCAAAAAACCGCCGCCAAGTATCGCGAAGCCTTGACGCGCCTGACCGGTGAGGAATTGCGCGCATGACACCCGGGGCAAGTGCGAAAGTTGGCGTGAAGCGCCATTCCAGGCCGTTGGTGGGCGTGGTGATGGGAAGTTCCAGCGACTGGCCGGTGATGCAGGCGGCAGTCAAGCTGCTGGCAGAATTCGGCGTGGCGCACGAGTTCCAGGTGCTCTCGGCGCACCGCATGCCCGACGAAATGTTCGCCTATGCCGAAGCTGCGGCCAAGCGCGGTCTGAAGGCGATCATCGCCGGCGCCGGCGGGGCCGCGCATTTGCCGGGCATGCTGGCGGCCAAGACCATCGTGCCGGTGCTTGGCGTGCCGGTGCCTTCGCGCCACCTGAGCGGGCTGGATTCGCTGTATTCGATCGTGCAAATGCCCAAGGGCATACCGGTGGCCACCTTCGCCATCGGTGAGGCCGGTGCCGCCAACGCGGCCCTGTTCGCCGTCGCCATGCTGGCAGGCGGCGACGCGGCGCTGGCGCGTGCGCTGGAAGCTTTTCGGCGGCGCCAGAACAAGGCGGCGCGCGCCATGACCCTGCCGCCTGCGGCGAGCGCGGCATGAGCGCGCCCGCCCGGCCGCCCGAAGGGAGCGCCGCATTAAACAATGCGTCTCCCTCGGGGAGGACGTCACGCAGTGACAGGAAGGCAGTGAAATGAGCAGGCCGATCGCGCCGGGCGCCTGGCTGGGCCTCCTGGGGGGCGGACAACTGGGCCGCATGTTCTGTATGGCTGCGCAAAGCATGGGATATCGGGTGGTGGTGCTCGATCCGGGCAGCGAAAGCCCGGCCGGGACCGTGGCCGACATGCACATCCGGCGCGACTACCTCGACCCGCAGGGCCTGGAGGAACTGGCGCGTCTGGCCCAGGGGGTCACCACCGAATTCGAGAATGTGCCGGCCAAGGCGCTGGAGTTTCTGGCCGGGCACTGCTGGGTCAGCCCGATGGCGGCCAGTGTCGCCATCGCGCAGGACCGCATCCGCGAAAAGCAGTTCGTCGCCGGGGCCGGCATCGGTGTCGCGCCGCATCTGGTGGTGCGCAGCGCCGCCGATCTGGACGGCGTCGATGCGGGCCTCCTGCCGGGCATCCTCAAGGTGGCGCGCCTGGGCTACGACGGCAAGGGCCAGGCGCGCGTGGC
>JBEIFV010000333.1:0-2986 GCA_040382235.1 Burkholderiales bacterium
ATGGGCCAAAGCGACCCGGTGCGGGTCCAGTTGATCAACTTGTCGGCGGTTGTGGTCACGAACCCCTCCGACATCACCCCTTCGATACTCATCGCCTCGTCACTCCGCGTCTACTCCCAATCGAGGGCGCCTTTTTTCCACAGGTATACGAACCCAAGCACCAGTTCGAACAGGAAAATCAGGATCACCACGAAAACCTGCGGGCCCAGTTCACGCGCCACCGCGGCCCAGGGAAACAGAAGCGCTGTTTCCAGATCGAAAAGAATGAACAGGATGGCGACCAGATAGTAGCGGACGTCGAATTTCATTCGCGCATCCTCGAATGCCTCGAAGCCGCATTCGTAGGGGGAGAGCTTTTCGCTATCGGGCCGATTCGGCCCGAGGACGCTGCCAAGCATCAGCGGCACGACGCCGACGCCAATCCCTACGGCGATGAAAAGGAGGATCGGGAAATAGTTTTCGAGATTCATTGAATGCTTGACTGGCGCCCCGGCTGAGGACCCGGGTATTTCCTGCGTTGGTGCCGACGATGAGACTCGAACTCACACGCCTTTCGGCACTGCCCCCTCAAGACAGCGTGTCTACCAATTCCACCACGTCGGCATACTGCGAAACACAACTTGATTGTACTGCCTTTACTTCGGAATCTGCGTACTCTTCGGTGTGTCGCCCATCGCCGCAGGGGCAACAGGGGCCGTTGGCGCCGCAGGTGCAACACCTGCCGGTGTCGACGCCGCACCGCTGGCGCCTGACTGGCCCGGAATCGCTGCCGGCGATGGTACGCCCGGCAATACCGGCGCCACTGGCGCCTTGGGCGCACCGCTGACAGCATCCATGACGCCGCCCCCTCCACCTTTGGGTTTGCTGGTGGCGATATAAGTCATGGAAAGGCTGGTCAGGAAAAAAACGGTGGCCAGGACCGCAGTCACTCGCGACAAAAAGTTGGCGCTGCCGGTTGCACCGAACAGGCTGCCCGCAGAGCCGCCTCCGAACGCAGCGCCCATGTCGGCACCCTTGCCATGCTGTAGCAGCACAAGAACAATGACGCCGAGGGCCGCGAAGACGTGAACGGCAAGGATGATGTTGAAAGCAATGTTCATGACGGGTCCTGGATGACAGCGGCCTTGCATATCGCGGCGAAGTCGGCGGCCTTGAGCGACGCACCACCGACTAAGCCTCCGTCGATGTCCGGGCAGGCGAAGAGCCCTCTTGCGTTGCCGGCACTTACCGAGCCACCGTAGAGAATGCGGATGCTGGCAGCCGCCTTGGGATCACGGGCGGCGACACGCGCACGAATAAAGGCATGGACTGCCTGGGCCTGTTCAGGCGATGCGGTCTTGCCGGTACCGATCGCCCATACCGGCTCATAGGCGAATACCGCGTTGGCAAGGCGATCACCGGCGGCAACTTCGAGCACTGCATCGAGCTGCGCCGCGACCACCGCTTGGGTCGCGCCCGCCTCGCGCTCCGCCCATGTTTCACCCACACACGCGATCGGCACTAAACCCACCTTGTCCGCCGCATTGAATTTGGCCGCCACCTGCGCATTGGTTTCGCCGAACAGCGCGCGTCGCTCGGAATGACCGACGATCACATAGCGACATTCGAATTCCAGCAGCATCGCAGCCGATACCTCGCCGGTGTAGGCGCCGGACGCGTACTCGCTCAATGTCTGCGCGCCGAGCGCCACTGGCGAGTTGGCAACAAGTTGCGCCACCTGCGCGAGATATGGGGCCGGCACACACACGGCGATATCCGCGCCTTCAAAACCGGACAGGGCTGCACCGAGGTGCGACAGGACGTCCTGGTTGAAAGCGCGGTTGGCGTTCATTTTCCAGTTGCCTGCGACCAGTTTTCGCCGTGCCAAAGTCATCAAGAAGATCGATCAAAAAATATGAAGAAAGCTTTTTATTATACGGCTGCGCAAGCACTGCGGTCAAACAGCAAGCAGGCAGCCAGACTACGCAGCTATGGCGCTGCGCGAAAGGTGCGAATCCGCGCTTTCAGGTCGCCAGCGGTCAGGGACGCGATCAGACTGCTCATGTCCGCTGCCCGCGTGTCCCCTGTCAGAATCTCTGTGAGCCTGCGGCGCGCGCCCGAGTCGAGCACACGGGCTGTCGCGCGCGCCTTGGCAATACAGGACTCCCAGGCATCGGCCGAGCGGATTTCGTCAACCAGCGACAGTTCGCATGCAGCGGCAGCATCCAGTATTGCGGCACCCTCCAACATCCGCAGAGCACCAAATTCCCCCACACGGCGCGCCAGTCGACGGGTGCCAAGCGCTAATCCGAAGCACCAGCCCGGCATGCGGAAGCGCGCTTCCGGCGTTGCTACCCGCATACCGCAGGCCACCACCAGATCAGCGCCCGCACCGAAGCAGCCGCCTTGCGCCAACGACATCGTCGCACACGGTGCGTGGGTCAGGCGCTGCAGGAGTTGCTCGATGCGCACGAAGCGCCATGCGAGCTCCGCGACGGACAGGTCTTCGAATCCAGTGAAGTCGAAGCCGGCACAAAAATTCCGGCCTTCACCGCGCAGCACCAGCAAGCTGGGTTCCTGCTCCAAGGCGCTATCCAGGGCGCCATGCAGGTCTTCAACCAAGGCCGAATTGAGCGCGTTTGCCCTGTCCGGCCGACGCAACAACAGCGTCACCACGCCGTCGCGTGTCAAACTTTCGAGTTCACTCATCGGATAAGGCCGCTGCAAGGCTGGCATCATGCAGCCACGTCTGCATGCGCGCGCTCAAACTCAAAGCGAAACCAAGAAAGTTGGCATAAGAAATTTGGGGTGGCTGATGGGGTTCGAACCCACGACAACCGGAATCACAATCCGGGACTCTACCGCTGAGCTACAGCCACCACCGCGGCAGCACGGCAACACCGCACTCCCGTAAAACTGGCCTGCCCGGCGGGACTCGAACCCACAACCCCCGGCTTAGAAGGCCGGTGCTCTATCCGGTTGAGCTACGGGCAGAGTCGTTGCCGCC
>JBEIFV010000334.1:0-2936 GCA_040382235.1 Burkholderiales bacterium
CCGGATCGACATACAGGCTGCGGCAGCGGGCCTGCAGCGCCATCAGCTGCTCGGTCGACGCCACGGCGCCGACCGCCACGGCTGGTCCGGTCACCCGCTGGGCAATGACGAACTCTTCCGCCTCCGACGGGTAATCGACCACCACCTTCATCATGAACCGGTCGACCTGGGCCTCGGGCAGCGGATAGGTGCCCTCGGTCTCGATCGGGTTCTGGGTCGCCATCACGAGGAACGGCGTCGGCACCGTGTGGGTTTCGCCCGCGATGGTGACCTGATACTCCTGCATCACCTCCAGCAGCGCGCTCTGCACCTTGGCGGGAGCACGGTTGATCTCGTCGGCCAGCAACAGGTTGCAGAACACCGGCCCCAGGGCGGTGGTGAATTCGCCGGTCTTCTGGTTATAGACACGGGTGCCCACCAAATCGGAGGGCACCAGGTCCGGCGTGAACTGAATGCGCTTGTAGCCGCCGCGGATGGTACGCGCCAGGGTCTTGACGGTCAGTGTCTTGGCCAGGCCTGGCACGCCCTCCACCAGCAGGTGCCCCTGGGCCAGGATCGCCACCAGCACGCGCTCCAGGAAGTGGTCTTGTCCCACCACCACCTTCTTGACCTCGTACAGCAAACGCTCCATCAGCGGTTTGACTTCTTCGTGGTCGCTATCCTTCATTGCCGCTCCTGTTTCAGGTTTGACTGCGATTCAAAATGGCGAGACGCCAATGGCATTGGCCGCGTTTTCGATCGGCACCGCGAACCCGATGCCGATGAAGACCCGCTGTTGGGTGGGGTTGAGAATGGCGGTGACGATACCTACCAACTGGCCGTCGGCGGTGATAAGCGGTCCGCCGGAATTGCCTGGATTGGCGGCTGCGTCGAACTGGATCAGGTTGCTCAAGGCGCGCTTGCCCTCGGGCGACACAAACTCGCGCTTCAGACCCGAGACCACGCCGGCCGAGGCGGACGGGCCGATGCCGAACGGGAATCCGACCGCGACCACATGGTCGCCAACGGCCAGGTCACCGGTCGAGCGCATGGTGGCCGCCTGCAGGTCGTCCGGAATGGTCTTGGCCTGCAGCACCGCAAGGTCATGCTCGGGTTTGACACCCATCACCGTGGCTTCCGACTCCAGCCCGTCGGCGAAGGTCACGCGCACCCGTTCGGCGCCGGCGATCACATGCATGTTGGTGAGAATGGTGCCCTTGTCGACGATCACCACCCCGGTACCGACACCGCCATCCATGTCGGCCTCACCGGTGGCGCCGCTGAATATGCCCTCCACCCGCACCACCGAAGGCCGAATCGCCTCGAAGGCCTTGGCCGCGACTGACGGCAACGGCTTGTTTTCCAGCGAACTCAACACCGCCGCGTCAATGTCTTCCTGGGTGATGTCACGTGCCGACGGTGCCGTTTTTTGGTGCACAAAAACCGCCAGCGCAGCAATCAGTGCACCGGCCATCAGCATCAGCCAGCGCTCGTGGCGCAGCATGAACTTCCGGAGTCGGCCGCCGCTTGCGCGGGCGCCCGGCGCCGCCGCGGAGCCCGGGTCGGCAGCCTTGGTCACCGCAGGCGCGCCCGGGATAGGCGTCGCCGCAAGGCGCGGCGCCGCGGGCGACTGCCCGGCGCGGGAGCGGTTGTTGCTGCTGTAAAGCGGGGTTCTTTTCATCGCGTTTTGCCAACTGGGCGGCCCGTTGGACCGAGTCCGGATGCCATCAACGTTATCACAGGCCGGCCTGAAAGTGACGAACCGGCCACTGCATTTCACGCGCACCGTACCGGGCATCTCGCTTGAGCACCTTCAAGATACGTGCCAATGTCGGCGACACACTCGCGGCCGGGAGCGGCGGCCCGGATACTGCAATTACTGTCGCTCGCGATAAATGGTGCGACCGTGGTCACGAATCTGCTGGCGCAGCTCACGGCGTTCGTCAGGGCTCATTTGCCGCCCACCAGGCTGCTCGCTTGACCCGCGCTCCTGGCGGTGCTCCCACTGCTCGCGACGGAGGTCCTCGCGCGGCCCGCGCCGCTCCTCCTGGCCGCGACCGACCGCGCCCCCCGGCCCTGGCGGGCGGGAAGGCTGCGCCCAGGCCGCCTGGGAGGCTGCGAGGACGATGCCGCCAACAAGTAAGAGACAACGTTTCATCGGGCGCGGGTTGACAATCGACGGAGCGTGATCCACGTGCGGACAAAAGTTTTCGTCCGCGCAAGTCACATCGCTTACAACGGGCCTTGCGTACACAGGTTGACCAATGATACGGTGATGATGGCAGCCATGTGGTAAGAAGATGTAAGCCGACCGGTACAATTGAGCGCATGGAAACGCAGGAATTCGACTATGTGATCGTGGGCGGCGGCAGCGCCGGCTGCCTCCTGGCCAACCGGCTTTCGGCGGATCCATCGGTGCAGGTGTGCCTGATCGAGGCCGGCACCGAAGACAACTGGATCTGGATCAACATTCCGGTGGGTTACCTGTACTGCATCGCCAACCCGCGCACCGACTGGATGTATCGCACCGCAAGCGAAGCGGGCTTGAATGGCCGCGATATCCACTACGCACGCGGCTTGGGCCTGGGGGGGTGCTCGCTGATCAATGCCATGATCTACATGCGCGGCCAGAAGCGCGATTATGACGAATGGGCCGCCTTGACGGGCGATGTCGGCTGGGCCTGGGAAAACGTATTGCCGTTCTTCACCAGGCACGAAAACAGCCATCGGGCAGCCGGTCGCTACCACGGCGTTGCCGGCGAAGTACGGGTTGAACAGCAGCGTTTGTCATGGAAAATTCTTGACCGCTTTGCCGAGGCCGCCCAGGAGACCGGCATTCCGCGCGCCGACGATTTCAACACCGGCAACAACGCCGGCAGCGGCAAGTTCGAAGTCACGCAAAAATCCGGGGTGCGCTGGCATGCGGGCAAGGCTTTCTTGAAGCCGGCGCGCAAGCG
>JBEIFV010000335.1:0-2949 GCA_040382235.1 Burkholderiales bacterium
CCTGAAGGCATGAGCGGCGAATCCTGCGCTGCGGATCGGCCATGGCTTCAGCCATGTTGTGCTGCTTGTTCTCGCTGGTCTGCATTCCTTTGTTGAACGGCACGATGCCAACTTCCTTGGGTGATGCGCATGGACTGATGGTAGGATGATTCTTCCTGATCAGGAAGAATCATCCATGCCAATCAACATCAAGGACGCGGCTACCGACGCCAAAGTGCGGGAACTGGCTGCGCTCACCGGCGAATCGATCACTGATGCGGTCCGCATCTCAATTGAACAACGCCTGCGGCGCGAATCACCACGCCGCCGCGCCGGCGTTGCCGCGCGTCTCCTGGCCCTTGGCGCAACGCTCTCTGCCCGCCCGCGCATGATCGAAGGCGATGCGGATGCAGCGATCGGCTACGACGCATTCGGCGTACCCAAATGATCATCGACTCGTCCGCGCTGGTTGCCATCCTTGCAGGCGAAGCCGATGCTGCCCGATATGCCCAGGCGATCGAGGCGGATCCGACGCCGCGCGTTGGCACACCGGCGCTCCTGGAGGCATCGATCGTTTTGACCCGCTGGTATGGCGACGATGCACTCGCCGCACTTGACGCCTTCACACGCGAAGCGGGCGCCGAAGTGGTTGCGTTTGATTTGCCGCAGTTGCGAGCGGCACAAGCTGCGTATCTGCGCTTTGGCAAGGGCCGCCACCCCGCAAACCTCAATTTTGGCGATTGCATGAGCTACGCGCTGGCGCAGGCGAGCGGCGAGCCCTTGCTCTACAAGGGGAATGATTTTTCGCACACCGATATCGAACCGGCGTTGAAAGAATGAGGATTCACAGGTGCCGTTGCCGAACTCGCCTGCGCGTCAGCGAAGCGTGGCTGAATTCCGGCAGGCATCGCCGTGACTCAGGCCGGGTTTTCCAGTCACCGGCATGGACTGTCGCAGCGGCGGACATTCTCGATTGACAACACTTCCGCGAAAGGGACCCAGCATGGCAAGACTCGAAGGCAAGGTGGCATTCATCACCGGCGCGGCCGCAGGCATCGGCCGCGCCACCGCGATCCTGTTCGCACGCGAAGGCGCGCGCGTGGTGGTGGCCGATATCTCGACTGCGGCGGCCGAGGAAACCGCGCACCTGGCCGGTAACGGCGCGATCGCCATTCGCACCGACGTGACCGAAGAGGCCAGTGTCGCCGCCGCGATCGCGGCTGCCGTCGCCAGGTTCGGCCGCCTGGACATCCTGCACAACAATGCAGGCGGCTCCACCCCGCAGGACAACAATGTTGTCGACGTGCCGATCGAGGAATTCTGGCGTGTCATCAAGCTGGACCTGTTCGGCACCTTCCTCGGCTGCCGGCACGGCATTCCGGCGCTCATCGCTTCCGGCGGCGGATCGGTGATCAACATGGCATCCAACATGGCCTTGATGGGCGTGGCCAGCCGCGACTGCTATACCGCGGCCAAGGGCGGCATCGCTGCGATCACCCGCTCGATGGCCGTCGAATTCGCGGCGCAAAAGGTGCGGGTGAACGCGATCGCGCCATCGGCCACCATGACCGAGCGCTTGAAAAAGCTGGTGCTGGCCAACCCGGCGGTCGACAAGTTGAACCAGTCGCACCTGCTGGGAACCATCGAACCGCAGGACATTGCCCATGCGGCGCTCTACCTGGCGTCAGACGAGTCGCGCGCCATGACCGGGCACATCATGGCGGTGGATAGCGGGGTGACGATTTCCTGAGTGGATCGTTTCATCAAGATACAAGGCCACGTCCTCCTCGGTCTTGAGGTGTTCGGTGCTATCCCAGTTCCGAACTTTCAATGCCATGTGGAGCTCCGACATTTTGCGCGACTGCTTATGCTTGGCCGATTTCCCTGTTCCCGCTACAGCGCGTCGCCTTCAGGCCTTGGCCACACAACCAAGAAACGCATCGCGTACCGCCTTCTCGCGCGGATCGTCCCACTTGCAAAAACCCAGCTTGTTGGTGACATACGCATAGGCAGTGGCACGCACCGGGTTGGCGAAGGCATAGGAGCCGCCGAGCGCGAAGGTGCCGAAGGCTTCGGTCGAGCCGTCGAAGTCGAAATCCGCGCCCTTCTTTTCCAGCCCGAGCGAATAGCACAGGTCGGTCTTGAGTACCTGGTCGCGCAAGCCACAGCGCGGCGGCGGCGGAATCGCCGCGAGGTCGGCCAGCACCGCGGGGGTGATGCCCAGTTTCATGCCGCCGGTTGCGAACTCGTTGTACACGGTGGCGAGCGCGCGAGCGGAACCGATGCCACCCGCGCCGCCATCCTCGATCGCCCACCAGGCGGGCTGGTCGAGATCGGCGGGCCCGCCGGAAAGCTTGGGGTTGTTGAGCGCGCGCGACGGCAGCGACCACGGCCACAGCATGGCCAACACCATCATCGCCGGCATGGTGTCCATGTGCAGCATCATCTGCCAGGGCGCGAAACCGCTGATGCGCGCCATGCGCAAGGCCGGCACATCGTGCGGCAGGCCGATGTGGAAATCGGCGCCCAGGGGCCGCGCGATTTCGTCTGCAAAAAAGCGCCCGAGGCTGCGGCGCTTGGGATCGGTGCGGCGGATCAGCTCACTGGCGATCCAGCCCAGGCTATACGAGTGGTTGCCGGCATAGTCGCCGGGCGTCCAGTTGGGCGCCTGCGCAGCCAGCGCCGCGGCCAGTGCGTTCTGGTCGCCCATGATGGCCTGCGTCAAGGGCAGGTCGATTGCGGCCACACCGGCACGCTCGGACAACAGTTCACGCACGGTCACGGCCTGTTTACCGTTGGCGGCGAATTCGGGCCAGATGCTTGCGACCGGCATGTCGTAACTGAACAAGCCGCGCGATACCGCCAGCGCACAGGCCAGCGCGGCCGCCGCCTCCTCCGCGTATTCCAGATTGCCCAGGATCGAGGCCAAGGCCGCGTGGCTCCAGTAAGACGCCGTGGGACTTTGGGTCG
>JBEIFV010000336.1:0-2861 GCA_040382235.1 Burkholderiales bacterium
GCAGATACTCGTTGTAGCGCAGGTTCGGCGGCACCTTGTGGTCGGGATGAATGCCGTCGTCGCGGCCATAGTCCTCGAAGCCGCCGGCGGCAATCAGCTTGCCGATGCCCTCGGTGGGTGACAGGCCCAGCCACTTCATGCCTGCCACATCGGGCTCATGGTGGGTCTTGCCGACCACCGCAACCCGCAAGCCCGCCGGCCGCAGGTAGTCGCCGAGGGTGCGCTCACCCACCGGCAGCGGCACGAAGTTCCAGGTGGCGCCATGCGACAGCGTGTAGCGCCCGGTGTAGTAGGACATGCGCGACGGCCCGCAGACCGGCGCCTGCACATAGGCGCGCGTGAAGCGGGTGCCGCGCGCGGCCAGCGCATCGATGTGCGGCGTCGACAGGTGCTTGTGGCCATAGCAGGACAGGTAGTCCTGGCGCAGCTGGTCGCACATGATGAAGAGGATGTTTTTGACTGTTGCCACGGATGAATGTCTTCGATGGGTAATCGGGATAACGCGCTCAGGTTTGCCGGTACGTCAATCCACCTGCAGCTTGATGCGCTCGACCACCTGCCGCCACTTGGCCGAATCGCTCGCCACCCGCGCCGCGGCGCTGGCTGGCGTGCCGGGGACATACTCGAGATCGGCAGCCAGCATGCGCTCGCGAATGTCGGGCATGGCCAGCACCTTGGCCACTTCGTCGGCCAGGGTGCGCACAATCGCATCCGGGGTGCCGCGCGGCGCCTGCAGCAACAGGCCGAAGCCGGCGTCGAACCCGGCGAAGCCGGCCTCGGCCACGGTCGGCAGTTCCGGTGCGATCGGTGAGCGCCTGGTCTGGCTGACCGCCAGGCCTACGAGCTTGCCGCTCTTGACATGCGGAATCACCACCGGCGTTGCCAGAAAGCCGCACGGCACCTGGCCGGCGATCACATCCTGGGTGGCCGGGCCCGGGCCCTTGTAGGGAATGTGCGTCATCTTCAGGCCGCTGGCCGCCAGAAACAGCTCCATCGCCATATGGCCCGGCACGCCCTGGCCGCCGGACGCATAGTTGAGATTGTTGGCCTTCGCATGGGCCACGAATTCGGCCAGCGTTTTCGCGGGCACGGACGGGTGGCACACCAATGTCTGCGCGGTATTGGCCAGGTAGGCCACCGGCACGAAATCGGCCTCCGGCTTGAACGTGAGTTTCTTGTAGATGTGGGGATTGATCGTCACCACGGTGTCGATCGAGGCCATGATGGTGTAGCCGTCGGGCGGCGCCTTGGCGACCATCTCGGCGCCGATGTTGCCGCCGGCGCCCGGCTTGTTCTCGATGATCAGCGACTGCTTGAGGTTGGCCTGCAGGCGCTCGCTCATCACGCGCGTGACAAAGTCTTCCGGCGCGCCCGGCGGAAACGGCACGATGATGCGGATCGGCTTGGCCGGGTAGCCCTGCGCTGCGCAAAGCTGCACCAGTGCCGGGCCTAGCGCCATCAGTACACCCGCAACCATTGCTCGCTTGAATCCCGCCATCGTCTTCTCCTGGTTGTGCCAATCGGCAAGCCGGGCAGACGCCGGCAATTTGTGGACACAGTTTATACGGCTTGGCGCACGCGCGGCGCTCTCGCGCCCGCTCGATTGGCCAACTCGACCGCGCTGGGCCCGCACCGGCAAACGCGACATGCCCGTGCTAGCCTCACGGACTCGCGCGCGGCCATGCGCATTGACCCTCACCGCGTCAAGATTCAATTTTCCGGAGACCAGATGGCGAGTATTGAAGTACCTGTGTTGATCGTCGGTGGCGGTGGTTGCGGCTTGAGTCTGTCGATTCTCCTGGCCGACTACGGTGTGGCTGCACTCACGCTTGAGCGCAACCAGAACACCACCGACCACCCGCGCGCCCACATCCTCAACCAGCGCACCATGGAAATCTTCAGCCAGCACGGCCTGGCCGACGAGGTCTATCGCCAGGGCACACCGGCCGCGCTGATGGAGCGCATCAGCTTTCGCACCTCCCTGGGCGGCGAGGGCCCGCTCGACCGCAAGCTGATCGGCGACCTCGACGGCTACGGTGGCGGCGCCTTGCGCGCGCGCTACGAAGCCGATAGCGCCAGCCGCGCCACCAACCTGCCGCTGATGCAGCTTGAACCCCTGTTGCGCGGCGTGGCCGAAGCCCGCGCACCGGGCAGCGTGCGCTTTCACCACGAACTGTTGTCGTTCATGCAGGACGCCGATGGCGTCACCTCGATCATCCGCGACCACGCGCGCGGCACGGACATCACGGTGCGCTCGCAATACCTGATTGCTGCCGACGGCGGCAAGACCGTCGGCCGGGCGCTCGGCATCGAGATGGACGGCCCGCGGCGCCTGCGCAAGATGGTCAACACCTATTTTTCCGCCGACCTGTCGCCCTGGATCGACGACGACGGCGTGCTGATCTTCTATTTCATGAACCCCGATGGCATGGGCCTGTGGGCCGGCGGCGGCCTGGTCAAGACCGGGCCGACGCGCTGGGACCGCCATTCCGAATCCTGGGTGTTCATGCGCGAAGTATCGGCCGACGACCCCGACAACATCGATGAAGCCGGCGTGGCCGCGCGCATCCGTGAACTGCTGCGCCTGCCCGAGATCGAACTCAAAATTCACAAGATCGGCCGCTGGGATGTCGAAGGCGTGGTGGCAAGGCGTTACCGTGAAGGCCGCGTGCTGCTGGCCGGCGATGCGGCGCACCGCCATCCGCCAGTGAGCGCGCTGGGCTTGAATACCGCATTCGGTGATGCCCACAACCTGGCCTGGAAGCTGGCACTGGTGCTTGCGGGCAAGGCGCCGGATGACTTGCTCGACAGCTACGAATCCGAGCGCCAGCCGGTCGGCGCGCGGGTCGCGGAATGGGCGC
>JBEIFV010000337.1:0-2703 GCA_040382235.1 Burkholderiales bacterium
CGGCGGCTTCATGCGGGCCTCGCGTTTGCTTGAGCTTCTCGTACCGCGCGCCGGCCAAGGCTGCGCACCAGGGCGCGCCGCGCCACGGCGCTGACCATCGGATCATCGCGTGCATCGAGCGCCCAGGCGAATTCGTTGAGCGCGTCGTCGAGCGCCGAGCCATCGAGCCGCGGCAGATCGCGCGCCACAGGGCGATCGGCCACGCCGCCAACCGCGATGCGCAAACCGGTCTTGCGTGCCACCACCGCCACCGCGCAGGCGGCATAGTCGCCGTGGCGCAGGGAGAATTCGGCAAAGGCATAGCCTGCGCCGGGCTCGGCCAGCGGGTAGTGCGCGGCCGCGAGCAGTTCGTCAGGCGCGCGCGCGGTCATCAGCATGCCGGTGAAGAAATCCCGCGCAGCCACACTGCGCTGCCGCTCACTGCTGGCCAGCAACACAGAGCCTTCGAGGGCAAGCAATACCAGCGGCAACTCGGCCGACGGATCGGCATGCGCGAGCGAGCCGCAGACGGTGCCGCGATTGCGAATCTGGAAATGCGAAATGTGCGGCAGCGCCTGGGCCAACAGCGGCACTTCGTGGGCCAGGCGGGGCCGATCTTCTATGCTGGCCTGGGTGGCGGCGGCACCGATGGCGAGGATGTGCTTTTCAAGCGCTGCTATGCCAAGCACGCTGCTGCGCGAAATGTCGACCAGCAGCTGCGGCTGCGCCAGGCGCATGTTGAGCACCGCCATCAGTGACTGGCCTCCGGCGAGGATGCGCGCGTCTTCACCATATTCGGCAAGGAGTTCTATCGCGGCCTCCGGATCGTCGGCCCGCACATAGTCGAAACGCGGCGGCTTCATCGAATACCCCAGCGCTTCAAAAGCCGCTGCCACCATGTCAGCGTCGGCGCACCGGTTGCCTGGCGGCCGAGCGCCTCGAACAGTTGCGCCACGATGATGCGCGCCGCGCCTTCGAGCATGCGGCTGCCGACCGCGGCCACCTTGCCGCCGACCTGCGCCTGATAGTTGTAGGCGAGCCGCGTGCCGGTCGCGCTCGGTTCAAGCCGCACCGTGCCGTCGCCGGCGGCCGTGCCCAGGCTCGATTGCCCGCTGCCGGCCAGCCGCAGGCGGCGTGGCGCATCGATCTCCGAGAGCGTGACCTGCGCCGCATAGCGCGCCCGCACCAGACCCACGCCAACGGTCACATCGGCCCGATACCGGTTGGGGCCGATGGCCTCGAGCGCATGGCATCCAGGGATCACGCGTGCGAGTGCCGCCGGATCAAGCAGGATCGCGAACACTCGGTCGGGCGGCGCGGCGATTTCGATCACGCCTTCGGCATGCAGCGACAATCCGCCGGCCGCGATTGCCGCACCGGTCGCGGCGGCGCTTGGCGCTGCGCGCGCAACGCTGGCCGGCGCCGGCGGTTCGTCCGCGCCAAGCAGTGCCAGCACGCGCGACGGCGTCAGCGGCAGACGGATGTCGATCTGTGCGCCAGCCCGCGCCAGCGGCCGCAACGCGTCGGCAAACGCATTGGCGATCGCCACCGGCGTACTCATGTTGTTGCCCTCGCCCAGGCCCTTGGCGCCGAGCGGGGTGAAAGGCGATGGGGTTTCGAGATGCACGATCAGCGGGTCCGGCACTTCGCAGGCGGTCGGCATCAGGTACTCGGCCAGGCTGCCTGACTGAAAGCCGCCGTCCTCGCCATAGCGAAACTCTTCATACAGTGCCGCGCCCAGGCCTTGTGCGAAAGCACCGCGAATCTGCCCATCGGCCAAGGCCGGGTTGAGCAGGGTGCCGGCGTCGTGCGCGGTGATGTAGCGATCGACCCGTACCGCACCCGAGGCGGGGTCGACTTCCAGAGCGCAGATATCGAACACGAAGCCATAGGCCGCCGAGGTGTTGACGCGGTCCTGCGGGTCCGGCGCGGTGAGGGTGGGCGCGCTCCAGAACGCGGTTTCGCGCAAGCCCAATGTGGCGCCGGCCGGCAACAGCGCGGGTGCCCAGTGCGGGCCGGCGGCAAGCCTTGTGAATGGCTGCCCGCGCTGCGGTTGGGCGGCATCGAATATCTTGCCATCGGCGAAGCGCACCGCAGCCGTTTCACAGTCCAACTGCGCAGCAGCGATCATGGCCAGCTTGTCGCGCAACTGCATGGCCGCCAGATGCACCGTGCCGGCCACCGCGCCGGCGAAGCGGCTGCTGTAGTTGCCCTCCGCCACTGACCAGGCGTCCTTGGCGGTATCGAATTCGACGTTGACCACGATCTGCGATGGAGTCAAGCCGAACACATCGGCCACCACCTGCGCACACACCGTCATGTGGCCCTGGCCCGCCGGTGCGGACGCGATGGTGACGTTCACCCCGCCCAGCAGGTCGATGGCCACCGTGGCGCAGGTGATGGCGCCATTCTTCGGACCGGCGCGCGCCCGCTGTTCCGGCGTCAGCACAGTGCTGATATAGCCCATGTTGGAAATCGAGGGCTCGACGATGGCCGCGCAGCCAATCCCGTAGAGCTTGCCGGCGGCACGCGCCAAGGCCTGGCGCTCGGCGAGGCCTGCACGGCTGGCCTCGCCGATGGCCAGGTCCATGACGCGCGCGTAGTCACCGGAATCGAGTACCGCACCGGCTGCGGCATGATAGGGAAACTGGTCGCGCCGCACGAAATTGCGGCGCCGCAGTTCGAGCGCATCGCACCCCAGTTCGTCGGCGATGCGATCGAGCA
>JBEIFV010000338.1:0-2699 GCA_040382235.1 Burkholderiales bacterium
ATCTGCTCGTGCACCATCGTATGGTGCGTGACCAGATCGACGAATTTGTCGCGCTCGCTCAAGTTGGGTAGATTGCCATTGAGCAGCAGATAACAGGTTTCGAGGAAGTCGCAGTTCACCGCCAGCTGCTCGATCGGATAACCGCGATACAACAGTTCGCCCTTGTCGCCGTCGATGTAGGTGATCGACGAATTGCACGAGGCCGTCGACATGAAGCCGGGATCGTAGGTGAACTTTCCGGTCTTGCCGTAAAGCGCACGGATATCGACCACGTCAGGCCCGATCGTCCCCTTGTAGACGGGAAAATCGATCGATGGCGATCCGTCCGAAAACGACAGGGTGGCCTTGGTATCACTGGGCTTCATGCTCATGGGTTGCTCCCGAAAGTTCTGTTTTTCTCTAAGGTCACCGGAGGCCGGCTAACCAGACTGGTGTGCGGCTTCACATTTGCGCAGCATGCCCAGCACCGCGTGGGCGCCGGGGCCGGCGCTTGCTCCCAGGTCAGCGCGACTGACGATCAGGTCCCACAGATCACCGTCGGCCAACTCCAGCAGCGCCTTGAGGCCGTCCACGCGCAAGGCATCGAGATCGCCCGAATGGCGGTCAAAGAACGTGGAGAGCACGAGGTCGTTTTCGAGCATGCCGCGGCGGCTGCTCCACTTCAGGCGCGATAGCTGGACGGAATCGAGCATGGTTGCTTGGGTTCCGACGTGCCTTAGACGGCGCGCCGAACCATCAACTCCTTGATCTTGCCGATCGCCTTGGTCGGGTTCAGACCCTTCGGGCATACGTCGACGCAGTTCATGATCGAATGGCAGCGGAACAAGCGGTACGGGTCTTCCAGATTGTCGAGGCGCTCGGCGCCGGCTTGATCGCGCGTGTCGGCCAGGAACCTGTAAGCCTGCAGCAGGCCCGCCGGCCCCACGAATTTGTCCGGGTTCCACCAGAATGAGGGGCATGCTGTGGAACATGAGGCGCACAGGATGCACTCGTACAGGCCATTGAGCTCCTCGCGCTCTTCCGGCGACTGCAGGCGCTCTTTTTCGGGAAACGGATCGTTGTTGACCAGGTACGGACGGATCGAGTTGTACTGCTTGAAGAATTGCGTCATGTCGACGATCAGGTCGCGAATCACCGGCAGGCCGGGCAGCGGACGCAGCACCACATGCTCGCCAAGATCGGCCACATTGGTGAGGCACGCCAGGCCGTTCTTGCCATTGATGTTCATCGCGTCCGATCCGCACACGCCTTCGCGGCAGGAGCGGCGAAACGCGAAGGAATCATCCATCGCCTTCACGCGCACCAGCGCATCGAGCAACATGCGGTCGGACGGTTCCAGAGCAACGTCGTAGTCCTTCATGTAGGGCGCGGCGTCGCGATCCGGGTCGTAGCGATAAAGCGAAATTTTCATCTGGACTTGCCTTGCTTTGCAGAAATCAGTATGAGCGAACCTTGGCCGGAATCGATTCCGTCGACAAGGGTGTGAAGATCACCGGTTTGTAGTCGATGCGATCGCCCTCCTTGAACCAGAGCGTGTGCTTGAGCCATTCATCGTCGTTGCGACCGTTGGGGCGCTCCGGCGTGTCGTGGCAATCCGCGCGATCATGCGCACCGCGGCTTTCCTTGCGGGCTTCCGCCGAAATCATGGTGGAGCGCGCCACTTCGATCAGGTTGTCGAGTTCGAGTGCCTCGATGCGCGCGGTATTGAACACCTTCGACTTGTCGCTGATCTCGGTCATCGCCACGCGGGCGGCGACTTCCTTGATCTTGGCGACGCCGTCGACCATGACATCCGGAAAGCGGAACACCCCGCAATGACGCTGCATGATGCGCTGCATTTCGGCGCGCGTCTCGTGCACGTTGGCGCCGTCTTTCTGGTTATTGAGCCGGTCCAAACGCGCCAGGGTGACATCGGTCGCATCTTTCGGCAGGTCGCGGTGCGCCTTGCTGCCTGCCAGATACTTGATCATCTGATCGCCGGCGGCTTTGCCGAACACCAGCAGATCGGTCAGGGAATTGGTGCCCAGGCGATTTGCGCCATGGACCGAGGCGCAGGCGCATTCGCCGGCCGCATACAGGCCTTCGATGACAACGTTCGGCCCGCCCTTGCCGGGCGCCACTACCTCGCCGGTGTAATTGGTCGGGATGCCGCCCATCTGGTAATGGCAGGTCGGCACCACCGGAATCGGATCGCGCGCCGGATCGACGTTGGCGAATTTCTTGGCGATCTCGCGAATGCCGGGCAGGCGCTTGTCGATGGTTTCGGGGCCCAGATGATCAAGTTTGAGCAACAGGTAGTCGCCGTCCTTGCCGGCGCCCCGCCCTTCGAGGATTTCGGTGGCCATGGCACGCGACACCACATCGCGTGACGCCAAATCCTTGGCATTGGGCGCATAGCGCTCCATGAAGCGCTCACCGTCCTTGTTGAGCAGGTAGCCGCCCTCGCCGCGCACCCCTTCCGTGATCAGCACGCCCGCGCCGGCAACCCCGGTGGGGTGGAACTGCCAGAACTCCATGTCTTCCAGAGGAATGCCGGCACGTGCCGCCATGCCCAGCCCGTCACCGGTATTGATGAAGGCGTTGGTAGAGGATGCGTAGATGCGACCGGCGCCGCCGGTGGCGAACAGTGTCGCCTTGGTCTGCAGCACCATGACGTCGCCGGTTTCCATTTCCAGTGGCGTCACGCCCAGCACTGCGCC
>JBEIFV010000339.1:0-2652 GCA_040382235.1 Burkholderiales bacterium
AAGCCTCATCAGTTCTTTTCGCTGCGCGTCGTCCAATTCAATCGCACTTGCTACCCGCATCGCCATCTCCAAAATCAACCTGATGCTTCTTTGACTCGGCGAGGCGACGTTGGTTCCCGTAATTGTGAAGCACTACACTAGAAAAGCGAAGGGCCTCCGGGAAACCCCAGAAGCCCAGCGCCGACCGGAAATTTCCAGTCCGACTTGCGGCCAAGCATAGCATTTGCTATCGAAAAATTCACGCGAATTTTCATCTCGTAACGAGCCGCGCTCGTCCAGGGTGACCGGCGCCGCAGGTCGGTTTTACGAACCGCTGGTAATCTATTGATTTGTATAGGAAACTCCTCCCTGGATGCTTTCCCGCAAAAACGACACCACCGACCGATAAGCCCATAGCGCGTGGCCTACACCGACATCAACAGCGAAGACCGCCTGGTCCAAGCCACCTTTGCCGAGCATCTGGAAAAGGTGCTGGATTGGGAGAGCGTCTACGCCTGGAACCAGGAGACCTTTGGTCCCACCGGTACGCTCGGTAGGGCGAGCGAACGCGACGTCGTGTTGGTGCGCGATCTGCGGGCGGCGCTGGCCAAATTCAATCCGCACTTGCCAGCCGCGGCGCTCGACGAAGCGGTGGGCAAGCTTACCCATCACGACTATTCCCGCTCACTGCTCCAGCACAACCTGGCGTTTCACAAGCTGATTCGGGATGGCGTACCGGTCAGCTATCGGGATGCATCTGGCCAGATCCGCCATGCCCAGGCGGCGGTCATCGACTTCCGCAATCCGGGCGCCAACCGCTTCCTCGCGGTGCGCGAACTCAAGGTCACGGGGTTGCGCACACCCAACTACAACCGCCGGGCCGATCTGGTGTGCTTCGTCAACGGCCTGCCGCTGGTGTTCATCGAGCTCAAGGCGGTGTACAAGAACATCCGCGCCGGATTCGACGGCAACCTGCAGGACTACCTGGATGAAAGCGTCATCGCGCATGCGTTCCATCACAACGCTTTCCTGATCGTCAGCAACGGCCACAACGCGCGCTTCGGTTCGATCACCAGCACCTGGGAACACTTCGGTGAATGGAAGCGCCTGCATGAGCAAGACAAGGGCAGCGTAGCGGCCGAGGTGTTGCTCAACGGCATGCTGGCCAAGGACCGGCTGCTGGACATCGTCGAGAACTTCATTCTGTTCGATGCCAGCAAGGCCGGCGCCGTGCGCAAGGTCGTGGCGCGCAACCACCAGTTGCTGGGCGTCAACCAGGCGGTGGCGGCGGTCGTGCGGCAAGAGGAGATCAAGCGACGGTTTCCGCCCGGCGAGCGGCTCAGGCATCGCGTCATCGAATTGCCGCTGCCGGAACCCGACCATGCGGCCAACGAGTCCCGGTCGCCGTATCCAAAGGTGGCGGAGGCCACAGCGCAATACCTTGTGCCAGGCAATCCCGTGCCCCGTACTCTGGAAATCGTCGAACGCGCCCATCCAGACCTCGGTCGATTGGGCGTGGTGTGGCACACCCAGGGCAGCGGTAAATCGTATTCGATGGCGTTCTTCGCTGAAAAAGTGCGCCGCACGGTCACCGGCAATTTCACCTTCGTGCTGATGACCGACCGCGAGGATCTGGATAGCCAGATCTACAAGACCTTCGTCGGCTGCGGCGTGGCGGACGACCAGACACCGCGCGCCGGCTCAGGCCGCGACCTGCAGCAACTGCTGCAACAAAACCACCGCTACCTATTCAGCCTGATTCACAAGTTCAATCAGGACGTGACACCGGGCGAGCCGTACAGCGACCGTGACGACATCATCGTCATCTCGGATGAAGCGCACCGCACCCAGGCCGGCAAGCTGGCGCGCAACATGCGCATGGCGCTGCCGAACGCCGCCTTCATCGGCTTCAACGGCACACCCTTGTTCAAGAACGATGAGTTGACCAAGCGTATTTTCGGCAATTACGTCTCGCGCTACGACTTCAAGCGCAGCGAGGAAGACGGCGCCACCGTCAAGCTGGTGTACGAGAATCGTGGCGAAAAGTTGGGGCTGGCGCGGGCGGACTTGAACGACAAGATCGCCGCCGCCGTCGAAGCCGCCGATCTTGACCCCGACCAAACCGCGCTGCTGGAGAGACTTCTCGGCCAGGACTATGAAGTCATCACCGCCGACAAGCGCCTGGAGAAGCTCACCGACGACTTTGTCGAACACTGCACCACCCGCTGGGAGGCCGGCAAGACCATGCTGGTGTGCATCGACAAAATCACATGTGCCCGCATGCTGATGCTGATCGAGCCGAAGTGGAAGAAAAAGGCGGCGTCAGTGCGGGCCGAAGCCGAAGCGAAACGATCCGAAATTGCCGCCGCGCAGGATGAGGAAGCCCGGCAAGTTCTGCATGCGCAGCGCGACCGCTTGCTGGCCAAGGCCGACTGGCTGGACGAAACCATCGTCGAGATCATCATCAGCGAGGCGCAAAACGAAGTCGCCGACTTCAAGAAATGGGGCTTCGACATCATTCCCCATCGCGCCCGCATGAAGCAGGGCTTCGAGACGCCGGACGGCAAGCGCGTGGATGTGGAATCCGCTTTCAAGAACCCCGAGCACCCTTTCCGGGTGGCGATCGTATGTGCCATGTGGCTGACCGGCTTTGATGTCGAGTGCCTCTCGACG
>JBEIFV010000340.1:0-2560 GCA_040382235.1 Burkholderiales bacterium
CGGGCGGTTCAGCCAGACAATGCCGACGTGATTGCGGATTTCGATTTCAAGCGTGGTGATTTTTGGCATCTCGATATCCTGGAAAACGGATTACATGCGGAACACGCCGAAGGTGGTTTTCTCGATCGGCGCATTCAAGGCAGCTGACATCGCCAGCCCCAGCACACGGCGGGTATCCACCGGATCGATCACACCGTCGTCCCACAGGCGCGCGCTGGCGTATTACGGATGGCCCTGGTGTTCGTACTGTTCGAGAATCGGCTTCTTGAAATCCGCCTCTTCCAGGGCACTCCAGGTGCCACCCTTGGCCTCGATGCCTTCGCGCTTCACCGTGGCAAGAACCGAAGCCGCCTGCGGACCGCCCATGATGGAAATGCGCGCGTTCGGCCACATCCACAAGAAACGCGGGCTGTAGGCGCGGCCGCACATACCGTAGTTGCCGGCGCCGAAACTGCCGCCGATGATCACGGTGAACTTCGGCACCTTCGCTGTGGCCACCGCGGTCACCAGCTTGGCGCCGTCGCGCGCGATGCCGCCGGACTCATACTTCTTGCCGACCATGAAGCCGGTGATGTTCTGTAGAAACAGAAGCGGTATGCCGCGCTGCGCGCACAATTCGATGAAATGCGCCCCCTTCAAGGCAGACTCCGAATACAGGATGCCGTTGTTGGCAATGATGCCCACGGGCATGCCATGGATGCGAGCGAAACCGGTCACCAACGTGGTGCCGTAACGCGCCTTGAACTCATCAAGTTCGGAGCCGTCGACGATGCGCGCGATCACCTCACGCACATCGTAGGGTTTGCGTGACTCGGCCGACACCACGCCGTAGATCTCCTCGGCCGCGTAGAGCGGCGCGCGCGGATCGGCGATCTCAAGCGCCGGCGCCTTGACCCGATTCAGGTTGCCGACGATGCGCCTGGCAATCGCCAGCGCATGCGCATCGCTTGTCGCCAAGTGGTCGGCCACGCCCGACACCCGCGTATGCACGTCGCCGCCGCCCAGTTCCTCGGCGCTCACCACCTCGCCGGTGGCCGCCTTGACCAGGGGCGGCCCACCCAGGAAGATGGTGCCCTGGTTCTTCACGATGATGGTCTCGTCGCTCATCGCCGGCACATAGGCGCCGCCGGCGGTGCACGACCCCATCACCACCGCGATCTGCGGAATGCCGCGCGCCGACAGGTTGGCCTGGTTGTAGAAAATGCGTCCGAAATGGTCGCGATCGGGAAACACATCCTCCTGCGTCGGCAGGTTGCCGCCGCCGGAATCGACCAGGTAAACGCAGGGCAGGTTGTTCTCGCCGGCGACCTCCTGCGCCCGCACGTGCTTTTTCACCGTCATCGGGAAATAGGTGCCGCCCTTGACCGTGGCGTCGTTGCACACGATCACGCATTCGCGGCCGGACACCCGGCCGATGCCGGTGATCACACCCGCCCCGGGGGCGGCGTTGTGATACATGTTGTGGGCGGCCAGTTGCGAGAACTCGAGGAAAGCCGTGCCGGGGTCCAGCAGTTGATCGACCCGATCGCGCGGCAGCAGCTTGCCGCGCCCCACATGCTTCTTGCGTGCATCTTCCGAGCCACCGTGCGCGACCTTGGCCACCAGGGACTTGAGGTCGTCGACCGCGGTTTTCAGTGCGGCCGCGTTGGCTGCGTATTCAGGGCTGCGGGTGTTGATGGCGGTAGCTAGGGCTGCCATGGGTCTCCTGTGGCCTGCCTGCGGCTGGCCGGCTTTACGTTTACGTAAGCGTCAATTGTAGCAACGCGCGCGCATCGCCGGCCTCGGCACTTCTGCAAGCCGGGCTTCAAACACGCCTGGCGGGCAATGAACCGAGTACGGCACCGCCGACGATGGCGCACATCGCCAGCAGTGCGAGCGGGCCCAGGTGTCCGACGCCGGACAGCGCCAGCCATAGCGTGGAAAGCAGGGGCGTGAGATAGGCAAGCGTGCCGATCACGCGCGGGTCACCACGCTTCATCGCCGCATCCCAGGTATAGAAAGCCAGGCCCAGGGGGCCGATGCCGATGGCCGCCAGCCAGAACCAGTCGAACGCGACAAAGTGCGCCGCCGGTTCCCAGAGAAAATGGCAAAGCAGCGAGAGCATGCCGGACACCATGCAAAAGGCGCCCACGGTACCGGTCGGAAAAGCCGACATACGTCGTGTCAAGAGCGAGTAAGTGGCCCAGATCAAGGCCGACGCCAGCGCACATCCGTAGCCGAACAGGTAGCGCCCATCGATGGCGAACTTGCCGCCGGTGGCCAGCAAGAGCGCACCACCGAAACCGAGCAACGCAGCGCAGACGTGACGTACGGTGAGCCGCACCCCCGGCACGATCAAGGGCGCCAGCACCACGATCAAGAGCGGCCACAGATAGTTGATGAGGTTGGCTTCGATCGGCGGCGGGGGGGGCGGCCCGCCGGACAAACACAACAGAAAACCACACGAGCAACTAGAACAGCCCCAATTCAAACATAGCACAACTCGAAAATACCCATTTTCCGCGTGCCATGCTTCTTCGCCTTTTCCGGGCCCGGCGCCCAAAAACACTAGAGAATCACG
>JBEIFV010000341.1:0-2327 GCA_040382235.1 Burkholderiales bacterium
AGCGTCTCGCCCTTGCGCACCACATGGGTGGCACGCACGGTTTTCTCTTCGGCCTCGATCGCAGGTCGCGCAACCTTGGTCGGCAGCGCCGCGGTTTCGACCTGCGCATCCCTGCGCGGCACCAGCAGCGTCTGCCCCTCACCGACGCGCGAGCGCTTGGACAGGCCGTTGATCGATTTCAAATCAGCCAGATCGATGCCGAAACGTGCCGCGACGCGCTCGAGGTTCTCGCCGGCCTTGACCAGGTGCGCCTGCCAGGTCGACAGCGGCTTGTCCTGATTGGTCTCCAAGTTTTGGCGGAAGGTTTCAAGCTTGGCCGCCGGCAACACGATGACCGGATTGTTGGCGCCAGGAATCACCGGGCGATTGTGTGAAGGATTGAGCTGCAGGAATTCCTCGACCGGGATTTCCGCCATGCGGGCGGCGGTCTTGACGTCGATGTCACGTGTCTTGGTGATGGTTGCGAAGTAGGGGGCGTTGGCCACCGCCGGCAGAACCAGGTTGAAGAGCTCCGGTTTCATCACCAGATTCTTGACCGCTTGCAGCTTGGGCACATAGCCGGCGGTTTCGGCCGGCATGCGCAGGTTGGCGTAGTCGGTGGGTTCGCCTTTGGCGCGCGCTTTCTCGATCGCGCGACCAACCGCGCCTTCGCCCCAGTTGTAGGCGGCCAGCGCAAGATGCCAGTCCTTGAACATGTCGTGCAGCATTTGCAGATAGTCGAGCGCGGCGTTGGTCGAAGCGAGGATGTCGCGGCGGTCGTCGCGCCACCAGTCCTGCTGCAGGTTGTAGCGCTTGCCGGTCGAGGGAATGAATTGCCACATGCCGGCGGCCTGGGCGGGCGAGACCGCGCGCGGGTTGTAGGCTGATTCGATCAGGGGCAACAAGGCCAGCTCGGTGGGCATGCCGCGCTTTTCGATTTCCTCGACGATGTGAAACAGGAACGGGCGGGCGCGCTCGAAACTGCGCCGCAGGTACTCGGGGCGCGCGGCATACCAACCGGTTTTCTCCTGGGCGGCGGTATTGGTCAGTTCCGGCATGGCGAAGCCGTTGCGCATGCGTTGCCACAAATCCGGCACCGGTTTGGCCGAGACATCCACATTGCCAATGGCCAGTTGCGACACCTCTTGTGGCTGTGGCGCGACCGGCGCGCTCTCCCGCACTGTTGCCGCAGGCGCCGCCGGCAGCGCCTGGGCGACTTCGGCGACGCGGGCGATCGGGGTGCTGCCGCAGGCGGCCAGCAACAATGGGCAGGCAAGCGTAAAAAGTCGAATCATCGCGCTCGATAAGTGCATGCGCCGCCCCTTCGTTGTAGTGCGCGGATAATAGTTTGCGAAGCTCGTGCTGTCAATCGAAAAACCATTCCAAACGATTGATTTAGATCATGAATTTGACCATCGAATGTGCGCACATGCGATAATTCGTGGTATGCGTCCAAGCTTGAACAGTGGCTACCGTCCAGACCGGACCAAGGCATTATCGCCTGTGGCAACCTGCCTCGTCGCCTGCAACAAAGGGCGGCCCTTGCAGGCCGCCGTGGCTTCCCCTGCTTGCAAGCATCCATCCTATGTCGCGCGCCAACCCCGACGATAACCCGATGCGCGCGGGCTTGGATGGCAGCGTATCGCTCGACCAGTGGTTCGCCACGCCGCAGGGCGCCTATGTGCTGGCCTGGGAGCGGGCACAGCTTGATCTGCTGGTGGCCGACCTGTTCGGCTATTTCGCGCTCCAGATAGGCCTGCCCGGCATTGATTTCCTGCGTGAGAACCGGATTCCCTGGCGCACCACGGCGGCGCTGGGCGGCAGCCCCGGCGTGGTCGCCGATGCGCACGAGTTGCCGTTCGCCGCGGAATCGCTCGATCTGGTTCTGCTGCCGCATTTGCTCGAGGCCGCCAGCGAGCCGCACCAGATCCTGCGCGAGGTCGAGCGGGTCTTGCGGCCCGAGGGAGAACTCATCGTCACCGGCTTCAATCCGATCAGTCTGTGGGGCCTGAAGCGGCTCATCGGGCAGTCGCCGCTGCCGCCCTGGGACGCGGAGTTCGTCAGCGTGCCGCGCATGAAGGACTGGCTGAAACTGCTCAACTTCGAGATGCGCGGCGGGCTGTTCGGCTGCTATCGACCGCCATTTGAATCCGAGCAATGGTTGGGTCGGCTCGAATTCCTGGAAAGCGCCGGCCGGCGCTGGTGGCCGGTCGCAGGCGCCTCGTACATCATGCAGGCCAAGAAGCGGGTGGCCGGCATGCGCCTGATCACGCCGGCGCACCAGCGCGCGCGCGTGGGCCAGCCCGATCCCCTCGCCCGGCCGATCCTGGGCGCCTGAGCGCCGAAAC
>JBEIFV010000342.1:0-2261 GCA_040382235.1 Burkholderiales bacterium
CGTGACCGCGGCGCTGCTGGTATTGAGCCTGGGAGCGTTTTTCTGGGCGCTGCGCGGGACCGGCTTTGGCAGCCCCACCAGTTTGCCGTGGGGCGTTGACTTTGGCGATGGTGCTATGCGCCACCCGGTCATGCTGTACGAAGCGGCATGCCTGGCGGTGCTGATCTGGCTCGGCAAGGCGAAAGAGTATGCAAAGCTTGAGCCAGGGGAATCGGCGCGATTGTGTCTGGCGATTTATTGCACGTTCACGGTACTGAGCGGATTTCTGAAGCCGCCATTCCATCCCGCGCTGCTACTGGAAGCGGTTCAGCCGCGACCCTGGGTCTACGCGTTTGTGATGACTGCGGAGCAATGGATCGCGACCATCGCGATACTGGTCCTGCTACCGGGGTTTCTGCTTACGCTGGCCCGGTTCCACAGGGGTTCATGACCCCGGCATTGCCGTGCGATTGGCCCGGCGGCTTACAGCAAAACCAGGTTGTCGCGATGCACCAGCTCGTCTTCGTCGACGAATCCCAGGATCGACTCGATTTCGCTGGACGGCTTGCGCATGATGCGACGCGCGTCGTCGGCCGTGTAGTTGGTGAGGCCGCGCGCGATTTCGCCGCCTTCATGCGCGCGGATGGCTACAACCTCGCCGCGCTCGAATTCGCCGGACACGGCGATGACGCCAATTGGCAGCAGGCTCCTGCCACCGCCTTGCAATGCGCGGGTCGCGCCGGCGTCAAGTGTGACCGAGCCGCGCACCTGCAGATGATCCGACATCCATGCCTTGCGGGCGGTGACGCGCTGCATGCCGGCATGCAGCTGCGTGCCGATGGTTTCGCCACTTGCCAGGCGCGCCAGTACATCCGGCAAGCGACCCGATGCGATCACGGTGTGGGCGCCACTTTTCGCCGCCCGCCGCGCGGCCAGAATCTTGGTGATCATGCCACCCTTGCCAACGCTTGAGCCGGCGCCGCCCGCCATGGCCTCGAGTGCGGCATCGCCTGCGATGGCGCGGGCGACCAGTGTGGCACCGGCGTCGTGCCGCGGGTCGGCGGTGTAGAGTCCTTCCTGGTCGGTGAGAATCACCAGAGCGTCGGCTTCGATCAGGTTCGCGACCAGGGCGCCCAGCGTGTCGTTGTCGCCGAACTTGATCTCGTCGGTGACGACCGTGTCGTTCTCGTTGATGATCGGGATCACGCCAAGACCCAGCAGGGTCATCAGGGTCGACCTTGCATTGAGATAGCGTTTGCGATCCGCAAGGTCGTCGTGGGTGAGCAATACCTGGGCCGTCTTCAACTGGTGCTCGCGAAAGCAGCTTTCGTAGACCTGGATCAAGCCCATCTGGCCGACGGCTGCGGCGGCCTGCAGTTCGTGGATGGCCTTGGGTCTTTTCGACCAGCCCAGGCGCTGCATGCCTTCTGCGATCGCGCCGCTCGATACCAACACGACCTGCTTGCCGCCGGCCCGCAAGCCAGCGATCTGCCGCGCCCAATGGGCGATTGCGTCGCTGTCCAGGCCGCGGCCATCGTTGGTCACCAGCGAAGAGCCTACCTTGATGACCAGCCGTGTGGCCGCTTGCACCACCGAGGTCACGTCGAGGCTTCCTTGCGCTGCTCCTCGAGGTAGTCGCCAATATGCCGGCACAGGTCGCGGCAGCCTTCACCATTGATGGCTGCAACCGAAAACACCGGGCCTTTCCAGCGCAGGCGTCGCACCAGATCGTCGACACGACGCTTGCGCAGGGCGGGGTCGGGGATCAGATCAAGCTTGTTGAGAACCAGCCAGCGTGGCTTCGCGTGCAGCGAACGATCGTACTTTTTCAGTTCACCAACAATTGCGCGCGCCTCCCGCACCGGGTCGACCGCTTCATCAAAGGGGGCAATGTCTACAAGATGCAGCAGCAGGCGGGTTCGTTGCAAATGCTTGAGGAACTGGATGCCCAGGCCTGCGCCCTCCGCCGCACCTTCGATCAGGCCCGGCACGTCGGCGATGACGAAATCGACCTTGTCGGTGGCGCGCACCACGCCAAGATTTGGATGCAGCGTGGTAAACGGATAGTCGGCTACCTTCGGGCGCGCGTTCGAAACCGCGCGGATGAAAGTGCTCTTGCCGGCGTTCGGCATGCCCAACAGGCCGACATCGGCCAGCACCTTGAGTTCAAGCTTGAGCTCGCGCTCTTCGCCGTCCTCGCCCAGGGTGTACTGGCGCGGCGCCCGGTTAGTGCTGGACTTGAAGTGGATGTTGCCCAAGCCTCCCTGACCACCCTTGGCGAG
>JBEIFV010000343.1:0-2191 GCA_040382235.1 Burkholderiales bacterium
ATGGCGCTCAGGCACGATCGCACGTTCACCTACCTGCAGATCGCGCAGCCGTCACCGTTTGACCCGGCGCTGGTGGCGCGCCAGATGGAACGCTACGGCGAAGAGCTTTATTTTCACCATGAATTCGCCCGCCAGTTCGGGGAACACGCGGTATTCGGCCTGCCACTGGTGACTTTTTTCGACCGCGAGCGGCTGTATGAAATCATGGCCGAATTCGAGGCCGACGGCTGTCTGGTTTTCGATGCCCATGTGTACACTATCGAGGATGGCGGCATGAAGCAGATCGATCAGTCGCAGATCGAATTCAAGCGCATCGCCGACCCGCATGGTCTGATGAACCCCGGGAAAACCCGTGGCTGGACGCCGGACATGGCGCAGCCCTGAGTGCCGATTTTTTTCGATTCAATTTTCAGGAGACGGGAATGAAACGCTTAGCTTTGGTAGCTGCCGCATTGATCGCCTGCCAGTCAACGTGGGCGCAGGAAAAGGTGGTGTTCTCGAGCAACTGGAAGGCGCAGGCGGGGCACGGTGGCTTCTATCAGGCCCTGGCTGACGGCACCTACAAGCGCCTGGGCCTGGATGTCGAGATCGTGCAGGGTGGGCCACAGGTGAACAACCGGCCGCTGCTGGCAGCCGGCCGCATCGATTTCCTGATGGCCGGCAACCTGCTGCTGTCATTCGACAATGTGAAGAATGGCGTGCCGACCGTGGTGGTGGGCGCGATCTTCCAGAAAGATCCGCAGGTGCTGATCTCGCACCCGGGGCAGGGCATGGATCGCTGGGATGATCTGAAAAAGGCGCAGACGGTTTTCATTTCCAAGGATGGCCAGTTCAGCTTCTGGCAGTGGCTCAAGGCCGACCACGGTTTTCGTGACGAGCAGTTGAAACCCTACGGATTCAATGCCGGACCGTTCCTGGCCGACAAGAAATCGGTGCAGCAGGGCTACGGCATTTCCGAACCGATCTCGATTCGCAAGCAGGCCGGTTTCGATCCGGTGGTGCACCTTTTGGCCGACCAGGGGTTCTCGACCTACTCGACCACGGTGGAGACACGCTGGGACCTGGTGCGCAACAAACCCGAGACGGTGCGCAAGTTCATGGAAGGCTCGATCATCGGCTGGTACAACTACCTGTACGGCAATCGCAAGCCCGCCGACGAGTTGATCAAGAAGGCCAACCCGGAGGCCAACGATGAACTGATCGAGGCTTCGATCGCGCTGATCAAGAAGCTGGGGATCGTCGATACAGGGGATGCGTTGACCATGGGCATCGGCGCCATGTCCGAGGCGCGCATCAAGGATTTCTATGACAAGATGGTCAAGGCGGGCCTGTACAAGGCGGGCGATGTCGATCTGTCGAAAGTGGCGACCACCCAGTTCGTCAACAAGAAGGTCAGCATGGACGTGAAGCAGAAGCTGGGCGTCAAGTAGACGCCGACACCGATGACGCGCCGCCGTTGGTGCGGCTGATGGAATGCCGCAGCGGTTGTGGCGCCTGCTGCATCGCGCCCTCGATCACCAGCCCGATTCCGGGCATGCCTGCGGGCAAGCCGGCAGGGGTGCCTTGTGTTCAGTTGACGGACGACTATCGCTGCGCCATCTTTGGCTCGCCCTTGCGGCCTGCTTGCTGCGGCGGCTTGCAGCCGGCAATCGAGATGTGCGGCGCGGATCGTGGGCAGGCGATGATCTGGCTTACGCGACTCGACTTCGAAACCCGGTAGCAAATGGCGGCCGTAACCTGACTGTTTGTGCCGCGGCAGATTGAGCGCGCCCGTAAGCCGCGCGATGCGGCGTTGGCTGAAAACTCAGCGTTTGGCAGCGGTCGCGAAATTCGGGCCGAAGCCGTGCGCGTTGGGATTGTCTTTCACGTAGCGCTCTTCGCGCGTCTCCGCGATCAACTCGGCATCGACCATGTCGGATGCGGCAGCGGCTTCAGCGGTCATGCGGTGACGCGTTTCGACCCGTTCGCCGCTGGCGGGATCGGTGTGACGGTAGCGATGTTTGACTATCAGTTTCATGTGGGAGGGCCCGCGGAAAAATGGGATATGCAAGCTTACCGCAATCCGGCCGATCGACAGGCTGCGAAGAGCGCCGCTTCGACCGCTCTGTGCGGACCATGCCCGACGCTTGCGTATCCTTCGAGCGCGCTCCTCTCAATCAAGCAGAAAGTTGCCGACCGTGAGGTGCATGGG
>JBEIFV010000344.1:0-2091 GCA_040382235.1 Burkholderiales bacterium
GAACGGCCGGATTTTCCGGCGATGAAGAAGCTGAAAACCGGCAGCGTGCTGCTTGATGAGCATTACCAGATGCTGCCGACGCCCTATTCACGCGCCGAGGTCGATGTGCTTGCGCGGCTGGATACGCGCGGTCTTGATCTCACCCTGCCTGGTGTTCACCGCAAGGATGGCGATTTTCCGGTGGCATGGATCAAGTCGTACGGCAAAGGCAGGGTATTTTATTCCGGCTTGGGCCACCCTGATGCCGCCTGGGATGATCCGCGGGTTCAGGCGTTGTTTCTGGAAGGTATCAAGTGGGCGATCAATGGCGGCCAGGCACCCCGCCCGCACCCGATGACGCCGGCCCCGAAATAGGCTTCAGTCGGCGGGCGGCTTGAAGCGGGCCTGGGCGGCGAGACGCACCACGGCATTGGCGGCACCATAGCCCTGATAGGCGCGGCGCTCGACGACCTCGAAGAAGACGCGGCGCGCAAAGGCGCGGCTGTAGAGCTGGAAATATTCCGCCTCGCCATCCCGGTCATAAAGAATATTGTGCGCGCGCAGCCGATCCACCAGCACCGGATCGAGCCCGAAGCGCGCTTCGATATCGTCATAATAATTGGGCGGGATTGGCAGCAGGTCGAGCCCGTTGGCGGATGCCGCCGCAGCCGCGGCGAATATGTCGGGGCAGGCAAAGGCGATATGCTGAACCCCGGCCCCAAAATAATGTTGGACAAAGCGCGACGAGAGGGTCTGCCCGCTCTGGCTGCCATTGAGGGTGATGCGGATGCCTTTGCCCGGCGACTCAACCGCCTGACTGTGCACAAGTCCCAGCGTGTCGGCGATGTCGATCTGCGGGGTCTTGGTCATGCCGAACAACGTCACATAAAACAGCTGCCAGCTCAGAAACTCTTCGTGCGTCATCGTCTGCGCGACGTGATCGATCTGCGTCAGGCCGAGCGGCTGGCCATCGCGATCGGCGGCGACTGGCACAGGAAACTCATGCGCCCAAACGGCATCCTCGGTACCCTTCGCGATGAGGTACAGAAGGCTGCCGCCCACGGCTCGCACGCCGGGCAGCTCCATCTCGTCCCGCCCGACTGCTTGTTCGAACAACGGCACACCCAAGGCGCGGGCGCGTTCCAGCCCAGCAGAAACATCATCCACTTCCAGCCCGAGAGCGCACACGGAAGCGCCATGCATGATGTCAAAACTGTGCGCAAAGCCTTCAGGTTCAGAATTGACGACGATGTTGATGTCGCCCTGACACCAGCGGGTCACGTCCTGACGGCGGTGGCGTCCGGTGGCACGAAAACCCAGCGCCGCGAGCATCTGTCCCAAAGCGGCCGCCTCTTCGTGGCTCGCAGCAAATTCGATGAAAGCCATGCGCTCGCTGTGCACTGGCGGCGGTATCTGGGGCGTGAGCGGGCTGCGCGGGCGCCTTGCCACAGCGTCGTGTAGCGCCAGCAGCGAGCGGTTGCCATCCTGCGCGACACTGCTGGCTGAACCGGCGCGGAAGCGGTCGTTGAAGATCTCCAGGCTCCACCAGCCGTCATAGCCGGTACGCCAGATTGCTTCGGCCCAATCGGTGACGGCCAAATCGCCTTGGCCAGGCATGCAGCGAAAATGCCGGCTCCATTGCAGCAAGTCCATGTCGAGCCGGGGTGCATCGGCAACCTGGACCAGAAACAGTTTTTCGGGCCGGATGTCGCCAATGCTGCTCGAAGGGATGTTGCGCGAAAGGGAGTGGAAGGTATCGAGGATCAGGCCGATTGCCGGATGATCGGTATCGCGCACCAGTGACCACGCCTCGCGATGGTCGTTGACATGCAGCCCCCACGCCAACGCTTCATAGCCGACCTTGAGCCCGCGCGCGGCGGCGCGGTCGCCCAGTTCATGGAGATCGGCGATCATGCGCGCCCGATCAGGCAGGGCGAGCGGCGAGCAGTTCGAGCACAGCAAGACAAGCGGCGCGCCCAGTTCGGCCATCACGTCGAACTTGCGCTCCATGCGCTCGAACGCCCGGGTGCGTTGCGGTTCCGGCATGGCTTCCAGATCGCGGAAGGGCTGGAACAACGTGATAGTGAGGCCAAGGTCGGCGGCGATGGCGGC